>NZ_JBFAXK010000002.1:0-378191 GCF_040680715.1 Nocardia sp. NPDC051981 | reverse complement strand
AGGGGCGGAAGCAGCCGCCCTGTTCCTCGACCTGCCAGGCCGGGCCATCGGCGACGGTGCCGATGGCGGTGAAGGATTTGATCGGTTCGCCCTCGCGCATGCCGGTGCGGGGCGAGTAGTAGACCAGTCCGTCCCCGGCCTTCATGCGTTCCACGGCCGCGCGCTTGCCGTGATTGGCCTGCGCGAAGCCGAGTTCCACACCCCGGCGGACATGATCGCGGGAGACGACCGCGAGCCAGTACCCGGTGCTCATACCAGCACCGCCTCGGCGGCCGCGACCAGGGCCTCGACATCGCCCTGCAGGGACTTGGCGAGATTGCCGCCCATGATCTTGTTCCAGAGGCCGCGCAGCGGGCCCTCCATGGTGATGCGGACCTTCACGGTGGTGCGCTCACCGTCGGTGGTGACCTCATGGGCGAAGATCAGCCGCGCGCCGATCAGCTTGGACGAGTCGATGAATTCGGTGTCGGTGAGCTTGGTGACGACGAACTTGGTCTTGGGACCGCCCTTGGGCTTGAGGGTGCCGGTGGCGCCCTGCTGGAAGGGGCCGTCGAGGGTGACCCACTCGGTGTCCTGGTTCCACTCGGGCCAGGTGGCCATGTCGGCCCACTTGGTGAAGAAGGCGGCGGGGGTGGCGGTCGAGGTGGCGGAGGCTTCAGCGATGAACGTCATGCAATTAGTATGCGCGCTTAGTACTTCTGCGTCAACCCCTGATCTTCGATCGGTTCCGAACAGGGTCGATCGGCTCACAACCGACCCTCCGCGGGGAACACGATCCGAGGCGAGTATGTTGCACCGACCGTGACTGCTACCGATCTGACCATGTACTCGACGACCTGGTGCGGCTACTGCCGTCGCCTCAAGAAGCAGCTCGACGAGGCCGGCATCACCTACGAGGTGATCGACATCGAGGACCACCCCGATGCCGCCGAATTCGTGGGCAGCGTGAACAACGGCAATCACGTTGTGCCGACCGTGAAGTACCGCGACGGCTCGACGGCCACCAACCCCACCCTGGTCCAGGTGAAAGAGGCCCTGGCCGCCATCGGCTAGCCCCGGGGATGAAGAAAGAAGCCGCACACCAGCAGGTGTGCGGCTTCTTGTTGTGCCCGATCAGCTTTCGGCGGCCCAGGATTCGACAATGGTCCGGGCGATCGAAATCGACCCCGGCAGTAGCAGTTTCGCCTCGCCGCCGGTGGCCCCGGTGGGCGATCCCCACGCGCCCGCGGCCAGCGCGGCCCGCACCTCGTCGCGGGTGAACCAGTAGGCCTCGGCGATCTCGCCGTCGTGGAAGGACAGCGGCTGGTCCGGGTCGGCGACGGCGGCGAAGCCGAGCATGAGTGAGCGCGGGAAGGGCCAGGGCTGGCTGCCCAGGTAGCGCATCTCGCGGACGTCGACGCCGACCTCCTCCTTGATCTCGCGTTCGACGCAGCGTTCCAGCGACTCCCCCGCCTCCACGAAACCGGCCAGCAGCGAGAACAACCCCTGCGGCCAGGTGTGCTGGCGGGCCAGCAGCACGCGGTCGCCGCCGTCGTGGATGAGGCAGATGACGGCCGGGTCGGTGCGCGGGAAATCCTCGTGCCCGGTTTCGCTGACACGCGACCAGCCGCCGTTGGCAGAGGTGGTGGGGGTGCCGTCGACGGCGCTGAAGGCCGCCTTGTCGTGCCAGTTCAGCAGGGCGATGGCGGTGGAGAGCAGGCCGGTGCCGAAATCGTCGAGATCCAGGGTGGAGCCGTAGGCGCGCAGGTCGGCCAGCGTGCCCTCGATGGTGTTGTCGCGCACGGCCCACAGGTGGGTGCCGTCGTCCACGCCGAGGAAGACGGCCTCGGGCGCGCGTTCGGAGGCGAGGGTGAGTGCGGGCTCGAGCACCACGGTCCCGTTGTCGACGCGGACCTGTCCGCGCTTGTTCATCCGCAGGAGTTTGGCCTGGGCCCAGCCCTCTTTCAGGGTCTGTTCGTCGGAGCGGAGGTCTTCGGCCCGGTCGAGTGAGGTACGGGACAGCACCGGAACGGCATTCAGCTGGAAACCTGACACACCCCGAGACTAGACGGGCGCGATCGTCAGGCGTGGACGCGGCGCAGATAGAGGAGTTTGTCCCCGGCCTCGAGGGCGTCGGTCTCGGGATCGCCGACGCGGATGAGGCGGCCGTCGCGCACCACGCCCAGCACGATGTCGCGCAGGTGACGCGGGGAGCCGCCGATCTCCTCGGTCTCCACGTCGCGTTCGGCGATGGCGAAACCGGCCTCGGGCGTGAGCAGGTCCTCGATCATGTCGACCACCGCGGGGGTGGTGGTGGCGATGCCGAGCAGGCGTCCGGCGGTCTCGGAGGACACCACCACCGAGTCGGCGCCGGACTGACGCAGCAGGTGGGTGTTCTCGGCCTCGCGCACGGCCGCGGAAATCTTTGCCCTGGGATTGATTTCGCGGGCGGTGAGGGTGACCAGGACGGCGGTGTCGTCGCGGTTGGCGGCCACCACGACGGCCGCGGCGTGCTGAACTCCGGCCAGCCGCAACACATCCGACTTGGTGGCCGAGCCGTGCACCGTCACCAGTCCGGCATTGGCGGCGAATTCGAGCACCTGGGGGTCGGTGTCGACCACCACGATGTCGCCGGCCTGCGCGCCGTCGGCCAGCATGGCGTCCACTGCGGTGCGGCCCTTGGTGCCGTAGCCGACTACCACGGTGTGATTACGCACGGTGCGCCTCCATCGCTGAATCTTGAACGCCTGCCGGGACCGTTCGGTGAGCACCGCCAGGGTGGTGCCGACCAGGACGATGAGGAACAGGATCCGCAGCGGCGTGACAATGAGAATATTGATCAGCCGCGCGGTGGGGGTGACCGGTGTGATGTCGCCGTAGCCGGTGGTCGACAGCGACACCGTGGCGTAGTAGGCACAGTCCAGCAGGCCCATCCGATCGCGGGCGTTGTCGTGGTAGCCGTCGCGTCCGATGTACACCACCAGGGTGGCCGCCACCAGCAGCAGCACCGCCACGCCCAGCCGCCGCACCAGGGAGTACCAGGGGCTGGACTGGACGGAGGGGACCCGCAGGACGCCGACCAGAGCGTGGTCGGGCCGCTCGGTGAGACCGGCCAGTCCGCGCGAGGAGTCACCGAACACGTGAATCACCGGTCATTTCGGGCACTTCTGGCTGCGGCACAGGTCCGGAGCGTACCGGGCGAAACGCCGTGCGGCGGTTTCGGCGGGCGCGCGTCGCGAAGTCACGCGGCGGTCCGGGACTCAGTCCAGCGGGTCCGGCGGCACCGATTCCGGATCGGGTGGCGGCTCGAAATCGGGTGGGAAATCGAAGCCCGGCATCGGATCCCGGTGCGAGCCCGGGCGGGCATCGGCGCGCTCGGCCGGCATCGGAGCCGAGGGCGGTGGCGCATCGGAGCCGGGTGACGCTTCGGGGTCGGGCGGCGGCTCGAACCCGGGCGCGGGTTCATCGTCGTATCCGGCGGGTGCGGGTCGCCCCGAAGCGGCCGGGAGACGCAGCATTTCGACATCGGTGGGCTCGGCAGGACCCGGGTCGTCGTCGTCCGGCTCGGGCGGGAGCGGGGGTTCGGGCGGGGTCGGCGGAATCCGGCGGGGGGCCGCGTCGGTGATGATGGCGGCGAGTTCGGCTGGGCTGGGCAGGTGTTCGGGGGCGATGGTGCGGCCGGTGCGGACGTAGTGGAAGGCGGCGACCGTCTCGGCCAGCAGGTCGGATTCGGCGCGGCCACTGCGAGCCGCCTCCAGACGGGCCCAGGCCAGCCGGTAGACGGCGAGCTGGACGGCGACCGAATCCTCTTCGGCGCGTTGCGGTTCCGCGCCGGTCTTCCAGTCGACGATGACCCAGATGCCGTCGGGGCGGCGGAAGACGGCATCCATGCGGCCGCGAATCACGGTGCCCGCGATGGTGGTTTCGAAGGAGATCTCCACCTCGACCGGATTGCGGTCGGCCCACGGGGAGGCGAGGAAGGCCTCCTGCAGGCGCATGAGGTCGGCATCGGTGTCGGTGATGTCGGCCGCGCCGGGCAGTTCCTCGAAGCCGAGCAGGCGCGCGCCGCCGAACCAGCGCTGCAGCCAGGCGTGGAAGGCGGTGCCGCGCCGGGTGTAGGGGCTGGGCGGGTACGGGAGCGGACGCCGCAGGCGGGCGGCGAGTTTCGCGGAATCGGCGCTCAGGTCGACCAGGGCCGTGGCGGCGAGCTGGCCGGGCAGTTCGACCTCGCGCACGGCCTGTTCGGCGGCGCGGTGCTCGGCGATGAGGGCGCTGACATCCTCGGCCCAGCCTTCGGGATCCTCGTCCTCGGGCTCGGCTGCGGCGCCGCCGAATTCGGGCCCGAAGTCGAGTTCTGTCTGCTGTGGGCGGGATTCGGCGCGCAGGGTGTCGAGAGCGGCCCTGACCAGGGTCACCCCCTCCTCCACGAATTCGCGGCGGGAGCCGAGCGGGTCACGCGGCCAGGTGGCGGTCTGCGGGTTGTGGGTGAAGGGGTTGGGGGTGTCGGGCAGGGGCGGATCGTCCCAGCGGTCGATGCGCACACCGCGCGCCAGCTCCGAGCCCGGAGCCTCGGTCTCCTGTTTGAGCTCGAGCAGAAAAGCGGAGGGGCCCTTGGGTTTCGAGCCGGTCTCCGACCAGTGGTGGGCGGAGACGAACAGGGCGCGCTCGGTGCGGGTGAGGGCCACGTAGAACAGCCGGCGTTCCTCGTCGAGGCGGCGGGCCGCGAGGGCCTTCTTATGGTCGTCGAGGGCGCGTTCCAGGTCGGCGCGGTCGTAGAGGTCGGCCAGGTCGAGGACGGGGACGCCGTCGGTGGCGTCCTCCTGCTCGCGGTCACCGCGCAGCGCGGTCGGGAGTTCGGCGAGCGCGCCCATCCAGGTGGCGGTGCCGGTGCCGGACGGGAAGGTGCCGTCCACCACGTGCGGGACCGCGACCACCTCCCATTCCAGGCCCTTGGCCGCATGCACGGTGAGCACCTGGACGCGGTCGTGGGCGACCTCGACTTCGCCTGGCTCCAAACCGTTTTCGACCTCTTCGGCGGCGGCGAGGAAGTCGAGCAGGCCGGACAGGGAGGAGCGGTGGTCGGCGGAGTATCCGGCCACCACCTCGGCGAAGGCGTCGAGGTGCTCGCGCCCGGCGGCGGCGTGGGTGCGGCGGGCCTGGGTCTCCACGCCGATGCCGATGGTGCGCTCCACATCGGCGACCAGTTCGGCCAGCGGCTGCCCGGCCCGCTCGCGCAGCGCGGAGAGCTCGCGGCCGAGCGCCGTGATGCGGGCGAATCCCTGTGCCGAATACTGGTCCGGCTCACCGGGATCGGCGATGGCGTCGCCGAGTCCGGCCTTCTCGGCGGGTTCGGGCGCGACCTCGCGCAGCGCCTCGTCCAGGGTGGCGGTGTCGGTGATGGCGTCGGTCTGCCCGGCGGGGCGGCGGATGGACAGCTCCCGGGCGCGGCGGGACAGGGCCGCGATGTCCGCCACCCCGATACGCCAGCGGGCACCGGTCAGGATGCGTACCGCCGCGCTACCGGCCGACGGGTCGGCGATCAGGCGCAGGGTGGCGACGATATCGGCGACCTCCGGGGTGTGCAGCAGCCCGCCCAGACCGACGATCTCCACGGGTAATCCGCGGTCCCGCAGGGCTTCCGCGAGCGGGGCGGCATCGGCATTGCGTCGCACCAGCACCGCGGAGGTGGGCGGCGGGTCGCCCGCGTCGTTCGCGGTCTCCCATTCGGCGGCGATCCGTTCGGCGACCCATTCCCGTTCCACCGCAACGGTTTCCGCGAGTGCCAAGGCGACCATTCCGGCCGTGGCGTCCGGGCGGGGCCGCAGCGCGTCCACCGTCACGCCCCCGCCGCGCGCCGCCCGCTCGCGCAGGGGATCCGACACCAGGTTGGCCAGATCCAGGGCCTCCGGCGGATTCCGCCAGCTGGTGAGCAGCGGCAGGATCGGCGCGGGAATCCCCGGGGCACTGGGGAAGTCGGTGGCGAAGCGCGGCAGATTGGCCGCTGACGCGCCACGCCAGCCGTAGATCGACTGCATGGGGTCGCCGACCGCGGTCACGGCCAGCGGTTGCCGACGGGGCTGCGCGGCGGCCGGGTCGGGTCGAGCCGTCGCACCGAAGAGGGAGGAGAGCAGGATGCGCTGGGAGTGGCCGGTGTCCTGGTATTCGTCCAGGAGGACCAGACGGAAGCGATCGCGTTCGGCCGCACCGACTTCCGCGTGGGTGGCGGCCAGCCGGGCGGACAAGGACATTTGCGCGCCGAAGTCCAGGGCGCCGCGGCGGCGCAGTTCCTCCGCGAGACGATCCACCAGGGGCAGCAGGGCGACGCGCTCGTGCTGGGCTTCGAGGAGGTCGAGCAGAGCCTTCTTGGGGCCGCCCTTCTGCCGGGGTCCGGCGGGGAGGGTGTGGACGAGTCGCTCCAATTCCAGGTGAGCCGCGGCCAATTGGTGCGGTTCCACCAGGTGTTCGGCGAGCTGGCCGGAGAGAGCGAGCACGGCCTCGGTGACGCCGACGGGGCTGCGGTCGGTGTCGAGGTCGCCGTCCCAGGTGGAGACGACCCGGTAGGCGAGCTGCCACAGCTGGGTCTGGGTGAGCAGGGTGGCGGTGGGTTCGACCGGCAGCAGCAGGCCGTATTCGGTGAGCAGGCGGCCCGCGTAGGAGTGGTAGGTGCTGATCTCCGGTTCGGACGAGGTGAGCTGGGCGCGCAGGTGGCCGGTGGGGTCGATGTCGCGCACCACCGGCGCGCCGGCCAGCCGGGCCAGGCGGGTGCGGATGCGCTGGGTGAGCTGCTGGGCGGCCTTGCGGGTGAAGGTGAGTCCCAGCACCTGTTCGGGTTCGACCAGGCCGTTGGCCACCATCCAGACCACGCGGGCGGCCATGGTCTCGGTCTTGCCCGCGCCCGCGCCCGCCACCACCAGGGTGGGTCCCGGCGGGGCGGCGATGACGGCGGCTTGTTCGTCGGTGGGCGGCGGCAGGCCCAGCGCGTCGGCGAGCTGACGCGGGGTGAGCCCACCCGTCGCCCGGCCACCACCCCCCACGGGATCGCTACGCGATGCCGCATTCACTGGTCCGTCACCTGCCGGCCGGTGTCCTGCACGGGGCAGCTGCCGGCGACCTTGCAGTGACGGCAGCCGTCATTGCGCATGGCGAGATAGCTGGGGCCCTTGGAGGCATCGGCGGCGTCGTGGATGACGGTGCGCCAGGTCTCGATTCCGTCCGCGTCCAGCGGCGGCTGGGCGCGCTGGGTCGCGCCCTCCTTGCTGCTGGGCTTGGCCACGTAGACCAGGCGCGCGCCGCCGGGCTCGCCCTCGCCGAGCGCGCCCTCGGCGGCGGCGACCTGATAGGTGGCCAGCTGTGCGTGCTCCTCGGCGGCCTGCTTGGAGATGGGGGTCTTGCCGGTCTTCACGTCGACGATGACGAAGCGGCCCAGGGCATCTCGCTCCACCCGGTCGACCCGTCCGCTGATCCGCACCGGCTGTTCGCCGGGGCCGCGGGCGGGCAGCACGCAGTCCACCGGCACCTCGACGCCGATGGCGGTGAGCTCGTCGCGGGTATTGCGCAGCCAGGCCAGGAAGGTGTCGACCATGGTCTCGGTGCGGCGCAGTTCCGCCCGGGAGTGCCAGTTCTCGCCGTCGCGGGCGGCGGGGTCGACCTTCTTCCACGCCTTGGCCAGGGCCTGTTTGACCTGGTCCTCGCTGACCTGCCCGGCCAGCGCCTGTACCAGGGTGTGCACCAGATTGCCCTTGAGCGCGTGCGGGTTCTCGCCGTCCCCGCCGCCGTGCCGCTCCAGCGCCCAGCGCAGCGGGCAGGTCTTCAGCTGATCCACGGTGGACGGCGACAGCGAGATCGCGCCGTCTTCGCTGTCCCACAGCGCGTTCGTGGAGGAGAGCTCCGCGGTGCCGTACCAGTCGTCCGGGTGCGCGCCGCGCACCCCGGCCTCCGCCAGCCGCGCCAGCTGCCGGGCCGCGCGCAGCCGGCGCTGCGGCGCGGTCTCGGGATCGCAGGCGGCGGCGCGCAATTCGGCGATGAGGGCGTGCATGGCCAGGGCGCGGCCCGGGTCCACCGGCGGCGGGATCCGGCCCGGCTGCCCGTCGGCGGCCTCGCCGTCCATGTCGGCCAGGAACCGCGACGGCACCAGATCCTGGTCCCCCGTGACGGATTCGACCGCGGTCACGAGCAGCGACCGGCGCGCCCGGCTGCACGCCACCAGCAGCAATCGCCGCTCCTCGGCCAGCAGCGGTGCGGCCCGGCTCACCTTCTCCCCCGAACCGCCCACGCCCGCAAGCAGATCCACCAGATCCTCGACGCCGAGCAGGGTGCCGCGCGGCCGCAGATTGGGCCAGATGCCCTCCTGCACGGCCGCCACTGCCACGGTGTCCCACTCCCGCCCGGCGGCCGCGTGCGCGCTGCAGATGGTCACCGCCTCGCCCGGATCGGTGACCGGCGCGCTGTCCTGCGGAATCTCCTGCTGCTCCAGGTATTCCACGAATCCTTCGATGGTGGCGCGCGGCAGCCGGTCCACATACGCCGCGGCCGCCTCGAACAACCCGACCACCGCGTCGAGGTCCCGATCGGCCTGCATCCCGACCGCTCCCCCGCGCTCGGACTGCCCCACCCACCGCCGCTCCAGCGTGGAGCCCGTCCACACCCCCCACATCACGTCTTCCAGCCCGCCCCCGTCCCGCCGCACCTTCCGCGCCCGCCCCAGCGCCTGCAGCACCCGCCGCAGCGGCGCGGCCTCCACCGGCGTGAGCTTCTCCAGCACCACCCGATTCCCGGCCCCCACCAGCAGATCCCGCAGAATCTCCGCCGACGACCGATCCAGGTCGGCGAATCGCTCCGCGCCAGGGTCGAATTCGGCGTCCGGTAGCGGCCGGACCGGGCTGTCGCCACGCGGTGGTGCGGCAGCGGACGACGAGCCCGTACCCGCACCGGGCAACTCGGCGGGTCGCCCGCTGTCTGTCGGATCTGATTCCATCGCTTCGGATTCGGCCGCACCGATCGAATCACGCTCGGCATCGTCCTCGGTCGCACGCTCCGGATATCCGAGCTCCATGACCGTGCGCCGGATACCGCGCCGCAGCCGCCGCAGGCTGATCTGGTCGGCCCCGCCCAGCGGGCCGGCCAGCAGGTCGAGCGCGTCGTCGGCGGTGAACGCAATCGGCCGCGGATGCCGCACCGAGGTCGGATCGCCCGCGGTTACGGCCCGCAGCGCCAGCAACATCCACACCGCGCCCCGCCGCCGCGCGAGCGGAACATCCGCCGGCGGCTGTCGCACCGGCACACCGGCGGCCAGCAGCGCCCGCCGCAGCGGCGCCAGCGACAGCGGCACCGACCGCACGATCACCGCCATGTGCGACCAGGGCACCCCGTGGGTGAGATGCGCGCGCCGCAGATGATCTGCGATCAGTGCCGCCTCCTTCGCCGGTGTGGTCAGCACCTGCACCCGCACCTCGCCACCGGAGTGCGTACCGCCCCGGGCATTCTCGGATCGACCGTGTTCATCGGTACCGCCGGCCGAGCGCCGCGCCGAATCGCTCGCTCCGGCCTGACTGCGCCCGGTGCCGCCCCGATCGCCGGCGACCCTCGGGTGCGGCGGGGCCGCGGCGGCGGGCCGGATGCCGTTCGAACGGCGCGTGCCGCGGTTGACGGTCGTGGACGTCGCGTCGTCCGGTCCCGATGTGCCGGCCGGGCCGTCGATGTGCGGCGGGGTTGTGGCACCGCGAGATTCGTCGCCGTCCACGAGGCCGGCGGCGATCTCGTGGAGGAAATCGAAGGTGGCGGCAGTGGGGCGGGAATCGGCCGGTGGAGTGCGGTGGGGCGCGGCGCCGGGGAGGCGGGCGGCTATGCGGTCGGCTATTTCCTGGATAGCCGGGGTGGAGCGGTGGTTGTGGCGCAGGATGATTCGGCGGTCGGCGGGGGCGTCGGGGTCGGCGGCGAAGCGGGGGTCGGCGCCGCGGAAGGTGTAGACGGCCTGGTCGGGGTCGGCGGCGATGACCGTGGTGGCGGCGCCGCTGCCCAGGGCGCGGATGAGCTGTGCGGCATGGGGATCGAGGTGCTGGGCATCGTCGGCGAGGATGCAGCGCAGCCGATTGCGTTCGGCGGCAAGGAGTTCGGGGTCGGTGTAGAAGCTGTCGAGGGCGGCGGTGACGAGTTCGGCGGCGTCGAGGGCGGGGGCGCTGGCCTCGGGCACGTCCATGCCGACCGACCAGCGCAGCATCATGATCTGCTCATAACGTTCGGCGAAGCGCCCGGCGGCGACCCATTCCGGATGGCCGTGGGTGCGCCCGAGTTCGATGAGATCCTCGGGCCCCAGACCGCGTTCGGTGGCCCGCAGCATGAGGTCCCGCAATTGTTCGGCGAACCCGGCGGTGGGCAGCGCGGGATGCAGCCTTTCGGGCCATGCGGCGGCGCCGTCGGCGAGGTCGCCGCGCAGCAGTTCGCGCACCACGATGTCCTGCTCGGATCCGGTGAGCAGGCGCGGCGGCGGATTGCCGTGCGCCGCCGCGAAGGAGCGCAGCAGTCCGAAGGCGTAGGAGTGGATGGTCCGCACCAGCGGCCCGCGGGTGGCGCCGGGCACCCCGCCCAGTTCCGGATCGGCCGCGGCGACGCGAGCGGTGATGGCGGCGCGCACGGCGGTGGCGGCGCGCTTGGTGTAGGTGAGCACCAGCACCGATTCGGGTGCGGCCCCGGCCAGGATGCGCGCGGCGGCCACATCGGCCAGCAGCGCGGTCTTGCCGGTCCCGGGTCCGCCGAGCACCTGCCAGGGCTGCCAGCCGGGGTCGGCGCCGAGGTCGTCGAACAGCGGTCGGAGGGCGGCGTCCCACTCCCGTGAGGGGATCTCCGCCTCGGCCCGGCGCACCAATTGCACCGAGCTATCCGATCGCATCACGTCGGCTATTTCAACAGACCGCCCCGACAGGTTTCGTTTGCCATGAGTTGGCCGTGCCGCCGATCACAGTCCGGAAGCTGTTCATATCGGGCGCAGGCAGCAGAATGGGCAGCGTGGTGGAGCTTCATAGTCATCGTTTCGGTCCCCCGACCGGTCCGGTCGTGCTGGCGTTGCACGGGTTGACGGGCCACGGCCGGCGCTGGCAGGCGCTGGCCGACGAGCATCTCCCCGATGTCCGGATCATTGCACCGGATCTGCGGGGGCACGGGAGGTCGCCCGGCGTGCCGCCGTGGGATTTCGAAACTCTCGTCGATGATCTCGCGGCGCTGCTGGAGCACGAGACGTGCGAACCCGTGGTGGTGCTCGGGCATTCGTTCGGCGCGGCCACCGCGGTGCATCTGGCGCATCGCCGCCCGGAGCTGGTGCGCGGGCTGGTACTGCTGGATCCGGCCATCGGCCTGGAACCCGAGCGCATGCTGACCATCGCGAATTCCATGCTGGCGGCGCCGGATTACGAGAGCCTCGAACAGGCCCGGTTCGACAAGCTGGAGACGTCCTGGGCCGAGGTGGACCCGGCGATCCTGGATGCCGAACTGGCGGAGCACCTGGTGCCCACCGCGAACGGCCGGGTGGGCTGGCGCATGACCATGCCGGCGATCATCGCCTTCTGGGGTGAGATCGCCCGGGACTTCGTGCTGCCGCCCCGCGAGATGCCGACGGTCATGGTGCAGGCGATGAAAGTGAACCCGCCGCTGGTGTCTCCGGACTTCCGTGCGGCGCTCACCGCTCATCTGGGTGACCGGCTCACCGTCCACGAATTCGATTGCGACCACATGGTCGCGCAGGCGCGGCCGGTGCGGACCGCCGCGCTGGTCCGTGCCCTGCTCTGACCCAGGAGGCGCGAAATGCCAACCACCGAAGCCGAAGTCGAGCGAGTGCGTGAATTGGTCGCGGCCATTCCGCCCGGCCGCGTCGCCACCTACGGCGATATCGCGGCCGCGGCGGGTCTGTCCACGCCCCGCACGGTCGGCTGGATCATGCGCACCGATTCCGCGGACCTGCCGTGGCACCGGGTGCTGCGCGCAAACGGCACGCCCGCACCACATTTGGCGCATCGGCAGCTGGCCGAGCTGGCCGCGGAGGGCTGTCCGATCGCGGACGGCCGGGTGGACCTGCGGCGCGCCCGTTACCGGTTCGCCGAAACCTGATACGCGCCACCCCACCCGCCGGTTACCGTGAAAAGATGTCCACCCGTCTGGCCTGCGTGGTGTTCGATGCGGTCGAGCCCAGGGCGGCGGCCCGGTTCTGGGCCGAGCTGCTGGGCTGGGAGGTGACGGTGGACCGGCCCGGCGAGGTCGATGTCGCCGCACCGGACCCGGATGCTCCGGATGTGGCGCTCACCTTCCTCCCGTCGCGGCGGCCCAAGACCGCCAAGAACCGCATCCACCTGGATCTGTGCAGCCGCTCGCTGGATCATCAGCGGCTGCAGGTGGACCGGGCGCTGGCCCTGGGCGCCCGCCGGCTGGACATCGGCCAGGGCGCGGTGCCGTGGACGGTGCTGGCCGATCCCGAGGGCAATGAGTTCTGTGTGCTGGAGCCGCGTGAGCAGTACGTGGACACCGGCGCGGTCGCGGCCATCGTGATGGATACCCGGGACCCGTCGCGGCTGGCCGAATTCTGGTCCACCGCCTGCGGCTGGCCGCTCACCCACCGGACCGCCCGCTACGCGGGTATCCGCGCAGCTACCGGGCAGGGCCCGTGGCTGGAATTCCTGCTCGAGCCGGCGGCGCCGAGTGAGCGCAGCCGTCTCCATCTGGATCTCGTCACCTTCCCCAGCGACGATCCCGTCGTGGAGGCGGCCAGGTTGCGGGCCGCGGGCGCGGTTCCGGTCGGCCCCGACGCACCGCCGTCCGGCGGTGAGTCACCGGCTGTCGAGCCGGTCCTGGTCCTGGCCGATCCGGAGACCAATGAATTCTGTCTCTTACGAGCGACTATCGATTGACGCTGCTGATCCCGACCGCTTCCCCGCGCGAGGATCAGGCAATTCCGTGCACCGCGCTGAGCCGGATCACCCAGCGGGTCCGGTTACCCGTCAGGCCGCGCCGCGCTCGTAACGACGGCGCTCGCGCGGCGAAAGGCCACCCCAGATGCCGAAGCGCTGATCATGGGTGACTGCGTAATCGAGGCATTCCTTGCGTACCTCGCAGGAGGAGCAAATGCGCTTGGCCTCCCGGGTGGAGCCGCCCTTGTCGGGAAAGAATGCCTCGGGATCGGTTTGGGTGCACAGCGCCTGCTGATGCCAGGATTCGCTCTCGGCTCCGTCGCGGCGGGCGAGGGATTCGAACATTGCGTCGAAATTGGTGAAAAGCAGCTTCACTTCCTCTTTCCCTTCAATAAGTATCGGTAAGGAGTGCGCGCGAAGTATCAGAAAGAAAAACGCGCGGTATGTTTTACGCGCGGCCCATGCCGCAGTCACCACTGACAGCGGCGAGGCGGGCCTGGTCACCATTGACGAAGATACGACGGGCGTGCACGGCCGCCGGCGCACCCGACCACGGCGCGAGCGCGGTGGTGAACATGAGTTCGCACCAGCTCAATGCCGGAACCTCACCGCACGCGAGGGTATTCAGCAGAGACAGTTCCTGATCACTGTCATTCCAGGCGGCGAAAAGCCAGGAGGCGTCCAGCCGGCCCAGGAATTCTTCGGCGTCTTCCGGAATGCCGAGCGGGGCATCTACCGCGAGGTGAACCACGGCCGAAATCGCGTGGCGCATACGCGCATCCAGGCCGACCCCGTCGTGCAACAGCAGACCTTCGAGCGACTCCCGCAATCCCGCGCCGCGATCGATCCGGAAGTCGTCGCGCCGAGCTGCGGTGGTGACGTCGAACATTTGTTTCCTCCCTTGAAATTGCGCTTGTCCCAAAAGCGCCACGGCCTGATTAAAAGTGGCTCCTGATCTTGTTGTCCAGTTTTGAGGCAATCTGGGGCAAACCCCTAGCAGTACTGACACTGGCCAGTGTGGGTACCCGTCGGGAACCTCACCGAACGGTGCCTGGCACCACGCGGGCAAACATGTAGGGAGCGGGCGCTTCCGCCGTCTAGGGTCCGACCATGCCTTATGTGCGATCAGGTTCTGCAACAGTTCATTACGTCACCAGCCAGATCAACGGCCCGACCCTGCTGCTCGCCCACGGGTTCTTGATGGACGAGTCGATGTTCGAGCCGATGCGCGAACCTCTGGCAGACGCCGGTGTCAATCTCGTAACGGTCGATGCGCGGTGCCATGGTCGCACCCAGTCACCAGATGGCGAACCGTTCAGCTATTGGGATCTGGCGGCGGACGGATTTGCGGTTCTCGATGAACTAGGAATCGAGAAGGCGGTCGTCGGCGGAATGAGCCAGGGCGGCTACGCCGCACTGCGCATGGCACTGCTCGCACCGGAGCGGGTGCAGGGCCTGGCCCTGATCGATACCGAGGCCACCGCGTGCAATCCGGCCGAATTGGCCTACTACCGCGAATTCTTCGAATGCTGGACCGGTCCCGAGCCGCTGGGCCCGCTGGTCGCCGAATTGGCCCCGCAGCTCATCGGCGGCACCGATCCGCGGCTGTGGCGCGCCTGGACCAGCCGTTGGTACAACTCCGACCGCCAGAGCATCATGCCCGCCGCGCGCTGCCTGATGGACCGGCGCTCGGTACTGCATCGACTACCGGAGATCTCCGTGCCGGCCTTGGTGGTACGCGGTAGTCACGACGCCAACAGCACCGCCCAGAAGTCCGAGGCGTTGGCCACCGGGCTGGCCGGGGCAGGCGGTGTGGTCACCATTCCGGGCGCGGGGCACGGCGCGGCCTGGACTCATCCGGAAGTGGTTGCACCGCTGCTGATCCGGCTGGTCGAGCTGTCCAACGCCCGGCGGGATAACCGGCTGACGCGAGCGCTGTCGACACCGTGGCCGCGGATGCGCGGGGGACGCGAGGTCCAAGCCGTGCGGTGACGGGAGCCTTCTGCCGCGAGTGCTCGAGGGAGCGGGGCGTGCCCATGGCGGTCACGGCCGGCGGATTCTCACCCGGCCTCGTGCCAGCTCGGAATGCCGAGGAAGATTTGAATCTGACTGGGGTAAGCCGCATTGAAGACACTGAACAGCTGCACCGCGATATCGAAGCGCCGGTTGCGCTCGCGGTCGCGCAGGCGCATGGTGGCGCGGGGCCGGCCGTAGGCCGCGACGCCCTCGTCCCACATTTCCCGGAAAAGTCCGAAACGTCCGAGTTCTCCGAGAAATTCAACCGACCAGGCGGTATCTCCAGAGCTCGCGATCAGACCGCGCAGCCAGTGCACGGTCAGCCGGACCTCCTCCTCCCACTCGACCATGACCTCACGGGCGGCCTCGTTGCCCAGAAACCAGCGCAGGATATTGATGTCCCGCTCCAGCCCGGGGAACGCGCGGGAGTAGCTTTCGTTGCAGGCGAGCACATTCCAGCGGGTGTCGACGTAGGCGGCGAGATTCGGTTCGTGCAGGTCGAGGGCGCGGCGCATGTCATCGGTGATTTCACCGCGCAGTTGTTCCACGGTGGGGAATTCGCTCACGCCGAGTCCGGCCAGGTCAAGCAGATGCCGGCGCTCGACGGCCGACAGCGGGGTTATTCGGTCCAGATATCGCAGCAGCGCATCCACCACTTCGCGGGTGGGGTGGCCGCGATCGCCCTTCTCCAAATGGCTGATGTAGCTGGCGCTCACGCCGGCATTGAACGCCAGCCTTTCTCGTGATACGCCTCGTTCATCGCGCAGGCGGCGCAGCAGCAGTCCGAATGTCGGCGGCTTCAGATCGTCGGAGTCCCTATCCGGTTTCACGCCCAGCACCACGCCGTTCCCTCTCCACAAACATTCAGCAAACCCACCTTCATCGCTCTGAGTCCTCCCGGTACCGGACAGTGGGACCCGGTGTGGCGCCTGGTGTGAACGGTGACGAACGCCGCGTACTCCGCCAGTTCTCAGGTCGGATACTGCCATATGAGATTGTTCTCAACGTTAAAACAACACCATTTCTACTATGTGTCGTGGCACATCTCATAACGTAACGACTAACGGCAATTGCTTAGCAAGCGCAGGTTTCCGGGCGCGCCCGACAAGCTCCGAACAGCCTGCCACTACGATCTTCAACCATGCGCTGTGAACGAAGGACACGCCCCTGCCCCGGAACGGGCTCGTGACACCCGTCGACGCCATAGTGCTGGCCGGTGGAAAGGCCAGCCGGATGGGCGGGGTGGACAAGCCGGCCATCGTGGTCGGCGGGCAGTCCATGCTGGACGCGGCGCTGGCGGCGGTCGCCGGCTGCGCACGCACCGTGGTGGTGGGCCCGCATCGGCCCGAATTGCCGCCGGAAATCCTTCAGGCACAGGAGATACCGGCCGGAGCGGGCCCGGTGGCGGCCATTGCCGCAGGGCTGGGTGCCCTCGCCGGCTGTGAGTTCCCGGCCGGGCTGATCGTGGTGCTGGCCGCCGACATGCCCTTCCTCACCGCCTCGGCGGTGGACGAATTGCTTTCCCACGCACGGGAATCCGGCAGCGACGCGGTCTTCGCCGCGGATGCCTCGGGCCGCCCGCAGTATCTGGTCGGGGTGTGGCGGCGCGCCGCCCTGGTCGCTGCTTTGAAAGACCTGGATTCCCTGGTGAATCGGCCGATGAAGGCGCTGGTGCCGGTGGATACCGCCATGGTTACGCTACCCGGCGTGGACGACTGCGACACTCCCGAGGACGTGCGGCGGGCCCGAACCGGGGCGGCACTCACGGCCGCGCCGCTGTGGCTCGACGAGGCCCGGGACGTGCTGCGCGGGAGTATCTCCCCGCTGCCGGTGCACCGCGCGGTGCTGCGGGCCGCGCGCGGTGCGACGCTGGCCGCGCCCCTGCTCGCGGCGGACGCCCTGCCGCGCTTCGATGTCTCGGCCATGGACGGTTACGCGGTGAGCGGCGACGGGCCCTGGCAGCTGCGCCGCGATATCGGTTTCGCGGGCGGGCAGCGGCCGGTCGGCCTGCTGGACGGCGAGGCGGTGCGGATCGCCACCGGCGCGCACGTGCCCGACGGGACCGGTTCGGTGGTGCGCGACGAGTTCGTCCGCCTCGAGGCCGACGGCACGCTGTACCGGCTGCCGGACACCCCGATTCGCGAGGATGTGCGCCGGCGCGGCGAATACTGGCTCCCCGGTGCGGAAGTCGCGGCCGCGGGCACCCCGGTGACAGCCGCGCTGATCTCGGTGGCGGCCAGCGCGGAGGTCGCGGCGGCGGACGTGCGCGGCCCGGTGCGGGCGCGAATCGTCATGACCGGCGACGAGATTCGCGGCGAGGGGCCGCTGCACACCGGTCAGACCCGGGACTCGATCGGGCCCATCCTGCCCGATGTCCTGGGCTGGTACGGCGTGACCACCATCGATCGGGTTCACCTGCGCGACACCGCGAATGCCTTCGACGAGGTGCTGGCCGCGGCCGCGGACTGCGATCTGCTCGTCATCGTCGGCGCGACCGGCGGCGGCGCGGCCGATCAGCTGCGCTCGGCGCTGGACCGCTCCGAGGCCACCATGCTGCTGCGCCGCCTGCGCCTGCGGCCCGGGGGCTCCACGGTGGCCGCGCAATTGGCCTCCGGCACAGTCATTCTGGGGCTGCCGGGCAATCCGTTCGCGGCGATCGCCACCCTGCTCACGCTGATCGGCGCGACGGTCGAGGGCCTGACGGGTGCGACCCCGGCCCACCCGATCGTGGGCCCGCTGGTGAACGCCGCCGAGCTGACCGCGCCGGTGTTGCGCATCGTTCCGGCCCAGGCGCTTCCCGGCGGCGGCTTCAAGGGCGATCTCCGGCTGCGCACCGCGCACCTGGCCGATCTGCTGCACCGCGACGGCGTGGTGGTCGTCCCGGCCGACGCCGTGGACGGCGCGCCGGCCGAATTCATCCCCCTGCGTGGGTGACGCGGGTTCAGGCGGGTAGCCCGAGAACTGTCAGCAACTGGCCGGGGTAGGCGCCGCTGTCGAGTCGGCCGTGCTGGGCGTAGACCTTGCGCCGCAGCCCGGTGACCGGATCGCGCAACTGCACGGCCCACACATGCGGTGCGAACTCCACGCCGCCCTCGGACCAGGCCTGCCGGAATTTCGGGAATTGCCCGAGATCACGAATGAGATCGGCGAATCCGTCGGTATTGCCCGATCGCCCGATCAATCCGCGCATCCAGCGGGTGACCCGGCGGGCATCGGCGTCCCAGTTCACCATGACCCGGGTGGCCAGCTCATTGCCGAAGAACCAGCGCAGCATATTGCCGTCCTCGGTCAGGCCCGGAAAGGCGGCGTCCCAGCTGTCATTGCTGGCCAGCAGGTTGGCGCGGGTGTCGAGCAGGGCGGCCATATTCGGGCTGTGCAGCTCCAGGCCCCGCAGCATCTCGGGTGTGATCGCCGCGCGCAGTTCACTCGGGGAGGGAAGCTCGCCCGATCCCAGGCCCGCGAGGTCGCCGAGCTGGCGGCGGTCCTCGGTGGACAGCGGATCCAGCCGGTGCAGATAGCGGGTGAGTGCCTCGACCACTTCCCGGGTCGGGTTGCCGCGGTCGCCTTTCTCCAAATGCGTGATGTAACTTGCGCTTACACCGGCGTTGAATGCCAGGCGTTCGCGCGAAACACCGCGATTGTCACGCAGGCGGCGGAGCAGGTCTCCCAAGGTGGGTGCTTCGAGTTCCCGAGAATCCTGTCCATATACCGCTTTCGCGCCCACCTGGTTCCCTCCTGTACGGAATCCCGGTGGCCCACCGCGCCTCCCTGTGGAGGCGCCGCCGAGATCTCCTTCGAGACGGATATTTACACAGATTCGGATACGAACCGTTCCGCGCGGCAAATCCAGTCAGTATCACCGGATACTCCTATTGGTATAAGTTCCGGTGTGTCGTGGCAGTCGGCGCGGAATGGCGCTCCCCAAATTACTCTCAGGCCCCCAATGCGAGGGGTACTTGGACGGACACGATTTCGTCTCGGCGCGCGCGGGCCGGATCTGGGGCGGGAACCGCGTCCAGCAGGCGCCGTGTGTACTCTTCGCGCGGGTGCTGAAAAACGGCCGTGACCGGTCCTGATTCGACTATGCGACCCTCCCGCAGCACCACCGCACGGTCGGCCACCTGATGCACGACGGCGAGATCGTGGCTGATGAACAGGCAGGCGAATCCGTATTCGGCGCGCAGATCGGCGAACAGTTCGAGCACCTGCGCCTGCACCGAGACATCCAGCGCGCTGGTCGGCTCGTCCGCCACCAGCAGCCGTGGCGCGAGGGCCAGCGCCCGCGCCAAGGCCACGCGCTGCCGTTGCCCGCCGGACAGCTCGCCCGGCCGCCGGCTCGCGTACTCGCGTGGCAGACGCACGGATTCGAGCAGATCCCCGACCCTGGCCCGCAACAGCGCCCCCGAGGCCGCCCGGTGCACCCGCAGCGGTTCGCCGATCGAGTCCTCGAGGCTGTGGCGCGGATCCAGCGAGGCGGCCACGTCCTGATGCACCAGCGCGACGTTCTTGCGCAGCCCCCGCAATTCCCGCTGAGACAACCCGGTCAACGAGACGCCTTGCAACACGACCTCTCCCGAAGCCGCGGGCACCAGCCCCAGCGCAGTACGGCCGAGCGTGCTCTTACCCGAACCCGATTCCCCGACCAGACCCACCACTTCGCGCGGAGCCAGAGTCAGCGAGACATCATGCAGGGCCTGAAAGCGCTTGCCGTGGCGGCGGTAGACCACCGACAGGTCGCTGAGACGCAGCACTGGCTCGGCCGCCGGCTCAGCGGTCGGCGCTGACTTCCCCGCGCCCGTGAGCACATTGGCCCCGGAAACACCGGAGGCCGAATCGGTACCCGAAATGTCCGAAATATCCCGGGACACGACGGCGCTCGCGGGCACCGGGGACACCCCATTGAGCGGGGGCACCGCTGCAGCACGTGGAGTGGGCGACACGACCCGTTCAGCCGCGCCGTCCGCATTCGCCGACGGCGCGGAGAGACCTGCGACGGTCGTCGATGACGCAGAAAGCCCTGTCACGGACGCCGATGACGAAGACGGTGCCGCCACAGTCGACGGTGACGCTGGGCCGGCAGGCAGCACGGGGACCGCGGCCAGTAGTTCGCGGGTGTAAGCGGACTGCGGAGTCGAGAAAAGGTCGTGGACCGGCTGGGTTTCGACTATTTCACCGGTGCGCATGACCACCACCCGGTCGGCGATGGCGGCTACTACGCCCAGGTTGTGGGTGATGAAGAGGATGGCGGTGTTGTTGCGGCGCTGGAGGTCCTGGAGCAGGCGGAGGATTTCGGCCTGGACGGTGACGTCGAGGGCGGTGGTGGGCTCGTCGGCGATGAGGAGGTCGGGGTCGCCGGAGAGGGCCAGGGCGATGACCACACGTTGCTTCTGGCCGCCGGAGAGTTGGTGGGGGTACCAGTCGACGCGTTTGGCCGGTTCGGGGAGGTCGACCTGGGTGAGGAGTTCGATGGCGCGGGCGCGGGCCTCGGACCTACTGATCGGGCGGTGGGCGCGTAGGGCTTCGGCGATCTGGGTTCCGATGCGGCGCACCGGGTTCAGCGCGGTCTGTGGTTCCTGGAAGACCATGGCCGCGCGGGTGCCGCGGAGGGGGCGCAGGTCGGTCTCGGTGGCGCCGATGATCTCGGTGCCGTCGAGGCGGATCGAGCCGGTGGCGGTCGCGCCGGTGGGGAGCAGTCCGAGGACGGCGCGGGCGGTGAGGGATTTGCCGGAGCCGGATTCACCGACCAGCGCGACGGTTTCGCCGCGCGCGACGCGCACGCCGACGCCGTTCACCACTGTCCGTGGGCCGAAACTCACCACCAGGTCGCGAATGTCGAGCAGGATGTCGTCGGTCATCCGATCCTCCGGGCGCGGCCCAGAGCCTGGGCGATCAACAGGAATCCGAGGGTGAGCGCCGAAACCACCAGCAGCGGGCCGACGGCCATGGCGGGATTGGCGTCCAGGTTGCGGGTGGACTCGGCGATGATCGACCCGAGTGACGGGTCCGGCGGGCGCACGCCGATGCCGATGAAGCTCATGGCGCTGTCCACGAACACCGCCAGGGACAGTGACAGCGCCAGCTGCACGGCGAGCGGTTCGATCACATTGGGCAGCACGTGTTTTCGCAGTGTCCAGCCGGTGCTCGCACCGATCACCGCGGCGGCCTCCACGTAGGGCTGTTCACGCACGGCCAGCACGGCGGTGCGGATCTGGCGGCCGAAGATGGGGAGTTCGGCGGCGATGATCACGATGACGACCGCGTGCGCGCCCGGCCCGGTGACCGCGGTGAGCGCGATGGCGAAGATGAGCGCCGGGAAGGCGAGGATGAGGTCGAAGACGCGCTGCGCCAGCACATCCGCCACTGGATTGACGGTGGCCACCAGGCCGATGATCGAGCCCAGCACCGCGCCCGCCGGGACCGCCAGGAAGGCGATGAGCAGGTCCACGCGGATGCCGTAGAGGGTCCGGGTGAACACATCCCGGTTGAGTTCATCGGTGCCCAGCCAGTGGTCGCCGCTCGGTCCGAGCAGGTTGGCTCCCGGAATCTGCTCCAGCGGACCGTATTTCGTGAGCAGACCAGCGGCGAGGGCCGTCACCGCGATGACGGCGATCAGCAGCACGCCCGCCAGCCCCTGCCCGCGGGTCAGCGCCCGCAGCAGCGGCCGCCCCGGATTCGGTTCGCGGCCCGGGCTTTCCGTGACCGTCGTGGTGTCGCCGCTCTCGGCGACGGCGAGCTCGCTCATGCGCGGCCTCCGATGCGAATGCGCGGATCCAGGTAGGCGTGCGCGATATCGGTGGTCAGCTGGATGGCCACGAACACGGCCACCGAGAACAGCAGCAGCGCCTGCACCACCGGATAGTCGCGCCGGTTGATGCCCTGCTCGATGAGCTGGCCGATGCCGGGCCAGGCGAACGCGGCCTCCACCAGCACCGCGCCGCCGAGCAGGTTGCCGGTCTGGATGCCGAGCGCGGTGAGCATGGTGGGCAATGCGTTTCGCAGTGCGCCGTGGGTGATGATGCGGCGGCGCGGGATGCCGAGGGCGCGGGCGGTGAGGACGTAGGGCTTGGCCAGTTCGGTGCGCAGCGCCTCGGTGAGGAAGCGGGTCAGCGCGGCGGCCACCGGCAGGCCCAGGCAGATGGCGGGCAGCAGCAGATACTGGACGGCGATGTCGGGCCGGGCCAGGAACCCGTCCGGCGGGATGCCGCCCGCGGGCAGGATCGGAACGGCGACCGCGAACACCAGCACCAGCAGCACACCGGTCACGAAGACCGGGATGGCGACGGTCACCGTATTGGCGGCCGCCACGATCGCATTGAGCCAGCGCCGATCCCACAGGACCGAGGCGACGGATACCGCCAGGCTCACGATCACCGCCAGCGACAACGCCGCGGCGGCCAGGATGAGCGTGTTCGACAGACCTCGCACGATGAGATCCGCGATCTGCCCACCGATCACGTAGGACCGCCCCAGGTCTCCGGTCACCACGCCGTGCAGCCATGACACGTACTGCGCCGGGATGGGCCGGTCCAGGCCGAGCTGATGCCGGATGGCGGCAATGGTTTCCGGGCTGGCGTCCGGCCCGGCCAGGGTGGTGGCCGGATCGCCGGGCACGAGTCGCAGCAGCAGGAAGATGAGCACCGACGCGCCGAAGAGGACCGCGAGGGCGGACGGCACCCGGCGCAGCAGATAGGCGGTCATGCCAGGAACGCCTGGGTGAACACGTGCTCGCGGCGCTTGGTCCAGTCGAAGCCGTGCAGTTTCCGGGACGCGCTGTCCTGCGGGAAGTGCACGCCGATCTCGATCAGGAACAGGCTGTCCAGCAGTTGATCGCTGAGTGCCTGGTAGGCGCGGGTCGCGTCCGGGCCGGTGGCACGCGGCAGCTGCCAGGCGGCGTCGGCGGCCGAGACGTAGTCGGGTGATTCGTAGTGGGAGGCGTTCTTGCGGGCGTTGAACGGGTAGGCGCTGACCGTCAGCGTGGACGGCACGAACTGCGCCCAGGAGTGGTCGGTGATCCACAGGCCCGGGAACTGTGCGCCGATCAGCTGTTTGATGAAGGTGGCGTTCTCGGTGGGCGCGAGTTCCACTTCGATGCCGATCTCGGCGAGGTTGGCCTGCACGATCTGCGCGGCGGCCTCGAAGACCGGATAGGCGGTGTTGTAGGTGAGCGGCAGCTTGGGCGGTTTGGGCAGCTGCGCCAGAATCTGCTTGGCCTTGGCCACATCTCGCGTGTAGCGGCTGTTGCGGGAGTCGTCGAAGGCGGGAGAGTTCTTGGGCCACGGCAGGTTCAGCGGATAGCCGGCGCCGCGGAAGACCTCCTTGATGATGCGCTCACGGTCCAGGGCGTAGGCGATGGCCTGGCGCACCCGCACATCGGCGAGGGCCGGCTCGGCGACATTCGCGCCGACGTAGACCTGGAGCTCGGCTCCCTCGAAGGTGATGACGCGGAAGCCGTCGGTCTTGGCGAGGTTCTCGTTGTCGCGGTAGGTAATGCCGTCGGCGAGATGGATCTGGCCGGTCTTGAGGGCGTTGAGCTGCGCCTGATTGTCGGCGATGACGGTGAATTCGACGCGGTCCAGGTAGGGGCGGTCCGGCACCCAGTAGGCAGCGTTCTTCTCGAATACCAACTGCTGGTTGGGGATTCGCTGTACGAACCGGAAGGGGCCGGTGCCGATGATCTTGTCGCCGGTGGCGAGCTGATCGATGGACTCGCTGTCCAGGATGGGCACGGTGTCGAGCAGGTCGAACAGATTGCTCAGCGGGTGTGCCAGCGTCAGTGTGATGCGGTGCGGATCGCTGGTGTCGAAGCCGGTGACGGCGGCGGCCGTGCTCTTCAGCTGCGCCGACCACTTGGGATCGGCGTAGGTGCGCAGCGAGAACTCGACGTCCTTGGAGGTGAAGGGGCGGCCGCTGTGGAACTTCACGTCGTCGCGGAGGTCCAGGGTGATGGACTTGCCGTCGGGGGCGAGGGTCCAGCTCTTGGCCAGCAGCGGCTGGGGTTCGAGCTTGTCGTGCGGGTAGCGCACCAGGGATTCGAAGACCAGGCCGATCACATACGGTGTGGTGCCGGTATTGGTGAGCAGGTTGGCGGGCACGAGGTCCACCAGCACGCCGTACTTCAGTGTCCCGCCGCGCACGGGTTGTGCGTTGTCGTCGCCGCCGCGTTGCTGGTTCACCGCCGAGGTGCAGGCGGCCAGCGCTCCGCTGCCGAGGATCGCCAGGGCGGCGACGGCGGAACCGCGCAGGAAATGACGGCGGTGCAGACCGCCGGGGGACGAATTCATCTGGAAAACCTCGAGTGTGGACCGGGGCCGAATGGTGTGCGGCGACGCTATCCGCGGATGTATGACGGATCACCGGTTGCACGCAGCCAGAGTGAAACCCTGGCTCCGGCGCGGGCCCGGGCCCTTTGCTGTGAGCATGTCAGTCCCCGCCCATGCCCGTGGCTATGAGAATTTCGCCGGCGAGATCGACCGCACCACCGCCGATTCCACGCCGGAGTGGAACTATCCGCCGACCGCGCCCGCCGATGCGCCCAATATCGTCGTGGTGCTGGTCGACGATATGGGCTTCAGCGATATCGGCCCGTTCGGGTCGGAGATCGAGACCCCGACCCTGGATCGGCTGGCCGCGAACGGATTGCGGCTCACCAACTTCCACACCACCCCGCTGTGCTCACCGTCGCGGGCGGCACTGCTGACCGGAATCAATTCCCACCGTGCGGGTTTCGGCTTCGTGGCGAATGCCGATCCCGGCTATCCGGGGCTGCGGCTGGAATTGGCCGATGACGTGCTAACGTTGCCGGAAATATTGCGCGCCAACGGATATGCGACCTACGCGGTGGGGAAGTGGCATCTGGTGCGCGATGCCACGCTGCACCCGGCGGCGCACCGGGATTCGTGGCCGACGCAGCGTGGATTCGACCGGTACTACGGGTCGTTGGAGGGGTTGAACTCCTTCTACTATCCGAATCAGCTGATCTCCGACAGTTCGGCGGTGGATGTCGAGGAGTATCCGGAGGGGTACTACCTGACCGACGACTACACCGATCGCGCCATCGGATACCTCAAGGACCTGCGGGCGCACGACGCGGCCAAACCGTTCTTCCTCTACTTCGCGCACACCGCCATGCACGGGCCGTTGCAGGCCAAGCCGGAGGATCAGGCCAAGTATCGGGGCCGGTATCGGGAGGGCTGGGATCGGTTGCGGCAGAGCCGATTCGCCGCGCAGATCGCGCAGGGGCTGTTCCCGGCGGGGACACAGCAGAAGCCACGCAATACCGAGCCGGGTTATGAAGCGCAGGAGTGGGATGCGCTGACCGATGAGCAGCGGGCGCGGTTCGAGCGGTACATGGAGGTGTACGCGGGCATGGTCGACAGCATCGACCAGAGCCTGGGGCGGATCGTGGAGGTGCTCGAGCAGTTCGGCGAGCTGGACAACACCATTATCGTGTTCACCTCCGACAATGGCGGCACCGCGGAGGGCGGGCCCGAGGGCACCCGGACCTATTTCGCGCAGTTCGCCCAGGTCGACGAGCCCGACTGGGAGCGGGATGTGCCGCACGACGACGAGTTGATCGGCACCGCGAAACTGGGGGTGCACTATCCGCGCGGGTGGGGGCAGGCGTCGAATACGCCGTTCCGCTTCTACAAAGGGCAGACCTTCGCCGGCGGGGTGCGGGTGCCGTTCGTGCTGTCGTGGCCCAGGGGGCTGCCGCGCGGTGAGGCCGATAGCGGGGTGCGCGAGGAGTATGTCTACATCACCGACCTCGCGCCCACGCTGCTGGAACTCGCCGGGCTCGAACGGCCGACGGTTCGGAACGGACTGCCCGCCAAGGACTTCGACGGTGTCTCGGCGGTGGATGTGCTGAGCGACCCGGCCGCGGTCTCGCGGCACGTCGAGCAGTATTCGGAGATGACCGGTCACCGCGGCTTCTACCGCGACGGCTGGAAACTCCTCGCGCTCTACGAGCCCGAGCGCGGCATCGACAATCCACGCTGGCAGCTGTTCGACGTCCGCACCGATCCGACGGAGCTCCACGATCTTTCCGGGCAGCGCCCGGACAAGGTCGCCGAGCTCTCGGCCGCGTGGGACGAGGCCGCGTGGCACAACACGGTTTTCCCGCTCGTCACCCGGCAGGACCTGGCTCGGCGCCGTCCGGAGGAGGCCCGGCTCGGCGAGCAAGTTCGCATCCTTCCCGGCACCCCCACCCTCGAGCGGTACCGCTCTCAGCGACTGATCGCCTACCGCGACTTCACGATCACAGTGGAGTTGACCGGCTACCGTCCCGGCGATGAGGGTGTTCTCGTCGCCCACGGCGACCCGCTCGGCGGCTACCTCCTCTACGTGGAGAACGGCCACTTGATCTTCGGCTACAACGCCTACGGTCGCTACACCGAAGCCGATGCCGGTGAAATTCCCTCCGGCAGCGGACATTTCACCGTCTCGGCCACCGTCCAACCCCACCTGCGATGGGACTTCACCATCGGCATCGACGGCGTCCGCGCGGCCACCCTCCCCAACCAGGTCCAACTCGTCGGCATGTCCCCCTGGACGGGGATCTCCGTCGGCCTCGACGCCCGCGGTCCCGTCTCCTGGCCCCTCCGCGACCGCCGAGGCGTCTTCCGCTACTCCGGCTCCCTTCACTCCATCACCTACCGGCCCGGCCCCGTGGGCGTGCCCGAGTCAGCCCAACAAGCCCTGGATTCCGAAGCCGAACTGATAGCGGAGTAGCAGGCCCAAAACCCAAAGCCGACAACCCAAAGGACGAGAAGACAAGGGACGAGAAGACAAAGAGCCAAAAGATCAAAAGACAAAGACGCCTGGAGAAGGGAGGGGGACGGGCTTGGGGGCGCGCCTACACCTACCAGCCCGCTCACCTTTGAACCTGCATGTGGTGTCGCTGCAGGAGGTATTCGCTTGGATCTCGGGGTTGGGGTATCCGCAGGATGGGATGTCTTCGAGGAGGAGACCGCTGTGGTTGTTCGGTGTTCGAGGATTTCAGGGTGGACTTGCGGTGGGTTTTGTCCGTGGAAGGTGATGCGTCCGTGGGCCGGGATCGGCGGGAGACGTCTCCCGACCCGCGGTAGCCCAAGTCCGGCAGGGCAGGCGAGGGTGACCACACCACCCCGTCCCTGCGCACGCCGGCAGGACATGCGCAGCCGGGAATCACGCCGCCCGTGAACCCCACCTCCGGCAACTCGATTCGATCGCAGCGGCGACCCACTCCCCCACGTGATGTCGATCGTTCACGCGCGGGGTGCCTGTTGGGTCAAGACGTTTCGGGGCAATCCAACCGGTGCGTCCCCGATAGGGGGAATCCTTGCCCATGACAACGGTTTTCCAACCCTCGGCACTGCCGTTGACCAGCGCATGGCAATGATCACAGACGAGCGTCAGGTTGGTCAGATCGGTGGGGCCGCCCTTGGCCCAGTCGGTGACATGGTGCACCGCACACATGCTCGCGGGCGCCTCGCATCCCGGGCGGGTGCAACCCTTGTCGCGGGCGATCAACGCCAACCGCTGAGCCGGGGTGGCCAGTCGCTGGCAACGACCCAGGTACAGCGGCAACCCGTCCGCGTCGAGGACCGCCAGCACCGGCTTGGTCCCCTCGGCCATCTTCAGAGCCTCATCGATGGAGACGTGGCCACCGGAGGCGGTGGTCGCAACACCCGCTCCACGCTCCAGATCGTTGAGCGACATGGTGACGATGGCCTGCACCGGCAGGCCGCGGTGGGAGCCGAGCTTGGTGGGGTCGACACCGGGCTGCAGCAGCGCGAACAGTGCGTCGTGGGTGCGCTGACCGCCGTCGCGACGGTCGCGTCGGGCAGCAGCCTCGAGGACCTTCGAGTCGACGACCGTGGCAGTGGCGGCAACGCTGTCGGCGTCGTCGATGTTGCACATACCCGGACGGGCAAGCTTGGCGAAGACGGCATCGAGCAGGGCCCGCAGCTCGGGGGTGATCCAGCCTTCGATCCAGCTCATCCCATCGACACCGGGACGTCCCAGGATGAGGCCACGGCGGCGACGGCGGTCGGCGTCTGAGACGACCTTGCCGTCGGGGTCGATGCGGGCGAGGATGTCGCGGCCGATCTTGGGCAGGTCATCGGGCCAGCCGATCCGTGAGTGGCCGACCAGGATGTCCTCGGCCTCGGCGCGAGTCTCTGCCGCGATGTCGGCGGGCAGGTGGTTCATGACGTCGATGATGTTGCGGACGTGATCACGTGAGATATTGCCTGCCTCATAGGCTTCGGCGGTCTTGACCAGGGAGGCGGGACGCAGGTGGCCGGTGGGTTCGAAGAATTCCCCGCACTGCATGGTGATTTTCACCCGCACCGACGCGTCGTACTTCGACAACCCCAAGGTCTGCCGGAGGAACGGCACCACCCCCTTCGCCCCACTGCCTTCGGGCAGCGAACGATTGCAGGCCTCGATGATCAAACGCGAATCGAGCGCCGACAGTTGCCTTTTGCAGGTCTCCAACCGCTGCATCAACTCCACGACCTCACCATCAGCGAGCGGAGTGAGGTTCGCGTGGAGGACGGAATCCGACAGGGTTTCGACGACGGCCGCCAGTTCTGCGATGCCGCACGTGTCGAGTGTCACCCCCGTCGAATTCATGCACTTATTCTATCGCCACCTCTAGCCAAGAGGAACCCGAAATGTCCTATATTCCAGAATAATTCAACTCATTGAATCTGAAACAACATCTCCCTCAACAGATTTCGATAACGCATTGGATCCCTTTCAAGAACCGCCAGCGAGAAAGTCGACGATCTTGCCGATCCGGCGAGTGCGGGTCTCCGGCTTCGTGGCGTCGATCACGGCGGTGACGTGCTCACGGCGGTTGGTATGCGAGAGCCTGTCGAAGGCGTCCTGCACCCCCGACTCCCGCAGTGCGGCGGCGAGGTCGTCGGGGACAGCTATGGTGCGTTCCACGGTGTCACGCTCGACAGTGACTGCGACCAAGTCTCCAGCCCCCGTGCCGAGTTCGGCGCGGATCGCCTTCAGCAGTCCCAGGCACGGTCCCGCACCCATGTTGGCGATGGAGCCTCGGTACGGAATGCCGTCGAAGGTGGCCTGGACTGGGATGCGGCCGCCGCCACCGAGGGCGGTGATGATGCCGGGGGAATGCGAATGTATGCACCGCCGTTGGCAGCGGTCTCGATGACGCCGTCGAATCGTTGCATGGGTGCACGATATAGCGATCACTCAGCAATCCGAAGGTGTTGTTAACAAATATTAAGTAACCGAGAACCAATCGTTTCGGAAGCTTCACCACCACTGCCCCGGAAGCCCCTTCCGAGAACTTGTTTCACTGTCTGCGAAGAGGTTTCCCCAGGTCGCGACCGCAAGGTGTGACCTCGGCCGCTACCTCGCAGTGACCGGAACATTGCGGCGATCTCACAGCTCACAAATGGGCTTCGAGCATTGTGAGCAAACCGTTTTGATGCCTCCCCCGGCGTCCCTACAGTCGAGCCGGCAGCCCGGTTTTCCAGCTCGAAGGGGGCGTTATGGCTATTACGCAGAACGGACACTCGTCCGCCGATGCGCTGCTTCGACTGGGGAAGTATTTCAACCGCGGCGAGGTGTCCGGTGACCTGCGCACCCTGCACAAGGTGGGCGGGCGCGAGGCCGACGAGTTCTACCGGGATCGGTGGTCGCACGACAAGGTGGTGCGGTCCACGCACGGCGTGAACTGCACCGGTTCGTGCTCGTGGAAGATCTACGTCTCCGACGGCGTGATCACCTGGGAGTCGCAGCAGACCGACTACCCGAGCGTCGGCGCCGACAAGCCGGAATACGAGCCGCGCGGCTGTCCGCGTGGCGCGTCGTTCTCCTGGTACACCTACTCCCCCGCACGCATCCGCTACCCGTACGTGCGTGGCACGCTGCTGGAGCTGTACCGAGACGCCAAGACCCGGCTCAAGGATCCGGTGCTGGCGTGGGAGTCCATTGTCGAGGACACGGACCGGGCCAATGCCTACAAGTCGGCGCGCGGCAAGGGCGGGTTCGTGCGCGCAGAATGGTGGGAAGCCACCGAAATCGCCGCCGCCGCACACGTTTACACGATCAAGAAGTACGGCCCCGACCGCATCGCGGGTTTCTCGCCGATCCCGGCCATGTCCATGGTCTCGCATGCGGTCGGCGCCCGGTTCATCTCGCTGATCGGCGGCTCGATGCTGTCGTTCTACGACTGGTACGCCGACCTACCCGTCGCCTCCCCGCAGGTCTTCGGCGACCAGACCGACGTGCCCGAGTCCGCCGACTGGTTCGACGCCGGCTACCTGATCATGTGGGGCTCCAATGTCCCGGTCACCCGAACCCCGGACGCGCACTACATGACCGAGGCCCGCTACCGCGGCCAGAAGGTCGTGGTGGTCTCCCCGGACTACGCCGACAACACCAAGTTCGCCGACGAGTGGGTGCCCGCGCGCCCGGGTACCGATGCCGCCCTGGCCATGGCGATGGGTCACGTGGTGCTGCGAGAGTTCTTCGTGGACAAGCAGACTCCGTACTTCAACGATTACGTCAAGCGCTACACCGATCTGCCGTACCTGGTGGTGCTGGACGAGCACGAGGGCGGCTGGTCCACCGACGGCGAGTACAGCGGTCACACCTTCACACCCGGCAAGTTCCTCACCGCCGCCGATCTCGGCCGCACCGGCGAGGGCGTCGAGCACCAGACGGTGCTGCTGGAGGCGGACGGCAATCCGCAGGTGCCCAATGGCTCTCTCGGCCACCGCTTCAATGAGGCGGGCAAGGGACGCTGGAACCTGGACCTGGGGGACACCGATCCCCTGCTGACCCTGCACGGGCGCACCGATGATGTTGCGGCCGTGCGGTTCCCCCGCTTCGACGGGCCTGCTTCGGATGTCCTCACCCGCGGCGTGCCGACCACCGTCATCGCGGGACGACGGGTGACGACGGTGTTCGACCTGCTGCTGGCGCAGTACGGTGTAGCCCGGTCCGGCCTGCCCGGCAGTTGGCCGAACGGCTATGACGATGCGACCCAGCCGTACACTCCCGCCTGGCAGGAGTCGATTACCGGCGTCCCCGCCCAGCAGGCCGAACGCCTCGGCCGCGAATTCGCCGACAATGCCGAGCGTTCCAAGGGCCGGTCCATGATCCTCATGGGCGCGGGCACCAACCACTGGTTCCACTCCGACCAGATCTACCGCTCCTTCTTCACCCTGACCCTGCTCACCGGCTGCCAGGGCGTGAACGGCGGCGGCTGGGCGCATTACGTCGGCCAGGAGAAGTGCCGACCGGTGACCGGTTGGGCCACACTGGCTTTCGCCTCGGACTGGCAGCGGCCGCCGCGGCAGATGCAGGGCACCGTGTTCTGGTACCTGGCCAACAACCAGTGGCGCTACGACCCGTTCACCTCCGAGTCGTTCGCCTCGCCCTTGAGCAAGGGCACCTTCTCCGGGCGCACGGCGGCCGACAATATCGCGCTCGCAACACGTCTGGGCTGGATGCCGTCGTATCCGACGCTCAACCGCAATCCCCTCGATCTCGTCGACGAGGCCGAGCAGGCGGGCAGGACGCCCCCGGATTACGTGGTGGACGGCCTGAAGTCCGGCGATCTCCGCTTCGCCTGCGAGGATCCCGACGCGCCCGAGAACTTCCCGCGCGTGCTGACGGTGTGGCGCGCCAACCTGCTGGGTTCCTCAGGCAAGGGCAACGAGTACTTCCACAAGCACCTGCTCGGCGCGGACTCCAATCTGCAGACCACCGAGACCACCGGGGTGCGCCCGCAGGAGCTGGAATGGCGCGACGAGGCCGCCACCGGCAAGCTGGATCTGCTGATGTCGATGGACTTCCGGATGACGTCCACGACCCTGTTCTCCGACATCGTGTTCCCGGCGGCCACCTGGTACGAGAAGCACGACCTGTCCTCCACCGACATGCACCCGTTCGTGCACGCCTTCTCCCCGGCCATCTCCCCGCCGTGGGAGGCCAAGACCGATTTCGAGGCCTTCCACCGCATTGCCCGCGGGTTCTCCTGGCTGGCGGAGAAGCATCTGGGCGTGCGCCGGGACCTGGTCGCGGTGCCGCTGCAGCACGACACCGCCGACGCGCTGGCGCAGGCCGGCGGGCGGGTACTGGACTGGAAGCACGGTGAATGCGAGCCCGTTCCTGGTGTCACCATGCCGAAACTGGTTGTCGTCGAACGTGACTACCCGAGTGTCGCGGACAAGATGGCCGCGCTCGGGCCGTTGGTCGAAACGCTGGGACTCACCACCAAGGGTGTCACCACTCTGCCCGATATCGAGGTAGATTACCTGCGCGGCGTCAACGGCACTGTGGTTTCCGGTGTCGCGCAGGGCCGTCCGTCCCTGGCCAAGGACACCCACGCGGCCGAGGCGATCCTGGCACTGTCCGGCACCACCAATGGCCGGCTCGCGGTGGAAGGGTTCCATGCGCTGGAACGGCGCACCGGAACCGAGCTGGCCGACCTGGCTGCCGAACACGAGGGAAAGCGAATCACCTTCGCCGACACGCAGGCCCGGCCCGTTCCGGTGATCACCTCACCGGAATGGTCCGGGAGCGAGACGGGCGGACGCCGGTATTCGCCGTTCACCATCAATGTGGAGCGGTCCAAGCCCTGGCACACGCTGACCGGGCGGCAGCACTTCTATCTCGATCACGACTGGATGATGGAGCTGGGCGAGCAGCTGCCGATCTACCGGCCGCCGCTGGACATGACCGCGCTGTTCGCGGAGCCCGGTATCGGCAAGGTGAGCGAGAACGGCGTGACCGTGCGGTATCTGACGCCGCACTCGAAGTGGTCGATCCACTCCGCCTACCAGGACAACCTGCACATGCTGACGCTCTCGCGCGGCGGTCAGGCGATCTGGATGTCGGACAGGGACGCCGCGAAAATCGATGTTGCCGATAATGATTGGATCGAGGCCATCAACCGCAACGGCATCGTGGTGGCGCGCGCGATCGTGTCGCACCGCATGCCCGAGGGCACGGTGTTCATGTACCACGCCCAGGACCGCGCGGTGAACGTGCCGCGCATCGAGGGCACGGCGGATGTCAAGCGGGGCAGGGGTAAACGCGGTGGTATCCACAATGCGCTGACCCGGATCATGATCAAGCCCTCGCACCTCATCGGTGGCTATGCACAGCAGTCGTTCGCGCTGAACTATCACGGCCCCACCGGAAATCAGCGCGACGAGGTCACCACGATTCGCAAGCGCTCGCAGGAAGTGGAGTACTGATATGCGTGTGATGGCGCAACTGGCCATGGTCATGAACCTGGACAAGTGCATCGGCTGCCACACCTGCAGCGTCACCTGCAAGCAGGCCTGGACCAACCGTTCCGGCACCGAGTACGTGTGGTTCAACAATGTGGAAACCCGTCCGGGACAGGGTTATCCGCGTCGCTACGAGGACCAGGAGAAGTGGAAGGGCGGCTGGACCCTCGACAAGAAGTGCCGGCTGACCCTCAAATCCGGGTCGCGCATGAAGCGGCTGCTCAATATCTTCGCCAATCCGGATCTGCCCACGGTGTCGGACTACTACGACCCGTGGAGCTACGACTACGACAATCTGCTGTCCGCACCGCAGATGGACACCACGCCGGTGGCGCGGCCCAAGTCGCTGATCACCGGTGAGGACACCAACGTCACCTGGGGCGCGAACTGGGACGACTCGCTGGGGTCGGGCCCGGAGCAGGTGGGTAGGGACCCGTTGCTGGCCAAGCTCTCCGAACAGGTCAAGCTGGAGTTCGAAGAAACGTTCATGTTCTACCTGCCGCGCATCTGCGAGCACTGCCTCAACCCCTCGTGTGCCGCGTCGTGCCCGTCGGGCGCGATCTACAAGCGCACCGAGGACGGCATCGTGCTCGTCGACCAGGACAAGTGCCGCGGCTGGCGGCACTGCGTCACCGGATGCCCGTACAAGAAGATCTACTTCAACCACAAGACCGGCAAGGCAGAGAAATGCACCTTCTGCTACCCGCGGGTGGAGGTCGGCATCCCCACCGTCTGCTCGGAAACCTGCGTCGGCCGTCTGCGCTACATCGGAGTCATGCTCTACGACGCCGACAAGGTCCTCGAGGCCGCCTCGGTGGAGAACGACCAGGACCTCTATCCCTCCCAGCTGGGTGTCTTCCTCAACCCGCACGACCCGCGCGTCATCGCCGAGGCCGGACGGGCCGGGATCTCCCCCGAATGGATTCAGGCCGCCCAGGATTCGCCGGTCTACAGGCTGATCGTGGACTACCAGATCGCGTTGCCGCTGCATCCGGAATACCGGACCATGCCCATGGTCTGGTACGTGCCGCCGCTGTCGCCGGTGGTGGACACCCTCACCCAGACCGGGCACGACGGGGAGAACCACAACAACCTCTTCGGCGCCATCGACGCCCTGCGTATTCCGTTGGAGTACTTGGCCGAACTGTTCACCGCCGGTGAGATCGGCCCGGTCCGCGCCTCGTTGCAGCGGCTCGCCGGGATGCGGTCGTTCATGCGCTCGATCAACCTCGGCCAGGAGCCCGACCTGTCCATTCCGGACGCGGTCGGCCTCGAGCCCGAAGAGATCGAAGCCATGTACCGGCTGCTCGCGATCGCCAAATACGAACACCGCTACGTGATCCCGTCGGGCGCGACTTCCCGTGCCCACGAACTGGATTCCCTCGCCACGGGGTGCTCGCTCGACACCGACGGCGGTCCCGGCATGACGGCCTTCGAATACATGGCCGACAAATTCCACCTCACCGACACCAACGATGCCTCCCCCGACCAGAAATCCAACCGCATCAACCTGTTGAACTGGGACGGCAAGAGCACGAAAGGCTTGGTGCCCAACGCAACCGGCACCAATGGCTCCGGTGCCGATGGCCATGGCGGCAATGGAGCGAACGGCAGCGGCGCCGCCACGTCCGGAAACGGCAACGGAAACGGCAATGGCCACCATGGTTCCGGTGTCGACGGCGTCAGCAACGGCGCTGCCACCGCCGAGCCGGAACCCACCGGAGCCACACGATGAGCCTGCTGAAACCGCGGCGACGGCCCGAACCCGCCGTCGCCATGAGCGAACGCGATCGGCGACTGGTGTGGCGGCTGGGCGCGCTGCTGCTCGACTATCCGAGCGCGCAGACCCTGGCCATGCTCGACGAACTCGACGCCGCCGCAGCGGAATTGCCGGACGCGGTCCGCCCGCTGCTGGCCGGGTTCCTCGCGCACCTGCGCACCGGCGATGCGATCGCGCTGGCCCAGGAGTATGTCGAGACCTTCGACATGCGCCGCCGGGCCAGCCTGCACCTGACCTTCTACGCCAACGGGGACACCCGCAAGCGCGGGATGGCGCTGTTGCGTTTCAAGCACGCCTACCGGCACGCCGGGGTCGAGCTCGGCGACGAGGAACTGCCCGACCACCTGCCCGTGCTGCTCGAATTCGCCGCCACCGTCGATCCCGTCGGCGGCGAACGACTGCTGGGCGAACACGTCCCGGTGCTGGAACTGCTGCGGTTGTCGCTTTCCGACAGCGGATCTCCTTACGCCGGGGTGCTGGCGTCGGTGGCGGCGACCCTGCCACCGGTCACCACCGCCGACCGCCGGCGTATCGCCGAACTCGCCGCCCAGGGCCCACCCGAGGAAGAAGTCGGATTGGAGCCCTTCGCCATGGACCCGCTCGCCTTCACCGGATCGGAGGCCCGCCGATGAGCTCCGCGCTCTGGCTGATGCTGCCCTACATCGCGTTCACGTCGTTCGTGCTCGGGCACCTGTGGCGCTATCGCACCGACCAATTCGGCTGGACCACACGGTCTTCGCAGGTCTACGAGTCGCGGCTGCTGCGCCTGGGCAGCCCGCTGTTCCACTTCGGCATGCTCGGGGTGATCGGTGGGCACGTGCTCGGCGTGCTCATCCCGCAGTCCTGGACCGACGCCGTCGGCATCTCCGAGGAGACCTATCACGTGGTCGCCGTCTCCGCGGGATCCGTTGCGGGCGTGGCGGTCATCGCCGGGATCGGCATCCTGCTCTACCGCCGGGTCACCGTCCCCGCGGTCCGTCAGGCCACCACCACCAATGACAAGGTGATGTACATCCTGCTGGCCGCCGCCCTGATCACCGGTCTGCTCAATACCGTCGGCAGCAACCTGCTCTGGGGCACCTACAACTACCGCGAGACCGTCTCCCCCTGGTTCCGCAGCCTGTTCACCCTGCACCCGCACCCCGACCTCATGGTCGGCACCCCCTGGACCTTCCAGGCGCACGGCCTGATCGTGTTGTCCCTCATCGCCTTCTGGCCCTACACCCGCCTGGTCCACATGTTCTCCGCGCCCATCGGTTACCTGGTCCGCCCGTACGTGGTGTACCGCGCCAAGCCGAACAAGTCCGCGGACAAGACCCGCTACGCCCGCGCCTGGGATACCCCCGCCATTCCCCGGCGCTGAGACACCGGGCGTGCATCGATTTATCGATGGCGCCCTGCCCCGGCCGGTGTTATGGTTCGGCGCGGCCGAGCCGAACGGTTGGGCTCGAATTGTCTTCGGGGGAAACGATGTTCAATTGGTATGTGGGCCTGCTCGCGCTCAGTGGCGTGATCATGCTGGCGCTGGCGGTGGTGCGACAGGGGCAGAGCAGCGCCTCACGCGCGATCAACGGTATTTTCGGCGCGGTCTATCTCGGCTACGCCTTCTATCTCGCCTTCCTTTTCGACGGCGGCTCCTACCTCATCTTCTTCCAGGCGTTCATTCTGCCGGTCGTGATGCTGGTCAATTTCTTCCGCAATCGCACACCGAAGCCGAAACTCACCGAAACACAGAAGGCCTGGCGCGAATACCAGCGCTCCGCCGGGCAGCAGTAGGCTCGCCGGGCGACAATTGCGCGGTGTTCTCCAAGAAGACCGAGCCCGAGCGGGTTACGCCACCGGCCACGCCCTGCCCCGACTGCGGGGAACGCCGCGTGACCCTGAGCGGCAATATGGATACATATCTGATCCAGCGCAATGGCGGGCGGGCCCTGACGGACCTGCTCGCCCTGCTGCCTGGGTTGCGGACGGGTGTTCTTCTACGCCGAGCGGCTCGACAAAGTACGGGCCGCGATGAAATCGACGACGTCCTGAGTGCGCGAGTCGGGCTGCTCCCGTGCCGCGCGCGTCAGGCGGTCCAGAGCGTCGTCGAGGCGGGAGCTCGGGCCCTGCTCGGCGAGCAGCACGGCGATGGCCTCCCAGGTGGCGACGGTCGGATTCGGCTGCGCCAGCAATTCTTCGAGATAGCTGTCCGGGTCGAGCAGGCGCAGCACGCGGCGGGCGTGGGCGTGGACGCGCCGGGGCAGCTCTGCGCGAATCAGGTCGATATCGCCGGGCTGGACGTGACCCGGCTGGTCGGGGTCGAGGCGTACCGACCACAGCTGGTCCGGGTCCTCGGGCAGGCCCTCGCCCGGGAGCAGGCCGGGCCCCGCCGCGGTCTCGATCGCGAGAGGTGCGAGGCCCAGGCGTTCGTTGCGCCAGTTGCGGAATTCCCACCACGCGGTCGGGGTCGCCCAGGCGCCCAGCCCGAATCGGAGCAGCTGCTGTCCCCCGGTGAACGTCCGGAAGGTCCGCGTCCGCGCCACGGTGGCCGTACCGCCGGGCATCCCCCGCACCCAGGTCGGCTCGGCCCCCTCAAACCCATACGGCTGCAGCAATTTTCCCGTATCACGCATCAAGCGGCGCAGCGCCGACTCCGGTTTGACCATCCCCGCAGACTAGCCGCGCGAACCGACAGGATCCCGCACCTCGCGATCCGCCCAGCATGCCGCGCGTCGCCCGGACACGCCGCGCAGCAACACCGAACACGCCGCGCAGGCACACCGGGTGTGCCTGCGCGGTCAGATCGTCCGGACGAGCGACGTTACCGTCAGTGGCCGGACCAGATGTCGTTCACCGTGGCCGCGTAACCGTCGTTGTTGGTCAGGGGCTGCAGGCCGAGGGCGGTGTCGATGGTGCGGAGCAAGCCGTACTGGTCGGTGCGCTGGGAGCTGGTGTAGCCGGGCTTCACGGAGTTCTGCGAGCCGAGCACGATGGTCGGGACCCGGTTCGGGAACAGCGGGCCGAACGCCTTGGTGGCGCCCTCGTCCCAGGTCAGGATGAGCAGCGAGCGCTGCTGCTTCCAGGCCGGGGAGTTGAGGATCGCGGGCAGGGTGGCGCCCAGCCAGCTGTCACCGGAGGCGACGCCGCAGCCCTCCATGTTGTGGCATTCGTTGGCGGCGAACCACACGAAGTTCGGGGTGGTGGCGGCGGATTGCAGGTCGGTCGTCATCTGCGTGAGCGGCTGCAGGTGCGCCGCGCAGTAGGACTGGTTGGACTTCATGTTCTGGAAGTACAAGAACGGCAGGTCATCCGGGTAGTACTGATCGTGCGAGGACTGGTCGCAATTGCCGTTGGCGTCCTCGGCGTAGCCCTTCCAGGTCTTGTGCGCGGCGTCCACGCTGTTGCCGATGTGACGCGCATCGAGGGTCGTCGTGCCCACGCTGTTGTCGACCAGCCCGTACAGTCCGCCCGCCGCCAGCGCGACATAGTTCGGATCGCTCGGATGCGTCGTGGCGTAGGACTGGCTCAGCGTCGCGCCCTGCGACCGCAGGCCGTTGATGTAGGGGGCCTGAGGATTGCCGATGATGCCGGTGAGGCCGTCGTAATCCTGGTTCTCCAGGTAGACCACGAAGACGTGGTCGTAACCAGGCACCGTCGAGGCGGGTGCGGTCAGCTTCGGCGCGGGCAGTGCGGCGCCGATGGTGAACGACAGGTTGTCGGCGTAGCCGTCGTTGGTGTCGCCGTAGGTCCAACTGAAGTTCAGCTGGATCTTCACCGCGCGCGTGCCCTTCGGCAAGGTGCCCGTCGTATCACGCTGCAGCAGACCGGTTTTCAGGCCACGATCGATGCTGCTCACGTCGTCGCACTCGGCGGAGCCGAGCTCGGACCCCGATGCGTTGAGGAACGTCGCCGTCATGTTGACCCGATCGTCCTGGGCACCGAAACCGCCCAGCCAGCCATTGAGATCGAAGCTCACGCCACCCTGGTCAATGGCCGCACCCGCGGCCGAGACGCTGATGGTCTGATCCATCTCGGCATTACCGGTGCCGCCGCCGGCGAAGAACTTCGAACCGCGGTTCGACGGACCCGGCGAGGACGCGTCCGGCCATCCGGACTGTCCGTAGCACACCGCATTCGGCTCACCCTTGCCGATGTTCCAGCCCGGCAGCGTCATGCCGTCCAGCCCCTTCGGTGCGCACTGCGCCACTGCCTCGGCATCGCCATCCACGATCAGGTTCGGGCTCGTGACCGCGGCGTGTGCCACGGTCGGTATGACGGCCGCGCCCCCGAGCACGGCCAGTGCGGCCGCCGCCGCAATAGCGAATGGTTTGCTGTAGTAGTTCCCAACGCCGTTGTGGCGCATACATGTTCCTTTGCGGGTCGTTACCGAAGTGCGCCCCGAATAGAACAGGTTCTAGGTTTCTGATCACCGCTCCGCCCATGGCCGGGTGGTGAACACCACCCGGCTTTTGGACGGACGACCAGCAATGAGGAAGGTTGTGTCGCAAGGAACGTCGGTCAGCAAGTACAGCTATCGACAAGCAACAGGACGAGCGTGGACTAGACCTTCGCGCGGGTGTCCCGCTTCGAGCGGGCGAAGTTGCGCATGATGGGCAGGTCGACCCAGTGGTAGAGCAGTGCGGCGAGGGCGGTGGACACGATCAGGCACAGCAGCGAGAAGCCGGCCCAGCCGAGAATGCCGAACTCCCTGCCGCCGATCAGGTATCGGGTGACCACGACCATGACCGGGAACTGGATGAGGTAGAAGGCGAAGGAGACATTGCCGAGCCACACCATGCGCGGGTGGGAGTTGAGGCCGCGGATGCCGGCCAGGTCCCGGGCTGCCATGGTGGCCACCACCGCCGTCATCGGGGGCAGCAGCAGCACCGACATCTTGTAGTTCACCGGCACCACCCAGGTCGCCGCGTAGGCGACGGTCAGCGCGACCAGCGGCCAGGCGAGATTGGTGTTGCGCCAACGACCTTCGAGCACCATGCGGGCCGCCAGCACACCGAGGAAGAACTCCGGCAGGCGCGACAGCGGGAAGGTGTAGCTGAGCCAGTACGACGGAGACACCGGGATGTCGGGCTGCTGGAACCAGGCCGGGGAGGCGTGCAGTTCGTAGTGCGGCGACGCGTTGCCCGGAACCAGCCGCGGCGCAAAGGCATTCGCGATGCCCTTCGGACCGTCCACCCACAGGAAGTACGAGGTGTGCAGCAGGGCGATGCCCAGCATCAGCAGGCCCGCGGCCAGCAGCAGACGGCGGGTCGGGATCCGCATGACCAGCGGCAGCAGCAGCGGAAAGCTCAGGTAGAAAAGCACTTCCGCGGCCAGCGACCAGGACGGGACGTTCAGCCCGCCGACCGTGGTCCACTTCGGCACCCAGGTGTGCACCAGCAGCAGGTTCGGCACCCACACCACCGCACGGTGCAGGGGTACGCTCGCCGCCACGATGAAGGCGGCGGCCGCCAACAGGTGCGTCGGATAGATCTTGAGCACCCGCCGCCGGTAGAAGGCGCGCACCGACATGCCCGGCCGGAACGACCAGTAGATGATGAAGCCGGACAGCACGAAGAAGAACGTGACGCCCGCGGCCCCGAGCTGCATCGGGATCCACTCGTGGATGTGGCGGAACAGCGCCGACTTCTGGAACGGGTAGACCGGCAGGAACACCAAGGCGTGCAAGACGAATACCGCGAATGCCGCCCACCACCGCGCGCCGGTCAGCGAGGGCAGCGCGGGCCGCTCCCGCCGGGCGCGCTCGGCGACGGACTCGGTGAGACCCTTCGTCCGGACCGGCTCGGCGGCCCGGACCGGTTCGGCGGCCCGCGTGGCCTCGGCGGGCTGGAGGAGCTGGGTGGTGTACTGCTCCACGGCGAGCGCGGCTGAGGCCTCGCGCGGGGCGACTTCGGGTGGGCGGGTCATCGTGCGTACCTCTCGTACAGTGCGTTCGCTACCACGGCGTCGCCCTGCGGAGCGGGGTGGAACGGCAGCCCGGCGATATTGACTTTCGGGTCGAACACTCCGTTGACCCACTGCTGCGGCGTACACAGCCCGTGCCCGGCGGTGAGCGCGCGGGCGTCGAGGTATTCCAGGTTCAGCTGGGTGGCGGCTTCACGCCCGGCCTGGTCGAGGCGATTGAGGTACTCGACGACGGTGCGGCCGCGCGGCTGGGTGGCCGGGATGCCCGCGATGTCGTAGCAGATCGAATCCTGGTCGGGCCGGAACAGTTCCGGGTAGCCGACGATCACGATGTGCGAGTTGGGAGCGTAGTACCGGATGTAGGTGATGATCTTGCCGATGCGGGCGGCGTACTCGGTGCCGGTCACGTTCTGCGGGTCGGTCATCCGGCCGGCGGCCACCGCGTCGGGACCGCAGCCGCCGAGGACGTCGTAGAAGCAGTGCTCGATCGAATTCCACGGGGACTGCTTCGCGCCGCCCCAGAAGTCGTTGAGCCCGAACTGCAATGTCACCAGTTTGGTGTTCGGCCCGAACGCGCCCGCCTTGTCGGCATTGGCCGCCTGGACCTTCAGGGTGTACCCGTCCCCGGTGTCGAACGACGCGCCCGGACACGACTGGTTCCACATCTGATCGGTGCCCTGCACGCCCATCAGCGCGCCCAGCTGCACCGGCCACGCGGTGTCGCCGTGATCGCACTTCTTCTCCTGGGACAGCGGGTTCCAGCCGTTGGCCGTGAACGAGTCGCCCAGGATGACGAGTTCCTTACCCTGCGGAACCGAATCCGCTTGCGCCCCCGATGTTCCCGTCATGGCCGCGGCGAACGCGACCACCGCGGCACACAGCCACCGACCGTTGATTCCCGACACGTGTGTACTCCGGTTTCGTCAGTAGCCTGCGCGGGGCTCGAACCCGGGGGCATCCAGGGTCGGCGGCGCGGGCTTGGGCGCCTGCTGGGTCTGCGGCGCGGGCTTGGGCGCAACCGGTTGTGCCGCAGGCGCTTCGGGCGCTGCGGGGGCCGCCGGCTGCGGGGCGGGCGCTTCGGTCGCGACCTCCGGGGCCGCGGCGGGCGCGGGGGCCGCGCTCGGCGCCGGGGCGGCGCTGCTCGCGGGAGCGGCCGAACTGCTCACGACGGCAGCGGTGGTGCTCGCCGGGGCGGGCGTGTCGGCGGCCTTGTCGCTTCCACACGCCGCCAGCGCGCCGATCAGCACGACCCCGCCGATGGCGGCCACCGCGGTGCGTGCGCCTGGGATACGGAACTTCATGAAACCCTCGAATCGCAAATTGAACGGTGAACTTTTCACTTTTGCGCGGAGTGTACAAGAGGCCCCGAGAGCCGGGGTGCGGCATTCAGCGAACCGCAAAAACCCTGGGCAATCGGGAAACCCGACGAGGAGGCTATCGGTGGTCAACGGTCCGATCGACGGAATCTCGATGGCATCAGTGCCCGTATCGGTCGTAGATGGCATTGGCGACCACGGCGTCACCCTGGCTCGACGGATGGAAGAACAGGCCGTCGAGATCGGTCCGTGGATCGAACACGCCATTCAGCCAGGGCTGCGACGAGCAGAGCCCATGACCGGTGGTGAGCGCGCGGGAATCCAGGAACTCGATGCCCAGCAGCTGGGCGGCTTCCCGCTGCGCCTGGTCGATGCGGTCGAAGTACTCCACCACCGCGCGACCGCGCGACTGGATGAACGGCGCGATGCCGCCGATGCTGAGACAGACCGTGCTGCTGCCCGGGGTGAACAACTCCGGATAGCCGACGAACACGATGCGGGCGTTCGGTGCGTAGTACTTGATGTAGGTCACCGCATTGCTCATGCGCTTGGCCATCAACGCCCCGGACACACCGTTGTAGTCGGGCATCCGGCCCTGGTCGATCGACTCCGGATCGCAGCCGTCGACGAGGTTGAATACGCAGCCCTGCAACGACTTCCAGAGCGTCTGGTCGTTCTTGCCCCACTTGTCGTTGAGCCCGAACTGCAGCGTGACGACCTTGGTATTCGGCCCGAAAGCGCCTGCCTTGTCCGCTTTCTGGGCCTCCTGGGCCAGGCTCCACCCCGGGCCGCTGTCGATCGACGCGCCCGGGCAGGAGGGATCGGCCATCTCGTCGGTCCCGTACACGCCCATGAGCCGGCCCAGCTGCACCGGCCAGGCCGTCCGGCCGTGGCGCAGGCAGCTGTTGTCCTGGTCGAAGAAGTCCCAGGCATTCGCGGAGAACGAATCACCCAGCACCACCAGCTCTTTGCCCGCGGGGGCGGCATCCGGCGAGGCCGGATCCGCGTTCGCCGCGGCCACGGTGGATACCGAGGCCGCGAGCGCTACCGCGGCGGCACACAGCCGCCGCCCGCCATTACCCAGCACGAACCTGTCCAGCCTTCTCAGTAACCCGCACGCGGCTCGAATCCGGGCGCGTCCAGGGTCGGCGGCGCGGGCTTCTGCTGCTGCTGTGTCTGCGGCGCAGGTTTGGGCGCGGCCGGCTGCGGCGCGACCGGTTGCGGCGCGACGACCTCCGGCGCGACAGGCTGCGGCGCGGCCGGTTCCGTGGCCGCCGGTTGCGGCGCCGGCGCCTCGGTGGTCGGCGCGGGGGCGACGGTCGTCGGTGCGGGAGCGGCCGTGGAGCTCGCCGATGTGGCGGCGGTGCTGGTGGCACCGCCCGGCGAGCTGTCGGACGACTTGTCGCTGCCGCACCCGGCAACGCCCGCGATCAGCAGCCCCCCGCCGATCACGGCCGCGGCGACACGGACGGCAAACACCCCCACCGGTGTTGAAGACTTCATGGGTACCTCGAATTCAGGATCTGAAGTGACGTCTATTCACTTCAGCGGGGAGTGTACAAAACGCGTCCACCCCGCCCACCCCGATTCGGGAAACTGCCCCCAAGTTTCGGGGCATCGAATCCGATAATCCCTGGTCAAGCCCATCTCACCCAGTGAAACAGGTTCCAACTGACGGTCACATCGGACCACCTCGCCAGGCCGTCCAGGTTCGCGTATCCAAGCACAGATTCCAGACGGAGGGGCCGCTATCGGCTTCCCCGGCCGAGCGTCCGGCATCACCCGCGCAACCCCACCCGATTTGAAGCAATACCACTTCATACCGAATCTTCACGAACTACAGTGTTCGCAAATACCAGCTACCGGCAACCAGGACAGCACGACACCGTCGAAAGCCTTTGACAACCGAGGCTGTTCGCGGATCTCGACAGTTGCGGCTAGCGGCAGCAGTTCGGGTCGAGGACGACGCACAGGGCGGCGAGGGAGTCGCGCTGGGCGCGGTGGTAGGTGTTCATGCCGCGGCGTTCGGACTCGATCAGGCCGGCCTTCTTCAGCTGGCCGAGGTGGTGGCTGACGGTGGATTCGGCGAGGGTGACGGCTGCGGCCAGGTCGCCGGTGTTCTCCTCGCCGAGGGGGCTGGCGAGGAGGAGGGACAGGAGTTTCACGCGGGCCGGGTCGGCAATGGCCTTGAGGCGCAGGGCGATTTCCAGGGCGGCGGCGTCGCCGACGGGACCGGCGGCGACGGGGGCGCAGCAGACCGGGGCGGACATGTCGATCACGGGTAGCGCCTTGGGCATGCGAACCAGGTTACCCACCTTCTTGACATATGTCGAAATAGTGCGCAGACTCGGTCACACCAGTTCTTCGACATATGTCTCACAAGTGGAGGTAGGGCCTCATGTCTCGTGTTCAGCTCGCTCTCAACGTCGACAACATCGACCAGGCGGTGGCGTTCTACTCGACTCTGTTCCGGGCCGAGCCCGCCAAGCGCAAGGCCGGTTACGCCAATTTCGCCATCGCCGAGCCGCCGCTCAAGCTGGTACTGATCGAGAATCCGGGGCACGGTGGCAGCCTCAACCACCTCGGGGTCGAGGTCGAGTCCAGTGACCAGGTGCACGCCGAGATCGCTCGACTCTCCGAGGCCGGGATGTTCACCGAGGAGCAGATCGCGACCACCTGTTGCTTCGCCACCCAGGACAAGGTGTGGGTCACCGCGCCCGACGCCGAGCGCTGGGAGGTCTACACGGTGCTGGCCGATAGCGAAACCTTCGGCACCGCACCGGTACCGGCCTCGGGAACGGTCGCGGACGACGCGCAGGCCATGGCGGTCTGCTGCGGCACCACGGAGGAAGCCGCCGCCGAAGGGGCCTGCTGCGGCAGCGCGGCCAAGGCGGAGGCCGTGGCCTCCGGGGCATCCTGCTGCGGCTGAGCCCGCACCGGGTCGTTCACCAGGTATTCGCTTGCTCACTGATTCGATATCCATCAATATCGACGGATGTCGAATCGAGTGCTTCCACTGGCCGTGACCTCACCCGCGTGTGAGGTCACGCCCCTGATCCGCGAACCGTTGACAGCACAGGCCGCGACGGAACTGGCGGCAGTGTTCAAGGCGTTGTCGGACCCGGTCCGTTTGCGGCTGCTGTCGGTGATCGCCAGCCACACCGGGCAGGAAGCCTGCGTGTGCGATATCTCCGACGGTTTCGACGTCTCCCAGCCGACCATCTCCCATCACCTGCGGGTATTGCGCGAGGCAGGGCTGCTCTCGAGCGAGCGGCGCGGGTCGTGGGTGTACTACCGGGTCGAACCCGCTGCACTGCATCAGCTTTCGGCATTACTGGACATCGCGCTCCCCGAGGCGGCGGTCCGATGAACACGCTGAGACGACGACTGCTGGCCGAGTTCGTCGGCACCGGTCTGCTGGTGTGCGTGGTGGTCGGCTCCGGGATCGCGGCCCAGCAACTATCCGCACACGATGGTGGTCTCCAACTACTGGAGAACTCAACCGCCACGGTGTTCGGGCTGGGCATCCTGATCCTGATGCTCGGCCCGGTTTCCGGGGCGCATTTCAATCCCGTTGTCTCGGCGGCGGATTGGTGGGCCGGACGCCGCCGAGGCACCGGGCTGAGCGCCACCGACCTGGTGGCCTACACCGGTGCGCAGATCCTCGGCGGGATCGCGGGGGCGATGCTGGCCAACACCATGTTCGACCAGCCCGCCGTCCAGATCGCCACCCATCACCGCGTCACCCCGGGCCACCTGGTCGGCGAGGTGGTCGCCACGGCCGGACTGATCGCGGTCATCTTCGCGCTCGCCCGCACCGGCCGCGCGGCACTCTCGGCCGCAGCCGTCGCCGCCTACATCGGCTCGGCCTACTGGTTCACCAGCTCCACCAGCTTCGCCAACCCGGCCGTCACCGTCGGGCGCGTCTTCTCCGACACCTTCGCCGGAATCGCCCCCGCGTCGGTGCCCGCATTCGTCGCCGCCCAAATTCTGGGTGCCGCACTCGGTTTCGGCCTGATCGGACTGCTCTACCCCGATCCCGTACCGGCGGACGACATCGTCACGCCCCGCAACGTCCAGACCTCCTGAAAGGCCCGACCAGCCGATGACCGCCACACCCAGCGTGCTGTTCGTCTGCGTCCACAATGCCGGACGCTCCCAGATGGCCCAGGGCTTCCTCACCCACCTGGCCGGCGACGCGATCGAGGTCCGGTCGGCCGGGACCGCGCCCGCCGAGACCATCAACCCCGCCGCGGTCGAGGCGATGGCCGAACTCGGCATCGACATCACCGCTCAGACACCGAAGATCCTCACGCCCGACACCGTGCAGACCTCCACCGTCGTCATCACCATGGGCTGCGGGGATACCTGCCCGTACTTCCCCGGCGTCGACTACCGCGACTGGCAGCTCGACGACCCCGCGGGCAAGGGTGTCGCCGCCGTACGGCCCATTCGTGATGAAATCCGGACGCGTGTAGAACAACTCATCGGCGAACTGCTGCCGGCCGGTCGGACGGACACCGCCGTCCAGTCCTGAACCGGCCCCGACCACCACCTCTGGACCAGGAGCACCCACATGACGGCCGCCCCCTACCAACCTGTGGAATCACCCGCCGTGTGGCACGGCGGATCTCGGCGATCCCGCCGAGTGGGCGGCAGTGCTCACCGATGCCCAGCGCCGGGAGATCGCCGATGCCGCGCGCGCCGCCATTGCCGCGGGCCTGACCGCCGCGACCGTGCGACGCGAGGACTTCCCGCTCCCGGGGCTGGCCGAACCGCTGCGGGAATGGAGCGCCACCCTCGCCCACGGGCGCGCGTTCGTGCTCATCCGGCGCTTCCCGCAGGATCTGCTCACACCGGCCGAAACCGAGCTCGCCTATGTGGGTCTCGGGCTGCATCTGGGCACCCCGGTCAGCCAGAACGCCGCGGGCGATCGGCTCGGCCATGTTCGAGACGAGCGCATCGCCCGCGACAGCCCAGCGGTGCGGCTCTACACCACCAGCCAGCGTCAGGACTTCCACACCGACGGCTCCGACCTGGTCGGGCTGCTCTGCCTCAATGCCGCGAAATCCGGTGGGGAGAGCCGCATCGCCAGCTCCCTGGCGGTCTACAACCACATCCTCGACGAGCGACCGGACCTCATCGAGGTCCTGCGGCAGCCCTTCCACTGGGACCGCAACGACGAGCAATCACCCGGCGAGACACCGTATTTCACGCTGCCCGCGATCCACGACATCAACGGCACGCCGCGGATCTTCTACGTCGGCTGGTACATCCGCGACGCCCAGCGTCACCCGGACGTCCCGCCCCTGACCGACCCGCAGCTCGAAGCCATGCGAATGCTCGAGGACACCGCCAACGACCCGCGCTTCTACCTCCCGATGGAGTTCGCGCCCGGCGACGTGCAGATCCTCAGCAACGCCAAGATCCTGCACTGCCGGGAGGCGTACACCGACGACGAGGACCTCGACCGGCGGCGGCACCTGCTGCGCCTCTGGCTCACCGCACACACCTTCGCCACCGTCGAGGATCTCCTGCGCGACGGCATCCCGCCGCGCCGCGACTGACCCGAAACCACCAGCACGCCTCGCGAATTCACCGCCCGCCCGCTATTGCCGCGAGGTCCACAGATTCCACCCGGACGAGGCCGCCCGGCGGCGAGCGAGCATATCCAGATGCGGAACGAGCGCGGCGAAATAGCGTTTCGCCTCACACCGCCCATCACACGACTCGTGCGATTCCAGCCCGCGCCGCGCGACCTCCAGATTCTGGACGGGATAGTCGGGGACCTCATGTGAGATTGGTTGAGGCACTGCTCATCTCCTGTTCCGACGATGACGACCGGGCTGGCGATCACACGGCACCGGCACCTCGACGTAGCCGCCGCCGATCCGTCGTAGCCGGATCGACCTCGCACGTTGACGGGCGGTGCTGGCCTCGTCCAGCGCACTGGCCACCGTGGCCACCACGCTGAATACGGTCATAAGAGACAAAAGCCAAGGTTCCCAAGACATTACGGCTCCAGACATTGGCCGAATGGGCAGAAAAGGCCGAAATTCGATGGCCTGCCTCGAGTAGACTCCTAGCGAGCCGAATTCGGAATACCGAAACGCCCGAATGTGGCTGAAATATAAAGGAATTCAGATACGGCGATGCCCGTGACGGAGACGTCTGTGGCGGAGCCTTCCATATTTCGGCGCGTCCGATAGTGAGGGTAACGAGATGGTGACCGGATCGACGATGGCGCGGCGGGCACTGGGCCGGGAACTCAAGCGTTTACGGGAAGCGAAGCGGATGCGGCAGTCCGAGGCCGCGCGGGCCATAGGGGTGTCGCCGCAGACCATCGGGCGCATGGAGGACGGGCTGCCCACCAAGGTCTCCGACCTCTATATCAACGTCCTGTGCAATACCTACGAAGCAACCGCCGGACAACGCGCGATGCTCTTGGAGCTCGCACTCGAGGTGCGGACCACGCACAAGTCGGGCGGCGGGTGGTGGCGGGCGTATGCCGATGAGATGCGCGAAGGTTTCGACCACTACATGGGGCTCGAGGAAGCGGCGCGCAGGATTTCCGTCTGGAAGGTCACCATCATCCCCGGACTGCTCCAGACACCTGAATATCGGCGCGCGCTCGCCTGGACCGAAACACCGGGAGTCCAAACAGGACCGGTCGAGAAGCGCGTCGCAATGGTCGTCCGTCGACAGGCCCGGCTCGACGACCCCGACTTCGTCGTCGATGTCGTGCTGTCGGAAATGACGCTCCGCGATCGCATCGGAGGGGCCGGAGTCATGGCCGCCCAACTCCGGCACCTCGCCGAGGTCGGAGAGTTCCCGAACGTCTCGGTCCGGGTGGTTCCCTTCGACACCTCGGGGCATCTCGGTTCTGTGACGGGATCGTTTGTGCTGCTGGAGTTTCCGAAGATGTCGGCGACTGGATTGATCGAACCCCCCGTGGTGTTCGTGGAAGAATACGCAGGAGACCTCTATCTGGAGCGAGAAGCCGAAGTGAAGCCCTACCGCAACGCCTTCGCCGAGATCAGCCGGGTAGCGTTGGATCACGACACGTCTCGGCAGTTCATCCTGTCGATAGCGAAGGAGTACGGCGAGTGAGCATCGACCTGTCCCGCGCCCAGTGGTTCAAATCGACCCGAAGCACCTCGCAGGGCGAATGCGTGGAGGCGGCCCACCTCGACGAAGGACGGGTCGCCGTTCGGGACTCCAAGAATCCTGGCCCCGCGCTGGTTTTCGGACCGGTTGAGTGGGACGTTTTCACTCGGGCTGTGCAGGGCGGGCAGTTCGATCCTATGAGCTGAACCGCCCTGGGCTGGAACGTGTTTCGGGGCCCAGGGCGGGTTCTCGGCTCAGCCCGCGAGCTTCGCCAAGTTCGGGAAGTTGCTCAGCTCCCAGCCGCCGTCCACCACCATGTCGATGCCGGTGATGTAGGAGGCGTCGTCGGAGGCGAGGAACAGGCTGGGTGCGGCGATCTGTTCCGGGGTGGCGGGCGCGCCCATCGGGATCCGGTCCAGGAACATCTGTTTGGCGGGCTCGTAGCCCATGACGGCCGCGACCAGCGGGGTGTCCACCAGGCCGGGGAGGATGGCGTTCACTCGGATGCGGAACTGGGCCAGCTCCAGGGCCGCGTTCTTGGTGAACATGACCACGCCCGCCTTGCCCGTGGAGTAGGGGCTGCCACCGGGCATGGGCACGCGGGCGTCGAGCGATGAGATATTCACGATCGCGCCGCCACCGGTCGACTTCATCAGGCGTGCCTCATGTTTGGTGCACAGGAAGACGCTCTTCTGAATCAGGTCGATGGTGAAATCCCAGTCGGCCTCGGTGAGGTCGGTGACCGCGCCGATACGGGACGCGCCCGCCACATTGAAGGCCGCGTCGAGACGACCGAAACGGGATGCGGCGGTGGCGATCCCGGCCTCCACCTGAGCCTCGTCGGTGACGTCGGTGGCCACGGGGACGAAGGCGTCGCCGAGTTCGGCGGCCTTCTTCCCGAGACCCGCCTCGTCGATGTCGAGGCCGACGACGTTCGCGCCCTCGGCGATCAGCGCGGCGGCGATGGCCGCGCCGATACCGGAGGCCGCACCGGTGACGACCGCGGCGCGGCCGTCGAATCGACGGGCGTTCATCGGGCACCTGCCCGCAGGAATTCGCCGGTGCGTTCCTTGCCCAGGGTGTCGGCCTTCTCCCCCAGCCCGAAGACGAACTCGCCGTTCACCAGCACCGCGGTGACGGTGTCGTCATTGCGGTTGACCATGCGGGAGAGGTTGTCGAACTCCGGAATCGGGCTCTCGGCATAGGCTTCCAGGCTGTCGTCCAGCTTCGCCGGATCGATGATCAGCACATCGGCCCGATCGCCCTCGCGCAGGTGACCGGCATCCAGGTCGTACCAGTCGGCCAGCTCGCCGGACACCCGGTGCACGGCGTGCTCGACCGTCATGAACGGCCGGCCCGCCTGCTGCGCCTTGTGCACGCGCTCGAGCAGCCGCAGCCCGAAGTTGTAGAAGGCCATGTTCCGCAGATGCGCGCCGGCGTCCGAGAAGCCCAGCTGCACACTGGGATCCGCGGCCAGCACATCCAGCACCTCGGGCCGGTGATTGGAGATGGTGGTGCGCCAGCGCACCTTGGGCCCGTACTCCACCACCAGATCCAGGAAGGCGTCCACCGGGTGCACACCGCCGCGATCCACGCCAACCTGACCGAAGGTCTTGCCGATCACGCTCGCATCCGGGCACTCGGTGATCTCGGCGTCGAAGAAGTCGCGATGCCAGACCCGCGGACCCCACTTCTTGTCGTAGTCCTTGCGGAACCAGCGGCGGTAGTTCTCGTCGGCCAGCAGTTCCCGCCGCTCCTCCAGCTGGTTGGACAGGTGCAGAGCCGCCGCGCCGGAACCGAATTCCTCGAACACCGGCAGATCGATGCCGTCGGAGTACACCTCGAACGGCACCGGCAGATGCTGCCAGCGGAAGTCGCCGCCGAGCCCATTGATGATCCGGCCCAGCAGCGGAAAGACCTTCACCACACCGGGAATCGCCTTGATGTCGGCCGCCGACAGCAAGCTCACCTTCAGTTTGGGCCGGAAGAAGCCCAGGCTGCTGGCCGCCATGCCGAGCATGCTCTGCGGCTTGGCGACGTCGGGACCACCCTGCAACGCCCGCTTGCGGTCGCGCAGAATGCGATTCAGCCGCCGCCGCTCCTTGCCGGTGGCATAGGTCGACGGCAGCGTCCGCGACCGGCACACCTCGCCGTCCAGCTTGTCGAACAGCAGCTGCTGCGAGGACATGCCGACGAATCCGGCGTCCAGCGCCTCGGTCAGCTTGTGCTCCATGGCCGTCAGCTCGGACTCGGTCGGCTGCACATCCGGATCGGTGGCCCGCTGTAGGCCCAGCTGGGACGCCCGGATATCCGAATGACCGATGAAGGCAGCGACATTCGGGCCCAGCGGCAGCGACTCCAGCGCCGCCACATAGCCGTGCGCGCTGTTCCAGGTCTTCAGCGCGTCCACCGCCTCGACCACGTGCTTACGCGGAATCGCCTCCACCCGGCCGAACAGGTCACCCGCGTCCGAGCCGCCGACATGCACGGTGGACAGCGAGCACGACCCGAGCAGCAGCGTGGTGACGCCGTGCCGCAGCGACTCCGACAGCGTCGGATCCAGCAGCACCTCCACGTCGTAGTGGGTGTGAATATCGATCATGCCCGGCATGACCCAGCGGCCGGTCGCGTTGATCACTCGGCCGCACCCGGTCTCGTCCAGCGGGGCGGACGACACGGTCGCGACCCGGCCGTCCCGGATGCCGAGATTACGGATGGCCGAAGGTGCGCCGGTGCCGTCGAACCAGCGCCCGTTCTTGATGATGGTGTCGTACACAGGAATTCACTTTCCCAGGGAGAGATCGCGGCGCAGCACCTTGCCGGTTGCGTTGCGCGGCAACGGATCTGCGGTGACCAACCAGCGGGCGGGCACCTTGAAGTAGGCCAGCTGCCTGGCCACGTGATCGCGCAACTCGTCCTCGGACAGCTGCTCGGGGTCGTCGACCACGACGATGGCGGCGACCTCCTGGCCGAGATCCTCGTGCGGGACACCGATCACTGCGGACTCTCGCACCAGCGGGTGCTCGTCGAGGACGTTCTCGATCTCCTGCGGGTAGACGTTCTCGCCACCGCGCAGGATGAGATCCGAACGGCGGCCGGAGATGTAGAGCTTGCCCGCCCGCAGGGTGCCGTAATCGCCCGTGCGCAGCCAGCGGTTCTCGTCGATGGACGCCTTGGTGGCGGCCTCGTTGTTCCAATAGCCGAGCATCACGTACGGGCTGCGGATGCAGATCTCACCCTCTTCACCGTCGGGCACGGGGTTGCCGTCGGGGTCGCGGACCTCGAGGGAGACACCGACCACCGCGCGGCCCACGGTCTCGTTGTCGGCGGCCAGCTCCGGCGGGGTTGCCACCGTCGCGGCGGTGCCGGACTCGGTGCAGCCGTAGCTGGTGGTCAAGCCCTGCAGCGCGACCGGGAACCGCTCACGCAGCCGCTGCACCAGAATCGGCGAGGACGGCGCGGAGTTGAGCGAGAACGCGGTCAGCGAGGACAGGTCGTACTTCGAGATGTCCACGGCCAGAATGCGACTCGCCAACGTCGGCACGGCCGCCCAGTTGGTGACCTTCTCGGTCTCGACCAGCTTCAGCAGTGATTCGGCGTCGAACTCGCCCGAGGTCGGGAAGATGACGGCGTCACCGGTGGTCAGGCGCGGGATCGACAGGTTGTGCAGGCTCGCGATGTGGAACAGCGGCATCGTGGCCAGGTAACGGCGGCCCGCCGGGGAACCGTCCCAGGCCTGGCCGCGGAAACCGGCGGCCAGGGCGTCCATGAACCGGTGGTAGTCGGCCACGGCGACCATGTTCTGCTGGGTGTGGACCACACCCTTCGGGCGGCCGGTCGTGCCGGAGGTGTAGAGGATGATCGCCGGATCGTCCTCGCTCACCTCGGCACTCGGGTTACCGCCGGCGAACTCCTGAATGAGGGCGGGCAGGTCGGATTCCATGGTCAGCACCGGGATCTCGGTGCCGGTCTCCACGGCCAGCGCGGCGCGTTTGGCGTCGGCGATCACGACCTTGGGTGCGGAGTGATCGAGGCCGTAGGCGATCTCGCGCGGCACCCACCAGGCGTTGTAGCCGACCGGGATCGCGCCCAATCGCTGTGCGGCCCAGAACGTCAGCACCCACTCCGGAGTGTTGGCGGCCAGGATGCCGATGCGGTCCCCCTTGCCCACGCCGTACCGTTCGGCCAGCGCGGCGGCCAGTGCGCCGGCGGCCGCGTAGTGCTCGGCGAAGGTGTAGCGGGTGCGCGCGGACACCAGATAGTCGAGATCACCTAGCTCACGGGACGCTTCCAGCAACTCCAGCAGCGAACCACGGCGATGCTTGAACACCGGCAGCGGCACACCCAGCACCTGCTCGACCGTCATCTCGAACGGCCCGCCCGGCCCGGTCAGCTTCCCGGCCACCTGGGCGGCCAGAGCCTGCAGATCAACGGCATTGGTCATGAATCAAATCCTCGAATCCGATTGCGCGAATCTTCGCAGCTTGCCCGAGTGAAGCCCGTCACGCACGCCCCCTGACTGTGTCGAAGGTCGCTTTCAGGTAGGCGTCGGCACGATCGGAGCCGATCAGGCCGGGCGCCATCCGGTTCATGGCGTAGGCGAAGGTCACGCGATGGTCCAGGTCGTTGACCACCATCGCGCCGCCCAGTCCGGCCCACCAGCACACCCGGCCGTCCGGCACGTGCGGCGCGGTCTGCGGCTGCGGCAGGCCGTAACCGAGGCCGAAGCGCAGCGGCAGCATGATTGCCAGGTCCAAGCCGTCGGACTGCTGCTCGAAGATGAGGTCGATGGTCTTGTCCGACAGGTACTTCCGGCCGCTCAGCTCGCCGCCATTGCTGATCAGCGACTGCAGGCGCGCGATGGAGCGGGCATTGCCGTGGCCGCCCATACCACCCAGCTCCGCCTGCTGCCAGGCGGGCGTGCCGCACTCGGCGAAGTCCAGCAGCGGCTGGAACAGCGTCTTGAACATGACGCTGTCCTGCGGCAGCAGCGACTGGTCGAACTCCGGCAGCTCCGGCGGAACCAGCGTGGCGATGCGGCCGAGATCCGCGGCGGCGGTGCCGATGTGGAAGTCCGCGCCCAGCGGCTGCGCTAGCTCCTCGGCGAAGAACCGGCCCAGCGGACGGCCGGTGATTCGCTTGATCACCGAGCCCAGCAGGTGACCGTAGTTCAAGGCGTGATAGCCCGACGCGGTGCCCGGCTCCCACCAAGGCTCCTGTGCCGCAAGTCGATCCGATGCCGCATCGGCGTCGTAGATATCCGACAGCACGATCGGGGCCTCCCAACCGGAGACGCCGGAGGTGTGCGAAAGCAGGTGTCGTACTTCGATATCGGCCTTGCCGTTGGCGGCGAACTCCGGCCAGTAGTGCGAAACCTTCTGCCGCACATCCAGTTCACCGCGATCGACCAGCAGCAACGCGGACAGCGCCACCATGGTCTTGGTGATGGAGAAGGTGTTCACCAGGGTGTCGGCGCCCCACCGCCTGGTCTGTTCGAGGTCGGACCAGCCACCCCACAGATCGACCACGGGTTCGCCGTCGACGACCACGCACACGGAGGCCCCGAGCTCCGCGCCCGACTCCACGTGCTCGGTGAAAGCCGCGCGCAGCGAGGCGTATTCGTCGGAACAGAAACCAGCGACAGTGCACCCACCCGTCGCGTCACCGCTGTGGGAATCACTTTGTGATGCTGTGGTCATTTCTACCCCTCTACACCCGCACCAGGGCACGGGCCCGCACCGGCAGCGTGTTTCCCGCTGCGGCCGCACGACGCGCGCCCTCGGCGAGTTCCTTCTTCTGCTCGCGGACATAGACGTCGAAATCGGCCTGGATGGTGTGCCGCGGCGAGTTGTAGTAGCGCGCGGCGCGTTCCGCCTCGACCCGCGCCGCCTGCGTGGTCATCTCCGCGTGCGACGGCAGCCGGTAGTTACCGGTCAGGTAGGCCGCTACCAGTTTGGACTGCTGCTCGGCGAAGTTCACCAGGGTCGGCATCGCCTGTGCCAGACCGAGATAGAAGAGGTTGTCGATGCCGGGCTTCACCATCTGACGCCACAGCGGCAGCTTATGGTCGGTATCGGGCCGCAGCGCCGGATCGGTGAAGAACGGGAAGCTGATGTGATAGCCGGTGGCACACAACACCACATCCACCTCCTCCGACGAACCGTCCGCGAAATGCACGGTCTTGCCGTCGAGACGGGTGATCGCCGGCTTGAAATCGATATCGCCGCACCCGACCCGATGCAGGAATTCCTCGCTCGCGGACGGATGCGCCTCGAACGGAAGGTGATCGGGCTTGGGCAGGCCGTAGTCCTCCATCCGGCCACGGTTCTTGACCACGAAGCGCTGCTTGAGCTTGAGCGCCACCTTCGGAGGCATCCACGGCGGAACCACCTGGGTGTCGCCGACCTTGCCGTTGACGTACTTGGGCAGCACCCAGACACCACGGCGGGCCGACACCCACAGCTTCGAGGCGATGAACTTCTGCGACAGCTCCGAGGCGATGTCCAGGCCCGAATTGCCCATGCCCACCACGACGACTCGCTTGCCCCGCATGTCGATCGGGTCGAACGGGTCGTTGTAGGCGTGCGAGTGCATGAGCACACCGTCGAACTCGCCAGGGTAATCGGGCAGGCGCGGGTCCCAGTGGTGGCCGTTGGCCACGATCAGCGCGTCGTAGATCTTGTCGTGGCCCTTGTCGGTGATGATCCGCCACAGCCCCTCGGCGTCGCGGTCGGCCGAAATCACCTTGGTATCGAAAATGATTCGGTCGCGGATGCCGAAGTGGTCGACATAATCCTTCAGGTATTGGTGCAACTGGCTGTGGTGGGGGAAGTCCGGCCACTCCTCCGGCGCGGGGAAGTCCTCGAACTGTAGCCGGAACTTCGAGGTATCGATGTGCAGGCTCTGGTAGCAGGCCGACATACCGTTCGGGTTCTTGTAGTACCAGTTGCCGCCCACCTCGTCGGAGGCTTCGTAGCAGTCGAAGGGGATGCCGTATTCGGCGAGCCGCTTCGCGGCGGTGATGCCCGACGGGCCGGCGCCGATGATGGCGACCCGGGGCAGCTCACGATTTTGTGCAGATAGCGCAGCCAATTCACTCTCCTGGTTCGGCGACGGGTCTCGGAGCCCTGCCGGACGTGATGTGCCACACACGCTAACACTCGCTAGACAGAGTGTCTAGTGAGTGAACTTGCGTCTATTATTCAAGCGTGACCCGATCCGACGTAGACCACCCCGATGCACCCCGGCGCACTTCGCTGCGTGACGAACAGAAGCGGCTGACCCGCAGCCGGCTCATCGACGCGGCCAAGCAGCTGTTCACCACGCAGGGGTACGCGCCCGTCCGCGTCGACGACATCGCCGCCGCCGTCGGCTGCAGCCGCGCCACCTTCTACCTGCACTTCACCGGCAAACCGGATGTGCTGCGCGCGATCGCCGAACAGGGCACGCTGCCCAGCGTCCAGCACTTCTACGAGGACCTCGACCACGTGCTCGACACCGGCTCGCGGGAGGAATTCGCCGCCTGGATGCGGCGCGCCATCGACTGGTTCCAGGAGTACAAGGACCTACTGCCCGCCTGGGACGAGGCGACGACGCTGGAACCCGAATTCCGGGAGGTGGCACGAGAGGGCATCATGGCCCTCCCCAATGTCATGAGCTCCTACCTGTCCCGCTGGCCCGCCGACCGCCAGGACGAAGCCCGCCTGCGCGTGGAACTCCTTGTCGCCCAACTGGAACGGTTCTTCACCCGCTGGGCCATGCAGGGCACCATCGACGTCTCCGCCGAGGAGGCCGCGAGTGTCCTCACCGACATCTGGTTCCCGGCCCTGCAGACCCCGAAGGGCTGATCCGGCCCGATGGGCTACTTGGAAATAGGCGTGACGCGGGCGCGGTCCAGTTCCCAGAACGCACGCAGGGCAACGATTTTCCCGTCCGCATCCACCCGATAGACGGCGACGAGATCAACCTCGACGACCACCTCGGGGCGTGCGCTGCGAATGGTCCCGGTGAAGGCCGCTTCATCGGCGCACGCGAACGAATCGGCCCACTCGAATTCGATTCGGCTGGGCTCGATCGCTTTGTCCCAGAAGGCCGCAATGGCCTCGCGACCTGAATGCCCCTCGCCCACCGGGTCATACGGGGAGATGCCGACCGGATCCTCGACGCGCGCGTCGGCCGCGAAGAGGGCGAGCCACTCGGCCTTGCACTTGGCGCGCACCGCCGCCTGCGAGGCGAGTCCGGCGCGGCGGGCGGGATGTTCGAGCGACATCCCGCCATCCTGATCGCCGTCGAGCCGAAGGGAACCGGCGAATACCGGTGAGCGAGACAGGTCAGGCCGCAGGACGGCACATAAGCGGAGTGCCTTAACCACTGCTGAGGAGTCGCTACTGTGATGTGGATCACGCGGACGCGACTCGGGCCGACGCCATTCGGCGTCGGCCCGGAATCTGAAATTAAATTGTTTTGGAATTCAGTGGGCGGCGGCGGAACCGGTCCAGCCGAAACCCGCGCCCTGATCCGTCGGCTGGGTGTTGTTGACCAGCGCCTGGCACTGGTCGTAGGTCTGGCCCGACCGGATGCACGCCGTCCACGGGTCGTAGATCGTGGGGAAATCGGCGGCGGCGGTGGCGGCCGGGCCGGCGATACCGCCCGCGATCACAGCGGCGACGACAAACTTCTTCACGTGGGGATCCTCCAGGGTCTTTACCGAATTGCGGTAAAGGTTGCCATGCGAATCGAAAATCACCAAGTGATAGGGGAATTGGGCGATTCGTTTCGGGCCGGCCCCCTAACGGATCGGGGGCGAGCCCCTAATCCGACCAAGGCCCGGACCGTGCCGATCAGGCGACCCGGACGGCCGTCACCGAATCTATTGCCGCGACGTAGCGATCGATCAGCAGGCGCACCACGGCCGGGTGCACACCGATCGGCTCGGCGACACCGTCCGCGCCCGCCTCGTGCAGACGCTGGTGGAACAGCCCGTGGGCGAGCAGATAGGAGGCCACGAAGACCCGTCGCGCGCCCGAAGCCCGCACCGCCGCAACCACTTCCGGAACCTTGGGCTCACCGGTCGCGATATAGGCCAGGTGCGCGGTCGTACCGACGCGCTCCGAGAGCAGGCGCGCCGCGCGCTGCACATCCCGGCGCGCCCGCGCATCCGAGGAACCCGCGGCGGCGAACACCACCGCGTCCCCCGGCCGCCAGCCCGCCGCACACAGCCGCAGGTGCGTCACCTCGGCCAGCGCCGGGTCCGGGCCCATCGCCTGGGTGACCGCGACCGCGTCATGAGCACTCGCGGCCACCTCTCGCGGCACATCCTGATACACGTGGTAGCCCGAGGCCAGGAAGGCCGGAACCACCACGGCGGGAACCGGATCCAGATCCCGCAACACCTCGGCCGGGGAGGGCCCCAGCACATCCACGAACGCGGTGCGCACCCGCGGCGTACCGGCGATCGCGATCTCACGCAACGATGCCGATGCGGCCCCGAAATCGGCACCGGCACCTGTCTCGGCGATCCCGCCGGGGACACCGTGCGCGAGCGCCGACGCACCCAGCTCCCGCGCAACAGCTCCCGCCAGTTCGGCGATCATCTCCACACCCCGGGCGCTCCGGGTGCCGTGCGCGACGAGCACCAGCGCCGGCACGCTCACCACGCACTCCCGGCCGGACGGCCGGGGCGCCCAGCCACCGCGGGGCGGGCGGCGGAGACGGACTGCGCCGGGAAGCCCACCGGGCGGGCCGTCCCGTTCACCGGGGTGATCGGGCGGCGGGCCGCGGCGGCGGGCGGCGGGATCTCCGCGTGCGGCGCGCGGGTACCAGGGATGCGCGGCGGCATCTCGCGGCGCGCGCCCAGACCCTGGGTGTGCGCCGGAACCGGGTGGCGCGCAGCCTGATTCGGAACCTCCGGGTGCGGATTGTCGGTGCACTCGGCGGGATCGAGAGCCAGCCGGTAGCCGCGCTTGACGACGGTCTGGATGGCCTTGGGGGTGCCGAGGCCCGCACGGAGACGGGCGATGGCGGTCTCCACGGCGTGGGTGTCGTCGCCACCGCCGGGCAGGGCGGCGAGCAGGTCCTCACGGGAGACGACCCGGCCCGGCTGGCGGGCCAGGGAACGCATGAGCGCCATGGGCGCGGGGGCCAGCTGGCGCACCTGACCGTCCACGACGACGCAACCGCCGCGGACGCTGAGCAGGTGCCCGGCGGCCTGAATCCGGTTGGCGCGCCGGGGAAGTTCCTCGGCGACGTGGCGGGCCAGCGCGCCCAGACGGGCGCGGCCGGGCATGGACGTCGTGACGCCCAGCTCCTCCAGCGGCGCGGCCGTGATGGGGCCGACGCAGGCCGGCAGCACCCGGGTGCGGAAGGCGTGCAGGACGGCCTCCAGCAGCCCGGTCTCCTTGGCGCGCATGAGAAGTGACGCCACGGCCGGAGCGCTGGTGAAGGTCACGCAATCCAGTCCGGCGGTGACGATGCCCTCGATGAGGCGGTCCATGGGAGTACGGTCGTCCGGCGGAATCCACCGGTAGACCGGGACCGGAACCACATCGGCTCCGGCGCAGCGCAATACCTCGCAGAAGTCCGGCACCGGCTCCCACTCGGTGGTGGCGCCGTGCAGCTGCACCGCGATCCGGACCCGCTCGACCCCCTGGGCCAGCAGGTGATCCAGCACCTCGGCGCTGGATTCCGAAGCGGGAGACCATTCTTCGCGCAGCTCGGCAGCGCGGATGGCGCCCTTGGCCTTGGGACCGCGGGCCAGCATGCGGGTCGAGCCCAGGGTGGCACGCAGCTCCTCGGCCAGGCCCCAGCCCTCCGCGGCCTCCATCCAGCCGCGGAAGCCGATGCCGGTGGTCGCCACGGTGATCTGCGGCGGAGCCGCGACCAGCTGCCGCGTCACCCGCTCCAGCTCGGTGTCGTCGGCCAGCGGAATGATCCGGATGGCCGGGGCGGAAACAACATTCGCGCCCCGGCGGGCCAGCAGGGTGCCGAGTTCCTCGGCGCGCCGGGCGGCCGTGATGCCGACCGTGAAGCCGGCCAGCGGGGTACCGCTGTCCACCTCGGTCACACCGTACCGCCGATGAATTGGACCGGGTCGTTGGACACCGAGACCACACCGTCCGCGACGCGGACCGCGTACACCGGCAGGGAAATCGAGTCATCATCCAGGCAGCGCCCGTCGATCAGCGAGAAGGCCTGCTTGAGCAGCGGCGACGCCACCACCGGCACACCGCCGCGGTCGCCCACCAGACCGCGCGACATGACCGCCGCGCGCCCGAAGGGATCGATATTGCCGACGGCGAACAGCGTCCCGTCGGCGGTGAGGAACAGCGCCGCCTGGCGGCCGCCCTTCAGCAGGACCGCCACGCCGCGGCCGGGAATCAGATAGTCCTGCCGGCAGGCCTGTGTCCAACCTGAAACGGTCGTGACTGCGGTGCCGGGTGTGTCGATCACGGTCATCGGTACTCTCCTCCGAACGCCCTACCTATTGGTACCGGCGCCCTGTTTCCTCGCGGTTAAGCGGTCATTTCCCGTGCGTGGCGGTCTCTGGCGCGGGTCGCATTGACCGGGATGTCCGGGATTCCGAGCAGGACCGGCACCTTGCGCTCACCGGTCTCGTCGAAGCCGATGGTCGGGTCCGACTCCTCCGGAGCGTTCACGAAGGACACGAAGCGCGACAGCTTGCCCTCGTCCTCGAGCACCGCGGCCCACTCGTCCTTGTAGCCCTCGACGTGCTTGGCCATGGCCGCTTCCAGATCCGCGGCGATGCCCAGGCTGTCCTCGCAGACGACCTGCTCGAGGTAGTCGATGCCGCCCTCGAGGGCCTCCTGCCACGGCGCGGTGCGCTGCAGCCGGTCGGCGGTGCGGATGTAAAACATCAGGTAGCGGTCGATGTACTTGATCAGCGTCTCGTCGTCGAGCTCGCCGGCCAGCAGCACCGCGTGCTTCGGGGTCAGACCGCCGTTGCCGCCGACGTACAGGTTCCAGCCGTGCTCGGTGGCGATGACGCCGACGTCCTTGCCGCGCGCCTCCGCGCACTCGCGGGCGCAACCCGACACCGCCAGCTTCAGCTTGTGCGGGGAACGCAAACCGCGGTAACGCTTTTCGAGCAGCACGGCCATGCCGACCGAGTCCTGCTGGCCGTAGCGGCACCAGGTCGAACCCACGCAGGATTTCACCGTGCGCAGCGACTTCCCGTACGCGTGGCCGGATTCCATGCCCGCGTCCACCAGACGCTTCCAGATCAGCGGCAGCTGCTCGACGCGGGCGCCGAACAGGTCGATGCGCTGACCACCGGTGACCTTCACGTACAGGTCGAACTCCTTGGCCACCTCACCGATGGTGATGAGCTGCTCGGCGGTCACCTCACCGCCGGGCATGCGCGGCACCACCGAGTAGGTGCCGTTCTTCTGCAGGTTGGCCAGGAAGTGGTCGTTGGTGTCCTGCAGCGAGGCCTGCTCGCCGTCGAGGATGTGATCGCTCGAGGTGGACGCCAGGATGGAGGCGACGGTCGGCTTGCAGATGTCGCAGCCGGTTCCGGTGCCGTACTTGGCGATCAGACCCGAGAAGGTGCGGATGCCGGTCGACTGGATGATGTGGAACAGCTCCGCGCGCGACTGCGTGAAGTGCTCGCACAGCGACCTGGAGACCTCCACGCCCGACTGCTCCAGCAGCTTCTTGAGCATGGGAACGCAACCGCCGCAGGAGGTTCCGGCATTGGTGCAGCTCTTGATGGCCGGCACGTCGCAGGCGCCGTCGGCGATGGCGCCGCAGATCGTGCCCTTGGAGACGTTGTTGCAGGAGCAGATCTGGGCGTCGCCGGGCAGCGCGTCCGCGCCCAGTTCCGCACCCGCCGGGGAGATCAGCGCGGCCGGATCGGCCGGCAGCGGGCGGCCGACCAGCGGGCGCAGCGCCGAGTACTGGGTGGCGTCACCGACCAGGACGCCGCCGAGCAGGGTCTGGGCGTCATCGGAGACAACGAGTTTCGCGTAGGTGCCCTTGGCGGCGTCGTGCAGCACCACCGAGAGCGCGCCAGCGGTCCGGCCGTGCGCGTCACCGAAGCTGGCCACGTCCACACCCAACAGCTTGAGCTTGGTGGACATATCCGCGCCGGGGAACTCGCCTGCACCGCCGAGGAGACGGTCGGCCACTACCTCGGCAGTGCTGTAGCCGGGGGCGACCAGGCCATAGCAGACGCCCTCGACCGCGGCGACCTCGCCGATGGCGTAGATGTTCGGGTCCGAGGTCTGCAGGCTCAGATCGGTGATGACACCGCCGCGCTCGCCGACCTCCAGCCCGGCGCTGCGGGCGATCTCGTCACGCGGACGCACACCGGCGGCGAAAACCACCAGCGCCGAACGCAATTCGCTACCGTCGGAGAAGGTGACCTTGAGCCGCTCGGCGACCGGTGCGCCCTCGACGGTCTCGATGGTGGAGGTGCCGACACCGGTGTGCACGGCCAGGCCCAGCTCGGTCACCAGCTTCTCGAGGATGGCGCCGCCGCCCTCGTCGATCTGGGCCGGCATCAGCCATTTGTTGAACTCGACCACATGCGGGGTCATGCCCAGCAGCCGCAGCGCGTTGGCCGCCTCCAGGCCGAGCAGACCGCCGCCGACCACGATGCCGACCGCGCCCGGACCGGCCGCCTCGGCCGCGGCCCGGATGCCGTCCAGGTCCTCGAGCGTGCGGTAGACGAGGCAGCCCTCGGCGTCGTGGCCCGGCACCGGCGGCACGAAGGCGTAGGAGCCGGTCGCGAGAACCAGTGCGTCGTAACCGATCACCTCACCCGTGGAGGTGGTGACCTTGCGGGCGATGCGGTCGACGGCGTCGGCCTTCACGCCGAGCCGGACGTCGACCAGGGTGTCGCCCTCGTAGTCGTTGCCGGGCAGTGCCAGCGCGGACGCCTCCCAGCTGCCGACGTAGGAGGACAGGCCGACGCGGTCGTAGGCGGCCAGCTTCTCCTCGCTGAGGACGATGACCTGCCAGGTTCCGGCCTCGTCACGGGAGCGCAGCGCCTCCACGAAGCGGTGTCCGACCATGCCGTGGCCGACCACCACAACGGTTTTGCGTTCGATGCTGTGGGTCATGACAGTCCCTTTCGCGAATGGACGTCAGGCGCGAGCCGACGAGGTGGACGAGGAATCGGTTGCGGCGGAGCCGGCTTCGGCTTCGAGGACCAGAGCCTCGGCCTCGACGACGACATCGGCGTCGGTGGTTTCGGAGGTCAGCGAGCGCAGGCTCGGGCGGCGCATGAAGACCGCCCGGCAGACGGCGGCGCAGACCACGTAGAAGGCCATGAAGACCCAGAACGCGGTGGTCGCGGACTTGGTGGAGGCGTAGGAGGAGCGCAGCACCAGGTTGATGCCGACACCGCCCAGCGCGCCGATGGCGCCGACGAAGCCGATGAGCGCGCCCGAGGTGTTGCGGGCCCAGGCCGCCCGGGTGGCCGAATCACCGTCCAGGGAGCGGGATTTGGCCTCGAACACCGACGGGATGATCTTGGTGACCGCCCCGTTGCCGAAGCCCGAGATGACGAACAGCGCGGTGAAGCCGACGATCATGGCCACCAGCACGCCGCCCTGCGGGTGTCCGGCGCGATCACCCAGGGTCGAGGCCACCGTGACCACCAAGGCCGCCACCGTCATGGCGGCGAAGGTGAGCAGCGTGACCTTGCTGCCGCCGATACGGTCGGCCCACTTGCCGCCGTAGGGACGGGCCAGCGAACCCAGCAGCGGGCCGATGAACGCGATCTGCGCGGCGTGCAGGGTGGCCGCGGCGACGCTCGCGCCGCCGGCCTTGAAGCTGATCTGCAGCACCTGGCCGAAGGCGAAGCTGTAGCCGATGAAGGAACCGAAGGTGCCGATGTAGAGGAAAGCGATAGCCCAGGACTGCGGCACCCGCAGCGCCTTCAGCATGTAGGACAGGTCGGCCTTCTGGTTCTTGACGTTGTCCATATAGAGGGCCGCGCCCAGCGCCGCCACCACGATCAGGACCAGGTAGACCGCGCACACCACCGAGGCATTGCCGTAGTGGTTGCCCAGGGTGGCGATCACCGCCAGGCCGACCAGCTGCACCACCGGCACGCCGATATTGCCGCCGCCCGCATTGACGCCCAGCGCCCAGCCCTTGAGCCGCTGCGGGAAGAAGACGTTGATATTGGACATCGACGACGAGAAGTTGCCGCCGCCGACACCCGCGAAGGCCGCCACGACCAGGAAGGTCGTGTAGGAGGTGCCCGGCTGGTTGACGAAGTACAGCGTCAGCAGCGTCGGGATCAGCAGCAGCAGCGCGCTCACGATGGTCCAGTTACGACCGCCGAACTTGGCGGTGGCCACGGTGTACGGGATCCGCATGAAGCCGCCGACCAGGGTCGGCATCGCGCCCAGAAAGAACTTGCCGGCCGGGTCGATGCCGAACTTGTCGGCCGGCATGAACAGCACCATGACCGACCAGATCGACCACACCGAGAACCCGACGTGCTCGGCGAACACCGACCAGATCAGGTTGCGGCGAGCGATGTTCTTACCACCGGCTTCCCAGGCCACGACATCCTCGGCATCCCAATGCTCGATGTCGCGCTTGCGGGTCAGCGTCGTCAACAAGAGGCCCTCCTGAAATCTGGATGGCCCCAAGGTAGGAAATCGGTATTGCGTCGATGCTGCGCGAAATGACCGGCAAATCAACGGTTGCTCACGAATATTGGGCAACCGGCGTGAGCAGTGACCTCATGTTTCAACCATGTGACACAAGGGTTTCCGGCGGCCACAAATCGCCAGGAACGCTAAGAAACGCGTAACCGAGCCGGAAGTTGAGAGCCTTGCCACGAAATCATGGCCCCAACCTCACGGCTCGGCAACTCGAACAGTGAATTTATTTCCAGGTGTCTTCCAGCATCTGCGGCTTGCACGCCACCCAGGCGCCCGCCATCAGGATCAGGACCGCCACCATCAGGAACCCGAACGGCGCCAGCCAACCCCCGGTCATCGTGTGCAGCGCGCCGAACAGCAGCGGGCCCACGCATGCCACCGAGTAGCCGACACCCTGGGTGAAGCCGGACAGCGCGGCCGAACCGGCGCCGGTGCGGGTCCGCAGGTTGATCAGGGTCAGCGCCATCGGGAAGGTCGACGGGCCCAGGCCCACCGCCAGCACCCACAGCAGCGGGGCGCTCATCGGCGCGAGCAGCAGACCGGCGAAGCCGATGAAGAAGAACACCGCGCAGCCGATGACGACCGGGAACGGATTGGCCATGCGGCCCACCACGATCGGCGCGCTCAATGCCGCCACCAGGCCGATGAGGGCGAAGATGCCGACCATGCTGCCGCCGAAGGAGGCGCTGGCGCCGGCGTCGCTGAAGATCGTCGGCATCCAGGTGAACAGCGAATAGGTGATCAGCGAGGTCATGCCGAACATGAAGGCCATGCCCCACGCCACCGGCGAGCGCCACACCTTGCCGGTGGATTCGACCGCGTCCGAAGGCAATTCGGTGGTGTCGACGCGGGCGCGGTCACCCCGCACCCGCAGCACCGCGATCCACGGCAGCGCGGCGGCGAAGGCCAGCGCGGCCCACATGCCCAGCGACAGCCGCCAGCCGTGCGCGTCCGCGACCGGCACCGCGATCAGGGCCGGGAACACGGTGCCCAGCTGCACCATCACTATGTAGACCGAGCTGAGCGTGGCCAAGCGATCCGAGAAGTACCGCTTGACCAGCGGCGGGATCACCACATTGCCGATGCCCATGCCGGCCAGCGCCAGCGCGGAGAAGGCCAGCAGCTCCCAGGTGGCGGGCACCAGCGCGCGGATCACCGAGCCGACACCGGTCATGAGCATGGCCACCAGGGCGGTTGTCTCCAGGCCCAGACGACGCGACAGCACCGGGGTCAGCAGCCCGCCGAGGGCGAACATGGCGGTCGGCAGCATGCCGAACACGCCGACCACCGCGGTGGAGTAGCCGATGTCCTGCCCGATGCGGGCGGCGAGCGGGGTGAATGCGGTGACGGCGACGCGGAGGGTGAGAGCGGACATGACGATGGCGACGAGCACGAGCAGGCGGCCCTCGAACGGGGCGCGCTTCGACATCTCGGGGCGGAACCCGGTCGTCTCGCTCGGGGCATTGGAAAGGCCCCGCAGCGGGGCCTTTGTCTCATCCATCGTCGCAGTCACCCGGAAATCATAGGATGACCCGATGATGTGATGCAACGAATGTGAGGCAGGGTACGCTGTCACCCGTGCAACCAGTCCGGCGCACGAGCCTCATCGCCCAGGTGACCGAGCAGCTTCGTGCCGAAATCCGTTCCGGCCGTTGGGCCGTCGGCTCGCGTATCCCCACCGAACCCGAGCTCACCGAACTCACCGGCACCGGCCGCAATACCGTGCGCGAGGCCGTCCAGGCCCTCGTGCACGCCGGCATGCTCGAGCGCAGACAGGGCTCGGGCACCTACGTCATCTCCACCTCCACCCTCGGCGGCACCCTCACCGAGTACCTGGCCGACGCGCAGCAGCGCGATGTCCTGGAACTGCGACGGGCCCTCGACACCACCGCCGCCCGGTTGGCCGCCGAGCGCCGCGACGACACCGACATCGCGACCCTGCGACGCGTGCTCGAAGAACGGAACCGCTACTGGGACACCGACTTCGACGCCGCTATCGAGGCCGACGTGCAACTGCACCGCGCCATCGTGGTCGCCAGCCACAATGCGGTATACCTGGAGTTCTACGACTCGCTGCTGCCCGTCATCGCGGCCGGCATCCGCTTCCGGTCCGAGCGCGAGGGCGAGACGTACCACGACGAGCACGCCGAACTGGTGCAGGCGGTCATCGACGGCGATCCGGACCGGGCGGCCCGCACCGCCAATTGCTTCCTCGACTCGCTCATGGCCGAATACCGGACGCTTGATACGAAATTCGAGTAACCGAAAGGTCACCACGCGACACGCCGCCGGGTGAGGTCGAATTACCGTCTCCGTCACGGAAAAACACTCGGATGTAAAAAGCGCTTCCTACGGTTGGACGCGACCGCAGCGGTTCCCCGACGACCGGGAACCCATGATGAGGGCGGTCGCGACAGCCGAGAGGACAGCTGCTCATGGCAACCGTAGTAGAGGCACCGGAAACGACCTTCGCCTTCCAAAGACGCGGACGGTGGATCGACCGCTGGGAACCGGACAACAGTGAATTCTGGGAAAACGGGGGTAAACAAACCGCCCGGAAAAATCTGATCTTCTCCGTTTTCGCGGAGAACCTCGGATTCAGCGTCTGGGTGCTGTGGGCCAGCGTGGTCACCGCCATGGGCTCGGCCGGATTCGCCTTCCTGAGCGCGAAGAATCCCGACTCGGTCAACAACGCGCTGCTGCTCACCTCCACCCCGACCCTGGTCGGCGCGGCCCTGCGCGTGCCCTACACCTTCGCCATCCCGCGCTTCGGCGGCCGCGCCTTCACCGCCTTCAGCGCGGCCATGCTGCTGATCCCCACGCTGGGTCTGGCGTATTTCATCAACCAGCCGAGCACACCCATGTGGGTGTTCATGGTGCTGGCCGCACTCGCGGGTGTCGGCGGCGGCAACTTCTCGTCGTCGATGGCCAATATCAACTTCTTCTTCCCCGAGGGCAAGAAGGGCGCGGCGCTGGGCATCAATGCCGCGGGCGGCAATCTCGGTGTGGCACAGACACAATTGTTCGTGCCGCTCATCATCACGCTCGGCACCCACATCATGGCCAAGAACCCGGGCGGCTACCGGTTCGGCATCACTCTCGCTGTGCTGGTGTGGATTCCGTTCATCCTCGTCGCCCTGTTCGGAGCGCTGCGCTACATGGACTCGCTGTCCGGCGCGAAATCCGATGGCAAGTCCTACGAACTGGCCCTGAAGAACCGCCACACCTGGGTGATGGCCATCCTCTACATCGGCACCTTCGGGTCCTTCATCGGCTTCTCCTTCGCCTTCCCCACCCTGCTCAAGGCCAACTTCCCGAGCCTGGCCAAGATCGGCTGGATGGGCACCCTGGGCAACCTGGCCTTCCTCGGCGCGCTCGTGGGTTCCATGAGCCGGCCCTTCGGCGGCTGGATCGCCGACAAGCTCAGCGGCGCGAAGATCACGCTGTACGTCTTCGGTGGCATGGCGGTCGCCGCCGCGCTCATCGTGGCGTCGTTGTCGGCCAAGAACTTTCCGCTGTACCTGATCTCGTTCCTGCTGCTGTTCGTGTTCAGCGGCATCGGCAACGGGTCGACCTACCGGATGATCCCGATGATCTTCACCGCCGAAGCACGGCGGCACGCCTCGGAGACCGGTCAGGGCATCGGGGCGGCCCTGATCTCCGCGAAACGGCAGGCGGGTGCGGCCATCGGCGTCATCGGCGCGATCGGCGCGGCGGGCGGCTGGATCCTGCAGCAGGCCCTGCGACTGTCGAACACCCACTACCACAGCATGAATCCGGCCTTCTGGGGCTACGTGGTGGCCTACCTCGCCATGGGCGCGATCTGCTGGTGGTTCTACCTGCGCTCGTCCTTCGCGGTCGGACGCGCACCCTCCCTGGCCCACGCCAACGTCTGACGGACCCAACTCTCAGGCAATGACTTTGGAAGCGCCCCCTTCCAGAGATCCCCATCCTCAGGGGAACAGAAAGGCCGCGCCGGATTCGTCGCCCGGCGCGGCCTTTCCGGCTGTTCATCCCCCTAGAGCAGCAGGCGGATCATGTCGGCGGTGCGGGCCAGGCCCGGGAACGCCTCGGGGGTGGATCGCGGGTGCAGGGCGTGCACGGCGAGGCGGAACATGACCGCGCGCACCAGCATCTGCGGCCATTCGGGAAGATCGCCCCAGCGTTCCAGCAGGCCGTCGTCCGCACCGCCCCAGGACAGGGCGTCGACCACGATGACCGCCGCCGCCCAGGGAGCCGGCCGCCAGTACGGGGTGATATCGGTGAGACCGGGCGCGAAACCTCCCGAGAACAGGACGGTTCCGAACAGATCGCCGTGCACCAGCTGCGCGGGAGTGGTCACCGGTTTGCGCAGCGTGGACAGCTGAGTGATCAGGATCTGGCTGCGGTCACCGTCCGGGGAGGTGGCCTGCAGCATGCCGCCCAGCTTGAGACTGCGCAGCGGAACCGCTTCCCACGCAGCGCGATCCGCGGCCGCGAAGACATCCACATCCACCCACGGCGCGACCGGCTGCGCGGCCAGGAAACGCGGACGCTCCAGCCGCGCGGTCACCTGGTGCAGGCGCAGGGACAACGACACCACTTCGTCGTGCCGCGGCTCCGGCATGCCCTCGAGGAAGGTGTCAGCGCGCCAACCGGATACGACATATCGTCCATCGGTGGCGCGCACCGGCCGCGCCAGGCGGAGCCCGTCCACCCGCAGGGTCTCGCGTACCTTGGCCGACCACGCCGCTCGCGCGTGATCGGTCACCGGGCTCAGGACCACATCGCCACAACGCCAGCCGCCGTCCCAGTTCCCCAGCGGAACCGGCACTTCCTCGCGCAACCCGAAGGTCGAGCGCACATGCTCGGGAGGTTCCACAGCAGTCATGGTCACGCCGCGTACGGTACCGCTGTACCGCCTCCCCGCGACTTAAGGCCAGACTGGGAGCCATCGGAGTGTCGTCGGCGACCGGCGGTCGGGCGCGTCACCAATTTCGGACGTACCCGGGGAGTTACCCGGATCCTTCCGAAATCAGTTGTCACGTCCCGATCGATCAACGTTCTCGGTCAGTAGACCGGTAGCGACGGGTCGACCTGGTTGGCCCAGGCGACGATTCCGCCTTGGAGGTGGGTGGCATCGGAGAAGCCCGCGTTCTTGAGCGCCGCGAGCGCCTCCGCCGACCGGATTCCGGTCTTGCAGTGCAGGACGATCGGGGTGTTCTGGGGCAGTTCGGACAGGGCCTCGCCGGAGAGGATGCGGTCCTTGGGGATCAGGGTCGCGCCCTCGATGCGGACGATGTCCCATTCGACGGGCTCGCGCACATCGATGATGGCGATGTCCTTGCCGGCGTCGAGCATCTCCTTGAGGTCCCGGGCGGTGATGGTGGAGCCGATGGCCGCGGCCTGGCCCTCCTCCGACACCACGCCGCAGAACGCGTCGTAGTCGATGAGCTCGGTGATGGGCTGACGCTCCGGATCGCGGCGCAGCTTGATGGTGCGGTAGCTCATGTCCAGTGCGTCGTACACCATGAGCCGGCCCAGCAGCGGGTCGCCGATACCGGTGATCAGCTTGATCGCCTCGGTCACCATGATCGAGCCGATGGAGGCGCACAGCACGCCCAGCACGCCGCCCTCGGCGCAGGACGGAACCATGCCCGGCGGCGGAGCCTCCGGGTAGAGGTCGCGGTAGTTGATGCCGCGGCCATCGGGGGCGTCCTCCCAGAACACCGAGACCTGGCCCTCGAACCGGTAGATCGAGCCCCACACGTAGGGCTTGCCGGCCAGGACCGCGGCGTCGTTGACGAGGTAGCGGGTGGCGAAGTTGTCGGTACCGTCGACGATCAGGTCGTAACGACTGAACAGCTCGACCGCATTGTCGGGTTCGAGGCGAATCTTGTGCAGCTCCACGGTGATTCCGGAGTTGATCTCCAGAATCGAATCGCGGGCGCTGTCCGCCTTGGAACGGCCGATATCGGACTCGCCGTGAATGATCTGACGCTGCAGGTTGGAGGCATCGACCTCGTCGAACTCCACGATGCCGAGCGTGCCGACACCGGCGGCCGCCAGGTACAGCAGTGCCGGGGAGCCCAGCCCGCCGGCGCCGATCACCAGCACCTTGGCGTTCTTCAAGCGTTTCTGACCGTCCACCCCGAGGTCCGGGATGATCAGGTGGCGGCTGTAGCGGGCGACCTCGTCCCTGGTCAGCTCCGCCGCCGGCTCCACCAGGGGCGGCAGGGAGGGATGCGATGACACGTCTTCGGACTCCTCAATCGAATTCGCCGGATACTCGCGGCCATTGATGCAACACCGCGGGGCGGGTCGTTCTTCCCCAAGCCTACGGATGTCACGTCACAGCCGGGCGGGGAGGTCGAACAGCCCGAAGAGGTCCGGGGAGTGGAACAGATCCAGGCGGGCGAAGCCGTCGCGATCGAGGGTGAGGACGTGGAGGTTGGCGGCCTCGAGGACATCGCCGCGCTCGACGTAGGCGGCCATGGCCGGGCGGTTGTTGGCTCGCCGCTGGCGGGCACGCGCATGAGCCGGATCGGCGAACGCTGATTGATCGCGGCCGGACTGCTGCTGGCGGGGATCGGCCTGCTCTGGATCGCCCTGGCCGCCGGGGCCGGGGGCCGGTTACCCGGCGCTGATCGGGCCGATGCTGCTGACCGGTATCGGCATCTCGGCCGCCATGCCCGCGGTGCAGAACGCGGCGATCAGTTCGGTCGGACCGGAGTCCATCGGTACCGCGTCGGGGATCTACAACGCGCTGCGCCAGCTCGGCGGCAGCTTCGGAATCGCGGTCACCTCAGCGGTTTTCACCGTCGCCGGCGGCTACACCTCGACGACGGCGGTTCAGCACGGCTTCCGCGCGGCGCTGCTCACCGCCGCGGCGGCGACCCTGGGCGCCCCGGCGGGTCTGGGCGTCGCCCGGCACCGGCCTTCGGCCGCAACGGAATCGGTGCCCGCCGTCGCGGTGGAGGGCGCTCAGGCCCGCGGGTAGGGCCACGGGTTGAAGCGGCAGGTCTTGCCGTCCATCGGCACCACGCCTTCGGGATCGAGCTTCGCGATGTCGTTGTTCCTGGTCCCGAAGGTCTGCTGCATCATGACCGGCGCCAGCCCGCCGTCGACCTCGCACGGCTGGTGCTCGTGGTAGCCGATGGCATGTCCCACTTCGTGATTGATCTGGTACTGCCGGTAGGAGCCGACATCGCCCTCGAAGGCCAGCGCCCCGCGCACCCAGCGCACCTCCGAGAGCACCACACGGCCCAGATCGGCGTTGTAGCAGGAGGAGTCGACCGGGATCTCGAAACCGCAGGACTTGCGGGTGGTGTCGCGGGAGGTCAGCGAGATGCGGAAATCCGGAGTGCCGGTGTCCACGCGCCGGAAGCCGAAACGCGGATCATGGGTCCAGGACTTGGGATTCGCGAGCGTGGCGTCGACCATCTGGCCGATGGCCGGATCACCGCCGAGGCTGGCGGTGTCCACGCCGTCCTCGATCTCCACGGTGTAGGTGAACACGTGCTGGGAGCTGGTGCCGACCTGCGCGGTATTGCCGGGCACCACGTGCCAGTTGCCGGTGCCGGTATCGGTGTAGGGACCGCCGGGCGGGACCGCGCCGGTGGGCAGATCGGCCGCGTACTTGCCGTCGCCCTTGGGGGCGCCGCCGATGATGCCGCTGGGCTTGTCGGTGTGCTCGCTGAGGCGGCCGAAGCCGGGAAGTCCGGTGCTGGCGTCGTCGGTGTGGCGCAGGGCGTCCACGACGACCAGGACGGTGATGACCAGCAGCACGGGCAGGGCGTAGGCGCGCCAGCCGTAGGTGCTCACGAAGCGGCCCAGCGGACTCTGCTTCTTGGTCTCGCGATCGGGACGCTGCCGGTTGCGGGCGTCGGCGGGCGGGGCGGTCGGATCCCAGCGGGCGCGCAGCGGCTGGTGCGGCAGCGGCAGGTGATCACCGGCGGGCTGACTCGGATCAGGTGCGGGTTCGGGCGGTGTGATGAGCCCGGAAGATACCGCGGGGCCGGTCTGCGATGCGCTGGCGTCGGTGTACAAACCCAGCGGATCGTGGATCGGCCCGCCGGGTCTTCCTCGGCGCTCGTTACCGGCGGTGTTCGGCACATCTGCCCCCACGGGGCGGCGCGAATCAGGCCCGCCGGAACTACTGCCCCCATGGTCGGTCACGACTGACAGACTCTCATAGCCCGCCCCCACGCACGGCAGGGCCGTCGCCACGCGCTGCTATTGCTGCGAGATATCTCACGCCAATGCGGCAGAGCTCACAAATCAGAACATGTGCTACACAGTTGTGATCGGCCTCGCATAATCGACTGCGAGTCCCACTCGACCATCACAGGTGCTGATCGACAACAACCAGCACACCAAAATTCGGAACCTGGATCGGCACGGGCCCCATGAGCGAGTATCGTTCGTGGGATACCGGTGACATCCTTCCCACCGGGAATCAACTGGGAGAAAAGGCAATGACTGACCTCGTGGACCGGATGACGTCGCACCGCATGTCATCCGAGGCCATGGCGGCGAGCAAGCGCGGAACCCGCCTGCCCCGTGAGGCGCGCCGGGCGCAGCTACTCGCGGCCGCCAGCGAGGTCTTCGTGCTACGCGGCTATCACGCCTCGGGCATGGATGAGATCTCGCAGTGCGCCGGCGTCAGCAAACCGGTGCTCTACCAGCACTTCTCGAGCAAGCTCGAACTGTATCTGGCGGTCCTGCAGAACTACGTCGACGCCCTGGTGTCGAGCGTGCGCCAGGCACTGCGCTCCACCACTGACAACAAGCAGCGCGTGCGCGCCGCCGTGCAGGCCTACTTCGACTTCGTCGATCACGAAACCCAGGGCTTCCGACTGGTTTTCGAATCCGATCTGACCAATGAGCCGCAGGTGCAGCGCCGCGTCGAGCAGGCCACCGAGGCCTGTGTGGACGCGGTCTTCGACCTGGTGGCCCACGACTCCGGCCTGGAGCCGTACCGCGCCCGTGTGCTCGCCGTCGGCCTGGTCGGCGCCAGCCAGCTGAGCGCGCGCTACTGGCTCGAGGCTGACCGGCCGATCAGCAAGGACGACGCGGTCGACACCACCGTCGCATTGTGCTGGGGCGGCCTGAAGCATGTGCCGTTGCACCCGATGGATTGAGAAATTTCCTTAATCCCCGGCAACAACAAAAGAATTGCCCCGCCGAGCGGCTCGGCGGGGCAATTCTTTTATGTCACTAGGGGTTTCAGGAAGTCCCCGAGAGTTCGGCTAGACGGCCGCGAAGCCGACGCGACCCGAGGAAGGGGTGCCGATCTCGACGTAGGCGACCTTCGCGGCCTGGATCAGGAACTTGCGGCCCTTCTCGTCGGTCAGCGTGACGACGCCGCCCTCACCCTGGAGCGCGCCGGTGACGGCCGCCTCGACCTCGGCGGGGGTCTGCGAGCTGTTGATGACGAGCTCACGCGGGCTATCCGAAATGCCGATCTTGACCTCCACGGCCAACCTCCGAACCTAGAGTCCTTGTGCTGTCCTGATCACGCTAGCGCAGCCGGGACAGCGTCCGGCCGCGACCGCCTGCGCTGTCAGCGAACAGCACCCACGGCACTGTCGGGGAACAGCCACCTCGGCACTGTCGGGGAACAGCGCAGACGGCAGGAAGAACGAGAGCGTCAGCTCAGGCCGAGGACGCGCATGCGCTCGGCGTGACTGTTCTGCATGTGCTCGAACAGCGTGGCGACGCCGTTCAGATCGCCGGTGGCGGTGAGCACCAGCTCGGTGAGCCCGTCGCGCTGCGCCATCACGTACTGCGCCTGGGTGATGGCCTCGCCCAGCAGGCGGCGGCCCCACAGCGCCAGCCGGTCCCGCTCGGACCGGTTCTGGGCGACCGCGGTGCGCACCTCCTCGATGACGAATTCGGAGTGGCTGGTCTCGGCCAGCACGTCCCGCACCACGTCGGCGACCTCGGGAGCCAGGGCGCCGGCGATCTCGGTGTAGAAGTCGGCGGCGATGCCATCGCCGACGTAGAACTTGACCATCGACTCCAGCCAGGTGGAGGGGTCGGTGGAGGCGTGATAAGCGTCCAGGGCGCGCACGAACGGGGCCATGGCGTCGAAGATGTCGACGCCACGGTCGGCCAGCGCCTGCTCCAGGGTCTTGAAGTGTTCCATCTCGTTGCCGGCCATCTTGGCGACGGCCACCCGGCCGCGCAGCGTGGGCGACAGCTTGGCCTCTTCGGCGAGACGGTAGAAGGCGGAGATCTCACCGTAGGCGAGGACCGCGAAGAGGTCGGTGGCTCCAGGATGTTCGGCGGAGATGCGGCCGTCGGAAGACTCCGAGGCAGCGCCGAGCGCAGTGGACGAGTTTGCTCCCATGGGACCCCACCCTAGCGGCCGGAAACGACGCGCATTCACCCATCGGCGGCGACACCCGGGGCGCACCCTCGATACGTTCGTAAGCCCTTGCAACACAACGCAATTCAGGGCTGGTCGCGCAGGAACTTGTCCAGATGGGTCCACGTGGTGTCGCGGGCGATGAGAATGCCGAGGTGGGAGCCGGGTGCGGTCTCGTACCGCACCTGCGGCGAGCCGGTCAGCGTCGTCGTCCCGTGCTCCACGGCGGCGGCCGGGGTGATCACGTCGTTCGGTCCGCCGACGAGCAGCACCGGCCGGGTGATGTCGGCCAGCGCGATCCGCCGCTCGCCAAGGTGCACCACGCCCTTGCCGATGTCGTTGTTGAGGATGAAGCGGCCCCACAGCTGGTTGTAGAAACGCCCCGGATAGCCGGGCAGCGAATTCTGGAACCGGTCGATGGTCTCCATCCGGGCCAGGGTCGCGGTGTCCGCGAGATTGCTCGCAATGAAGAACGGCCGCCTGAGTTCCCGATCCCAGGCGGTGGCGCGGTAGGCGATCCGGGTCAGCTGCGCCGAGACCCCGCCGGCGGCGCGAATGGCCGCGGTGGCGGTGCGGCCGCCGTCGATGCGCGCCAGGGTGCGCAATTCGCGCGCACCGATCATGTGGTCGTAGCTCAGCGGCGCACCAACGGCCGTGATGGACCGGATGGGCAGCGCCTGATCGGCCGCGGCGGTCAGCAGGGCCAGGACGCCGCCGATGGACCAGCCCACCAGATCAACCGGACGGCCGCCGCGATCGGCCGAGACCTCGCGGATGGCCTCGGGCAGGATGTCGTCGATCCAGGTCTCGAAGCCCATGCGCCGGTCCTCGAAGGTGATGTCGCCGTAGTCGACCAGGTAGGGCGCGCGGCCGGTCTCCAGCAGGAAGCGGGCCAGGCTCTGATCGGGGCGCAGGTCGAAGCAGAAGGCGGGCGCGGCCAGCGGCGGGACCAGCAGCACGGCCGGATCGTCGGGGCCCGCGCCGTCGTAGCGGCGCAGTTCGCGATGCGGCGCGTCGGACAGCACCGTCGACGGGGTGGATTCGGGGGCCTCGATGCCGTCGCCGAAGGTCAGCGACCACATGTTGCGGGCGGCGGTGGTCACGGTGTCTGCCAAGCTCACCGCACCACCTTCGCAGATAGTGCTACACGGCGTATCACCTATGTGAGCAACTCAACTGTCCCCGCGGTGGCCGACATGGTTGCCCCCGGGCGAATTATGGTGCGCCACAATCATTAACGACAATGCGAAACCCCGGATCAGACCCTCTTTCGCTACCGATAAGCGCGCCGAACAGCGCAATAACGCCGCACATTAGCGGTGGCGGAAATCAGGGCGAAGGCCGTATCACGCTACAATCTCCGCGGACGGCGGAATTTACGCCCGTAGTCCACGGAAAATGTGCGCGCACTCCGATCCGCAGCACTGCACCGCCGCGCCAGGTCGACGCCCATCCACCGGAGAGGCATCCCGCAGCGGCGAGAAACACGGATCAAGTGGTCGTCGCGGACCGACCGGGTCCGCCCCACGCCTCGTGCGCGCGAGACGCGATAAACGAGGAAAGGCAAGAACCTGAGCAAGATCACCGTAGAGCAGGAACCAGGTGTGGCGGACACGCTGCTGACCGCGGAACTCGACGACACCCACCTCGCTCCCACTTTCGCCGAATTGGGCGTGCGGCCGGAAATCGTCCGGGCCCTCGCCGAGATCGGCATCGAACGCACTTTCGCCATTCAGGAACTCACCCTGCCGCTCGCGCTGGCCGGTGAGGATCTCATCGGCCAGGCCCGCACCGGTATGGGTAAGACCTTCGGCTTCGGTGTGCCGCTGCTGCACCGCATCGCCACCGGCGGCTCCGGCACCAAGGCCCTCGACGGCACCCCGCGTGCACTCGTCATCGTGCCGACCCGCGAGCTGTGCATCCAGGTCACCCAGGATCTGGAGAACGCCGCCAAGTATCTCGACGACAGCACCGGAACCAAGGTGCGCATCACGTCGATCTACGGCGGCCGCCCCTACGAGTCGCAGATCGAGGCGCTGCGCGCCGGTGTCGACGTGGTCGTCGGCACACCGGGTCGCCTGCTGGATCTGGCCGAGCAGCAGCATCTGATCCTGGGCAAGGTGCAGGTGCTGGTCCTCGACGAGGCCGACGAAATGCTCGACCTGGGCTTCCTGCCCGATATCGAGCGCATCCTGAATATGGTTCCCGAGCAGCGCCAGACCATGCTGTTCTCGGCCACCATGCCGGGTCCGATCATCACCCTGGCCCGCACCTTCCTGAACCGGCCGACGCACATCCGCGCCGAGGAGCACCACGAGTCCGCGGTGCACGACCGGATCACCCAGCTGGTCTACCGCGCCCACGCGCTGGACAAGAGCGAGCTGGTGGCTCGGATCCTGCAGGCCGAAACCCGCGGCGCGACAATGATTTTCGCGCGCACTAAGCGGACCGCGCAGAAGGTCGCCGACGATCTGGCCGAGCGCGGCTTCGCCGTCGGCGCGGTGCACGGCGACCTGGGGCAGATCGCGCGCGAGAAGGCGCTCAAGAAGTTCCGCGAGGGCAAGATCGACGTGCTGGTCGCCACCGATGTGGCCGCCCGCGGCATCGACATCGACGACGTCACCCACGTCGTCAACTACCAGTGCCCGGAGGACGAGAAGACCTACGTGCACCGCATCGGCCGCACCGGCCGCGCGGGCAAGACCGGTGTCGCGGTCACCCTGGTGGACTGGGACGAGCTGAACCGCTGGAGCCTCATCGACAAGGCCCTCGACCTCGGCATCCCGGAACCGGTCGAAACGTATTCCCGCTCCCCCCACCTGTACGAGGAGCTCGGCATCCCGGAGGGCGTCACCGGCGTCATCCGCAAGCGCAAGCCCGAGCGCGACGAGGACGCCGTCGTGGTGGAGCGCGAACGCCGCAGCACCCGCAGCCGCAGCCGCCGTCGTACCCGCGGCGGTCGGCCGGTCGAAGGCGACGCGGCCGTGGTGACCACCGAAACCCCTGCCACCGAGGCCGATTCGGCCGCCGGTGATCCGGAGAAGTCCGGCCGCCGTCGCCGCCGTCGCCGCCGCGGCAAGGGCGGCGACACCCCGGCCGACGCCATCGTCGCGACTACGGTCGAGACCGGACTCGACGCCGACGGCCCCGCCGAGGTCGCCGATGTCGTCTCCGAGGATGCCGGGGACGGCGCCCGCCGGGGACGCAAGCGCACCCGCCGCGGAGGCAAGGGTTCCGGCGAGGGCACCGGCGTGACCGAGGCCGCCGTCGACGTCGTCTCCGAGGCCGCGGCCGCCGAGACGCCCGCGCCGGTCGAGGCGAGCGTGGCCACCACGACGGCCGAGCCGGTCGCCGACGCGGTCGTGACCGACGCGCCCCGCAAGCGCACCCGCCGGACCAAGGCGGCCGCCAAGGCCACCGTCGCTGCCGCCGAGGCTCCGATCGCTGCCGCCGAGGGTCCGGTCACCGCCGCCGAGGCCCCGGTCGACACGGAGTCGACGGTCGTCGCCGAGACCGAAGCCGCGGCAGCGGCTCCCGTGACCGCCGAAGCGGACGCGCCCCGCAAGCGCACTCGCCGCACCAAGGCCGCCGTGGCCGAATCCGGCACCGGCGCAGAGGGTTCCGCCGTCGCGGTGGAATCGGCTGCCACCGGTGGCGACTCGGCCGAGCCCGCCCTGCGGGCGCCGCGCAAGCGCACCAGCCGCGCCGCGAGCACCGCACCGACCGCCGCGAGCACCACGCCGACCGCCGACGAGACCGCCACCGGCGCCGCCGACGAGGTCGCCGCGGAGGCTCCGAAGAGCGCGCCGCGCAAGCGGACTCGCAAGGCCGCGGCTGCGACCGTCGAGGCCAACGGCGCCGCCGAGGCCAACGCCGAAGCGGCGGACGGTGCGGAAGCGCCGAAGGCCGCGCCCCGCAAGCGGACTCGCAAGGCCGCCGCGGCGACCGTGGATGCCAACGGCGCGGCCGAGGCGGTCGCGGAGGCGGCTAACGGTGCCGAGGCGGTCGCGGAGACGCCGAAGGCCGCGCCGCGCAAGCGGGTCCGCAAGGCCGTCAAGGCGGAGGTCGAAGCGGTCGAGTCGGGTACTGCCGCAAGCGGTTCCGACGAGCCCGCGGCGGCGGCTCCGGTGCGGCGGACGCGGCGGAAGAAGGCCGACGTGGACGCCGAGGCCGCCGTGGTGGTGCCCGATACCGCGGTCGCGGCCTCGGCCTAGCCGCGCGGATCGGTTACTCTCGCTGTCGTGCTCGCACCCGAGCGGCGGACGCGCGCCGATATTCTCACCGCTGTCGCGATCGCCGCTCTGGTGGCGATCGCGGCAGCGGTCGTGGCGCTGACCAGCGATGTGCGCGGCACCCACGCGCAGTCCGCGAACCACACCCTCACCCCGCCACCGGCAGCCGACTCGGTGCCTGCGCAGGTCAAGGAGCTGTGGCACGCGCCGGACGGCGCGGCCATGCGCTCGCTGACGGTGGGCGCGGTGGCCGTCACCGCCGACGACGGCACCGTCATCGGGCGGGATGCCCGCACCGGCGACGAGGTCTGGAAGTATCAGCGGGACATGCCCTTGTGCGCGGTGGAGGTCCAGTTCGGGACGGTCATCGCCACCTACCGGGATCAGCGCGGCTGCAGTCAGACCACCCTGCTCAACGCCGAGACCGGGACCCGGGTGGCGGCGCGGTCCAGCTACATGGACAAGCGGATCACCCTGGCCCCGGACGGCACCTATGTGCTCGCGCTGGGCGACGACCGCCTGGAGATGTGGCGCTCGGATCTGGTCCGCACCCTCGAATACGGCTATGTGGACGCCCCGGTGAATCCGCACACCCAGCCGCGCACCGACTGCCGCCTGCTCTCGGCGGGCTCGGCCCCCAGCCGGGTGGCGGTGCTGGAACGCTGCCCCAAGGACCCCGCCGACCGGCTATCCATCCTCAATCCCGCGCCCAAGGACGGCACGGTGCCGGAGGAGTACAGCACGCACGTGCTCAACGAGCCCGGCGGCGCGGTGGACGGGGCGCGCGTGATCGCGGTGTCCGACACCCGGACCGCGCTCTACCTCCCCGCCACCCCGACCACGCCTCCGGTGCTGACCATCTATGACGTCAGCGGCAATCTGCTTGCCACCCACCAGGTTCCGGCCTTCACGGACACCGCCATGGTGGCGCGCCTGTCCACCGGTTTCTTCGTCTTCACCGGCGACAGCCTGATCGCCCTGAACCCCACCACCCTCGACCCCCAGTGGGGCGCCCAGCACGTGCTCGGCACCCCGGCGCTGATGGCCGGCCAGCTGGTGGCCCCGGTCCCGGACGGCCTGGCCGTCCTGGATCCCGGCACCGGCGCGCAGGTCTCGCGAATCCCGCTGCAGCGCAGCGACTATCACAACGAGCCCATCGCTCTGAGCGTCTCGGGCAGCGTCTTCCTGGAGCGCCGGGGCACCCAGGTGTACGGCGTCGGCGCGACCGCTTGACCCGGCCGCCCTCGGGTGCCGGAATCCGACGGGTCTCTGCCGCCCGCTAGGTATTCGGGGAGGCGGTGGAGCATGATCGAATTCATGAGTGGTGGCGAATTCCGGTTGGTAGTGCTGCGACACGGGGAGACGGCCTGGTCGGCCGCGCGCCGCCACACCGGCCGCACCGATGTGCCGCTCACCGAGATCGGCGAGGCGCAGGCCCGGGCCGCTGGAAAACTGCTGTACGACATGGAATTGCGGAATCCGCTGGTGCTGTGCAGCCCCCGGCAGCGCGCGCTGCGCACCGCGGCGCTGGCCGGGCTCCCCGGCGTCGTCGTCGACGACGATCTGGTGGAGTGGGACTACGGCGAATACGAGGGCCTCACCACACCCGAGATCCAGCAGATGTCCCCCGGCTGGACCATCTGGACCGGCGAGACACCCGAGGGCGAGACCGCCGAGCACGTCCACAAGCGCGCCGACCACGTGCTGGCCACCGTCATCCCCGAACTCGCCACCCGCGATGTGGTGCTGGTCGGCCACGGCCACTTCTCGCGCGCGCTCATCGCCCGCTGGGCCGAGCTCGAGGTGATCGAAGGCCGCCGATTCTTCCTGTCCACCGCCGCGGTTACGGTGCTGGGACACGACCACCAGGCTCGAACCGTGCTCGCGCACAATCTGGTTCCGCCGCTCAACCCGTAGGAAGGGGCCGCCGAATGATTCGCCGCGCCACCCCCGCCGACATCCCGGCGCTCGTCCAGCTCGTCCACGACCTGGCCGAGTACGAGAAGGCCGCTGACGAGTGCACCCTCACCGCGGCCCAGCTCGAGACGGCCCTGTTCGGGCCGCAGCCCGCGCTGTACGCCCATGTGGCCGAGACCGATCACGGCGTGGTGGGCTGCGCCATCTGGTTCCTGAACTTCTCCACCTGGAAGGGCGTGCACGGGGTCTATCTGGAGGACCTCTACGTCAAGCCGGAGGTCCGCGGCCGCGGGCTGGGCAAGAGCCTGCTCGCGACGCTGGCCCGCGAAGCCGTCGAGCAGGGGTACGCCCGCGTCGACTGGTCGGTGCTCACCTGGAACACCCCGAGCATCGACTTCTACGAATCCATCGGGGCCGAGCACCAGCACGAGTGGACCGGCTACCGCCTGCGCGGCGCGGCCCTGGCCCGCCTGGCGACGCACGCCGACGACTGAATCGCCGCGGCATCCGAATTCGCCGCAGCATCGCCGGAAAGCGCTCGCTCACCCGAGTGGTGGGCGAGCGTCCAAAAACTCGCTCACGGGCCACTGAGCGACGATTACGGCGACTCTGCGCAAACCGCTGCGGCTACTCCTCAACGGAACCGTAGCCCGCGGCCATCCACCGATTCGAGGCCGGAGCGAACAGCGCACCCAGCGCACCCAGCGCCAGCAATCCCAGCGGCGCCCCGAACTCGGGCCGGTCCGAGGTGAACATGTAGTACGCGACACCCAGCAGCAGCAGCTGGGTCAGCGTGGCGATGGCCCGCCCCCACCGCTTCCCGCGCATCAGCCCGATCCCCGCGGCCAGCACCGCGCCGCCCAGGATGGCCGCGTACCCGGCGGTGAGATAGCTGTTCTTGGGGCTCTGCGCCGACCCGTTCACGCCGACGACGATCAGCACGACCATCGCGACCAGGCCCAGCGCGCCCTCCAGGGCGACCAGCGCGCCCGCCACGCGCACCGTCGCGGGCACCACGTCGCTCTCGCCCGCTGGCTTGTTCTCGCCGTTGTTCTGCTCAGCCACCCGCCCAGCCTACGACCGAGCGTCGTTGCGCAGTGCACCCGTCCGGCCGAAATCAGTTCGGAACTGGCACTTCAAGGTTCGCGGCCGTCTCGTTCTGGACTGACGGAGCGGGGGAGCGAAGCGGAGGAGCGGAGGAGGGAAGAACGAGACTTCGGGGCCGCGAACCCGCCGGAGCGAAGCGGAGGCAAAATAGGCACCGTGCGGACCCTGCTTATCGTGAACCCGAATGCCACTTCGACCACTCGGTCCACTCGCGATCTGCTCGCTCACGCACTGGAAAGCCGCACTCAGCTGACCGTTCGCCACACCGAGCACCGGGGGCACGCCGCCGAGCTGGCGCGCTGGGCCGCCGACACCCGGATGGACCTGATCGTGGTGCACGGCGGGGACGGCACGGTGAACGAGACCGTCAACGGTTTCCTCCCGCTGCCGGGTGAGCCGCAGCGGGAGTGGCTGCCGCGGCTCGGCGTCATCCCGGGCGGTTCGGCGAATGTGTTCGCGCGCTCGCTGGGCATCGAACCGGATCCGGTGACCGCCACCAATCAGCTCATCGATCTGGTGGCCGACGACGCGGACCGCCGGATCGGGCTCGGCGTCGCCGACGATCGCTGGTTCCTCTTCAGCGCCGGTGTCGGGCTCGACGCGGATGTGTGCGAGGCCATCGACGCCAAGCGCGCGGCTGGCAAAACCGCGACGCCCGCTCGTTATCTGCGCACCACGGTCCGGCAGTTCTTTCGCGCAAAACGGCATGCCCCGCAAGTGCGTCTCGACATTCCAGGTAACGAACCGGTCACGGACGTGCATTACGCATTCGTGACGAATGCCAGTCCCTGGACTTATCTCGACAACACGCCCGTGGTCACCAACCCGGGGACCACATTCGAATCGGGCCTCGGAGTGTTTGCCATGCGCACCATGGGCGTTCTGCCCACCCTGCTGGTGGCCCGGCAGTTGCTGGCAGCCCATGGAGATCCCAAGAGCCGCACCTTGTTTCGCGATGACGACGTGGCGGCCGTGACCGTCACCGCGGCCGAACCGATCGGCTTGCAAATCGACGGCGACTTCATCGGACGCCGCAACATGGTGAATTTCACAGCCGTCCCGGATATCCTCGATGTGGTCGCGCCGAAGCCCTAGCCGGTTCGACACGCCCTAGAAACATCGCGGTTGCGCTGCGAAAACTGGCTCAACCGAGTACAAATGACACGGCGGATCCCCATGTAGGGGTCTTACAGCGTGAGCTTCCCCACGGTGCACCGGGTATCTATTGACATCTACGGTGTTCGTGAAAGCATTCACAAGCAACCGTGCGGAAACATTCGAGTCGCACAAGTGAACGGACCACAAACCCGAGGGGCAGCGCCGTGCGCGCCCTAGCAAAGGAGCAGAGGAATGGACTGGCGCCACAAGGCCATCTGTCGCGACGAGGACCCCGAGCTGTTCTTCCCGGTGGGAAACAGTGGTCCGGCGCTCGCGCAGATTGCCGATGCCAAGCTGGTCTGCGCTCGCTGCCCCGTCACCGCTGACTGCCTTTCCTGGGCCCTGAAGTCGGGCCAGGATGCCGGCGTGTGGGGTGGTATGAGTGAAGACGAGCGTCGCGCGCTGAAGCGCCGCAACGCGCGTACGCGTACCCGCACCGTCGTCTAACCAGCTAGGCGACAGGCGTTACGGCCGACCCCAGCCTCGCGGCCGCAACGCAATTCGGCCCGGCACCAAATTCAGGTGCCGGGCTTCAGTGTGTTCAGGGCCCCGAACAGATCGGAGGCTGTCCTGCACAACTGATTTCGTAAGGCCGGGGTAACTCGTCGGGGACGTCCAGAAAGTGAGCGGGCACCCGGCCGCCGGTCCGCGACGCGAATGGTTGGGCGCCCACTCATCGGCAAAAGGCGCGGAGAGGCGGATAAGCCGCAGATTTTCCCTACGCCCGGACTCGCGCGCCGCGCAATATGTTTCAGCGGGCGGAGCGACGGCCGAGGGGAACTCGCAGCACCGCGTCCGTGCCGACATCGGCGCCGGGATGAAGTCCGATGGACCCGCCCAATTCCGCCGTCACGAGAGTGCGGACGATTTGGAGACCCAACCGGTCGGAAGCTTCCAGGCTGAATCCGTCGGGCAGGCCGCGGCCGTCGTCGCTGATGATGACATCGAGCCAGCGCGCCGAACGCTCGGAACGGATTGTGACAGTACCGTTCTCACCGGCATCGAAGGCATGCTCGATGGCGTTCTGCACCAGCTCGGTCAACACCATGACCAGCGGCGTCGCCCGTTCTGCGGAGAAGACGCCGAGCGATCCGGCCCGGCGCACCTTGATGCGGGCGGTGTGCACGGTCGCCACATCGGCCATGATCGGCAGCAGGCGATCCACCACCTCGTCCAGATCGACCTCTTCGTCAACCGACATGGACAGCATTTCGTGCACCGAGGCGATCGAGGTGACCCGGCGGACCGATTCGGTCAGGGCCAGGCGGGCCTCCTCGTTCTCGGTGCGGCGGGCCTGCAGCCGCAACAGCGCGGCCACCGTCTGGAGGTTGTTCTTCACCCGGTGGTGGATCTCGCGAATCGTCGCGTCCTTGGACAGCAGCGCGCGGTCGCGCCGCTTCACCTCGGTGACATCGCGGACCAGCACCGCGGCCCCGGCGAGTTCCCCGTGCGGGCGCAGCACCAGGGTGCGCAGCAGCACGGTCGCCCCGCGCGCCTCGACTTCCATTCGGCGCCCGGCCTTTCCGGCCAGGGCCGCCTGGATGTCGCCGACGACTTCCTGCGCGTCGAACGGATCGGTGATCAGCGAGCGGGTGGTCAGCGCCAGATCCTGGCCGACCAGGTCGTTCTGCAAACCCATGCGGTGATAGGCCGACAGGGCATTGGGGCTGGCGTAGACGACGGTGCCCTCGGTGTCGAGGCGGATGAAACCGTCGCCCGCGCGGGGGCTGGAGTGCGCGCCGGTGCGGTCCTCGAGCGCGGGCCAGGTGCCGTCGGCGACCATCTGGCACAGGTCGTCCGCGCAGGACATGTAGGCGATCTCGAGGCTGGAGCGCATCTTGCGACGCTGGGTATCGGTGTCGCGGCCGAGCACGGCGATGATGTCGTCACCGACCCGGACCGGAATCGCCTCGCGCATGGCGTGCACGGGATGCGGGTGATAGACGCCGGTGAGGGCGGTATCGGTTTCGGTACGAGCGATGTCGGCGGTCAGCAGGGCCTCGAACACCTGCGGATTCGCCTCCTTGGTGGCGAGGGTGCCGACCAGATCCTCGAGGTGCACGGTGGGCGCGGTGGTGGGGCGGCACTGAGCGACGCACACCACCTCCGCGCCGGCACTGACCGGGCCCGTGCCCACCCAGAGCAGCAGATCCGCGAAGGACAGATCCGCCAGCAACTGCCAGTCCCCCACCACCCGCTGCAAATGGTCGACGGCCGCACCCGGTAGATCGGTGTGCTCGGCCAGTAGCTCACTCAGTGTCGACATTCACCCACGCTCCTCTGTTCCCACGTCGCGTGTATGTTCCCACGGGACACGGCAAGGGCGCGTCAGGAGCAGGTCGGGAGCTCGTCGCTCAGGAGATGACGGCGATCAGGTCACCCTGCTGCAGCACCTGGCCGGGGCTGACGTGGATGGAGGCGACGGTGCCCTCGATCTCGGAGATGACCGGGATCTCCATCTTCATCGACTCCAGCAGGACCAGGGTCTGGTCGACGCCGACCTTGTCGCCGACAGCGACCTCGATGTTCAGCACAGTCGATACCATCTCGGCCTTCACTTCCTCAGCCATGTACACCTCTCGCGTTCGCGTTGACCCGTAGCCCCTGAAGGTACAGCCAACCACACATGACAGAATGGCGGCCGACTGAAGGGAGATTACCTATGGGTAAGCGTGGACGTAAGAAGCGTGGCCGCAAGAAGAGTGCCGCCAACCACGGCAAGCGGCCGAACGCCTGAGCCGTAGCGAAAAGCTCGAAAACTGCTGAGCGGCACCACTTCCCATCGGGAAGGGTGCCGCTCAGTTCCGCCTCTCCGGGACTTCAGCGGACAGCCGGTTGCCGTTCCGACTCTCGCACCCGTGCCGGCGGTCAAGTGCCGAACCTATTTTGGACGTACCCGGTGAGTTACCCGGGTCGCCACCAAATCAGTTCTCCGGCTCCGTAACGACACGCGTTTCAACATGCGTGTAGCTGGTCCGGATCTCCATCGTCAGGCGCTGGCGCAGGGAATCCGGTGCGCGGTCGCCGCCGCATTTGCGATTCAGCAGCGACTTCAGCTTCTCCTCCAGGCCATAGGCCTCGATGCACGGCGAGCAACGGTCGATGTGCTCACGCAACCGTGCCTTCACGGTGTCGTCGCACTCGTTGTCCAGGAGCAGCCAGACATCGGCGAGCACCGCCGAGCAGTCCAGTTCTTCCATCTCGTCGCTCACTGGGTTACCTCCTCACGCGCCGCATCGCTGCCCGACCGATTGAATCCACGTTCCCGCGCCACGTCGGCGAGCAGGCCCTTGAGCTGCTTGCGGCCACGGTGCAGACGGGACATGACGGTACCGATGGGAGTTCCCATGATCTCGGCGATTTCCTTGTAAGGGAAGCCCTCCACGTCGGCGTAGTACACCGCCATCCGGAACTCCTCGGGAAGCGACTGCAGAGCGGCCTTGATGTCGTCGTCCGGCAGCGCCTCGAGGGCTTCCATCTCCGCGGAGCGCAGACCGGTGGAGGTGTGCTCGGCGGTGGAGGCCAGCTGCCAGTCGGTGATCTCGTCGGTCGGATACTGCGCGGGCTGGCGCTGCTTCTTCCGATACGAGTTGATGTAGGTATTGGTGAGGATGCGGTACAGCCACGCCCGCAGGTTGGTGCCCTCGCGGAACGAGCGGAACCCCTGGTAGGCCTTGGCGAAGGTCTCCTGCACCAGATCCTCGGCATCGGCCGGGTTGCGAGTCATGCGCAACGCCGCCCCGTAGAGCTGGTCCAGCAGCGGGAGCGCGTCACGCTCGAATCGCGCGGCCAGTTCCGCCGCGGATTCGGTACTCCTGGCACCGGATTCGCTCACCTCGTCATAGTCGACCGCTTGATCGTCGCCGGCGTCGATGCGCTCGCTGTCCGCGTCGTCATCACGCTGGCGATCGACCATGTCGTCGTCGCTCGTCACGCTAATCCCTTCGATCGCCGTAGCAATTGAATCTACCGCGAACAGGGATTCGGCCAGGAAACCGGCCGGGGGCGCGACGTCGGCGGCTCCCCTGCGGAACAGCAGCGGCCCGGTCCGCACCGGGGGCTCTTCGACCAAAACGGTCACCGACTCCTCCTTGGATGAATGGGATGCGTGCGCCCGCGAACCGTGGGCCCTGCGGTTGCTGCGAAGCGCGTACCGCGTGCAACAGGTGTGGCGCTCACCCTGTTCCCAGCACCGGAAATCCGGTTGCGTCCGCTGGATAGGGTGAGCCCATGGCTGCAGCTCCGACCCCGGCGATCAAGGCTCTGATGCAGGCGAAGGTGGACCACCGGGTGCACGCGTATACCCATGACCCGCGCAGTGATTCGTACGGGGCGGAGGCGGTGGAGGCGCTCGCGGGCGAGCTCGGGGTTACCGCCGGGCAGATCTTCAAGACGCTGGTGATCGAGCTGGGGTCGGGCGGGCTGGCGGTGGCGGTACTGCCGGTGCCGACCACGCTGTCGCTGAAGGCGGCGGCCGCGGCGCTGGGCGGCGGCAAGGCCGCCATGGCCGACAAGGCCAAGGCGGAGCGGACGACCGGGTATGTGCTGGGCGGGATTTCGCCGCTGGGGCAGAAGAAGCGGCTGCCGACCGTCATCGAAGAGTCGGCGCTGGAGTGGGATCGGGTGCTGTGCAGCGCGGGTAAGCGCGGGCTGGAGATCGAGCTCGCCCCGGCGGATCTGGTCCGGCTCACGGGAGCGGTGACGGCCGCGGTCGCGGTGGCCTGACCTGCCCCATAGGGGCGAATTGTCCGATTCTCCCGTGAGCGGAGACACAACCTCCGGAAAAAGCTTGCCAAGGGACAACTACGTCGGAATACTTGCGCCGTACAACTAGTTGACTCATACAAGCAGTTGACCGACGCAAGGAGGTGAGACCGACCGTGACCGACGATGACCCGGCGATTACCCCCACCGACATCGACGACGGCCTTGTCGACGCCATCGCCTACGAGATCGCCCGGCTCACCAAATTGCGTGACCGCACCAATGCGCAGGTCGCGTCCATGACCCAGGGCGAGATCGAACCGGCCGCGTTCAGCATCCTGTTCCAGCTGATCCACGACGGCCCGAAACGCTCGGGTGCGCTGGCCGAGGCCCTCTATTCCGACGCCTCGACCATCAGCCGGCAGGTCGCGAGCCTGGTCAAGCGCGGACTCATCGAGCGCCGCGCGGATCCGGCCGACGGCCGGGTCAGCGTCCTCGACGTGACCGACACCGGCCGCACCGTGGCCGCCCAGATCCGGGCCCGCCGCAACGACTCGCTGCGCCAGATGCTGGTCGGCTGGGATCCCGATGAACGGGAGACCTTCGCCGCCCTGCTGCGGCGCTTCGTCGACGGCTACGAGGAGACCCGGCAGCGCATGCTGGCCGATATCGCGGCCCACAAAGACCTTCAGTCCTATTACGCACCCGCGGAGAGCAATTCGTGACTACCCAAACGGAAGCGGCGGAGCCGGAGATCAATTCGGCCGGCTTCACCCACAAGCAGATCCTGGTCATCATGAGCGGCCTGATCATGGGCATGCTGCTGGCGGCCCTGGATCAGACCATCGTGTCGACCTCCATCCGCACCATCGCCGATGAGCTGCACGGCTATTCGGCGCAGGCGTGGGTGACCACCGCCTACCTGATCACCTCGACCCTGGCGACGCCGCTCTACGGCAAGCTCTCGGACATGTACGGCCGCAAGCCGTTCTACCTGGCCGCCATCTCCATCTTCGTGGTCGGCTCACTGGCCTGTTCCATGGCGACCTCCATGTACGAGCTGGCCGCCTTCCGGGCCTTCCAGGGACTGGGCGCGGGCGGTCTGATGTCGCTGGCGCTGACCATCATGGGCGACATCGTGTCCCCGCGGGAGCGCGCCCGCTACCAGGGCTACTTCCTGGCCGTGTTCGGCACCTCCAGCGTGGTCGGCCCGGTCGTCGGCGGCATCCTGTCGGGCACCGACCAGATCCTGGGTGTCACCGGCTGGCGCTGGGTGTTCCTGGTGAACGTGCCGGTCGGCATCATCGCGCTGGCCGTGGTGACCCGCGTGCTCAAGCTGCCCAAGCGCCCCGTCACCAAGGTGCCGATCGACTGGATGGGCATCTCGGCGCTGATCGTCGGCCTGGTGCCACTGCTGGTGGTCGCCGAGCAGGGCCGCGAATGGGGCTGGACCAGCAGTCATGCCATCCTCTGCTACGCGCTGGGCGCGATCGGCGTGCTGTCGTTCATCGCGGTCGAGGCCAAGCAGGGCGACGCGGCGCTGATCCCGCTGCGCATGTTCAAGAACTCCACCTTCGCCCTCGGCGTGGTCATCTCGGTGGTGGTGGGTGCGGCCATGTTCGGCGGCATCACCCTGCTGCCGCAGTACCTGCAGGTGGTGCAGGGCGCGAGCCCGACCAAGGCGGGCCTGCTGATGCTGCCGCTGGTGGCGGGCATGATGACCGGCTCCATCCTGGCCGGCCAGCTGATCGCGAAGACCGGACGGTACAAGTACTTCCCGCCGGTGGGCGCGGCGCTGCTGACCTCGGGCCTGTTCCTGCTGCACCTGGTGTCGGCCGACACCGAGCTGTGGGTCGTCATGATCTTCATGGCCATCACCGGCTTCGGCCTCGGCAACCTGATGCAGCCGCTGACCCTGGCGCTGCAGAACGCGCTGCCGCCCAAGGACATGGGCGTGTCCACCGCGGCCGCGACCTTCTTCCGGCAGATCGGCGGCACGCTGGGCGTGGCGGTGTTCCTGTCGGTGCTGTTCACCCAGCTGGCTCCGAACATCACCACCTCGCTGGAGAGTGTCCGGGGCGACCATGCCTACACGCAGGCCGCCACGAACGCGGTGAAGGGCCCCGACTCGGTCGACAAGAAGGTCGTCCTCGGCCTGTCGAACCAGGAGACCGCGCCCGCGGTCGTGGGCCAGGTGCTCAACGACAGCTCGGTGATCCAGCAGCTGAACCCGACGCTGGCGCACCCCTTCAAGGAGGGCTTCGCCAAGTCCATGGACCGGGTGTTCCTGTCGGCCACCTTCGTGGCGCTGCTCGGATTCATCCTGGTGCTGTTCTGGAAGGAGGTGCCGCTGCGCAGCGCGGGTGGCATCCAGGCCGGAAAGGAAGCCGTCGAGGCGGCGGACGCCGCGGCGGTCTGATCGGCCGGACGACGATCGAATCGGCAATGCCCCCGACGCGGAGACGCGGCGGGGGCATTGCCCTTTCACAATTCGCCCGAATTTCTGTGAGTTACTTGGGAGCGCGCAGTGAGCTTGTTGTGAACCTTTTGTCCGCAAGGTCCTATACGAACCCGAGGATGTGATGCGGTCTATGTCTCACCATCGGCGAATTCGCACGGCCGTCGCCGCCGGAGCGCTGGTACTGGCACTGGGATCCGCCCCGCTGACGATCGCGCTCGCGACGGCCGCGCCAGTGCACGCCGCTCCGGTCAATCCGAGCTTCCCCGACCCGGGCGGCGGACAGCAGCCGCAGCCGAAGAAGGACGAGCGCATCGACAAGGCGGAGAAGCTCGGCGGCAACATCATCACCAGGATGATCGACTCGATGGCCGACACTCTGAAGTGCACGCTCAATATCGGGCTGCCGACCGTGAAGTGCGGTTGAGACGAACCCTCGGAGCTCCCGTGCCCCGCTGCGTTCCGCGGCGGGGCACGGTGTCGGAACAGGAAGGAAGAGTTCAGATCAGGCTGATCTGACCGGCCTGCTCGTCCACCTGCGCCAGCAGTTCGGGGCCGTTGTTCTTGACGCTGTTGACCAGCGACGGCACTTCGCGCACCAGAATGTCCGAAACCGCTGCGGGGTAAGGCGTTTCAAACAGCGATTCGGGCGCGGGGTGGTCGGGGTCCAGCCACGCGTCCCAGTGCTCGCGCGGCATCGGCAGGGGCATGCGGTCGTGGACCTCGGTCAGATCACCGACCGCATCGGTGGTCAGGATCGCGCAGGAGAGCAGGGGCTGCGCCTCGTCGCCCTGGCTGCGGTCACGCCACACCGACCAGAGACCCGCCATATAGAGGCGTCCCCCGTCGGCGCGGGACATGAAATACGGTCGCTTGACGGCCTTTCCGAGCGCATCGGCCTCGGTGACCCACTCGTACCAGCCGTCCATGGGCACCAGGCAGCGGCGCTTCTTCACCGCATCACGGAAGGAAGCGGTGGTGGCGGCCTTGTCGGCGCGGGCATTGAACAGCGGTTTGCCCTTCACCGGGATCCCGGGCTCGGCGGCCTTGGTCCAGGGCGGGATCAGGCCCCAGCGCATGGCCCGGATGCGCAGGGTGGCCGGGTCCTCCGGGTGGTCGCGGTCGTGGCGTTCGACAACCGTGAGCACCTGATTGGTGGGGGCCACGTTGTAATTCGGATCGAAGCCCTTGTCGCCGGTCTCGTCGATAGCGTCGAGCTCGACGGCCAGCTTCGCGGGATTCGTCGTGGTCGCGTATCTACCGCACATGACGACCATGCTGCCATCGGGTGCCGACAGTCACCAGAAGTGAATCGCCCGCGATGTGATGGCAATTGACATCACTTGGACGGTATGAGACGTTCGTCTCATCACACTCTCATCAAGGGACGCCGCCAATCATGACTGCAACCGAAACCGCCCCGCTCGATCAGGCCGACACGCTGACTTCGGTCAACCCTGCCACCGGCGAGGCCCTCGCCACCTACAAGATCGATGATGAGGCGGCGGTGCGCGCGGCCGTCGCCAAGGCCCGGACCGCCGCCGCCACCTGGGGCGCGCTGACCTACGCCGAACGCAAGAAGCACATTCTGCGCTGGGGCAGCAAGCTGGTCGAGAAGTCCGACGAGCTCAGCAAGCTCATCCACGCCGAGAACGGCAAGCCCCTCGACGACGCCTTCCTCGAGCTCATGCTGGCCCTCGAGCACATCAAGTGGGCCGCCTCCAATGCCGAGAAGGTGCTCAAGCCCAAGAAGGTCGCGCCCGGCGCGTTCATGGCCAATTTCGCCGCCCACCTGGAATACCGCCCGCTCGGCGTGGTCGGCGTGATCGGGCCGTGGAACTACCCGATCTACACCCCGAACGGCTCCATCGCCTACGCGCTGGCCGCCGGCAACTGCGTGGTCTTCAAGCCGAGCGAATTCTCCACCGGCATCGGCAATTTCGTGGCCGAGGCGTTCGCCGAGGCGAATCCGGAACTGCCGGACGGCGTCTTCATCACCATCAACGGCTACGGCTCGACCGGTGCGGCGCTGGTCAAGTCCGGCGTCGACAAGCTGGCCTTCACCGGGTCCACCGCGACCGGCAAGAAGATCATGGCCGCCGCCGCCGAGACCCTCACCCCGGTGCTGCTGGAGTGCGGCGGTAAGGACGCGGTGATCGTGGCCGCGGACGCCGACGTCAAGGCCGCCGCCGACGCGGTCGCCTGGGGCGCCACCGCCAACTCCGGCCAGACCTGCGCGGGCGTGGAGCGGGTGTACGTGGACAAGTCGGTCGCCGACGAGTTCGTCGCCGAGGTCAAGCGCATCCTCACCGACATCAAGCCGGGTTCGGACGCCAAGGCCTCCTACGGTCCGATGACCATGCCCAGCCAGGTCGACATCGTGCGCCGGCACATCGACGACGCGCTGAAGAACGGCGGCAAGGCCGTGCTGGGCGGGCCCGAATCAGTCAAGGGGCCCTTCATCGAACCGGTCGTGCTGGTCGACGTCGACGAGTCCTCGGATGCGGTGTGCGAGGAGACCTTCGGGCCGACCGTCACCATCCGCACCGTCAATGGCGTGGACGAGGCCGTGGAGCTGACCAACAAGAGCAAGTACGGGCTCGGGTCGGCGGTGTACTCGAAGAACCAGGGCATGGAGATCGCCCGGCGCCTCCAGGTCGGCTGCACCTCGGTGAACTCGGTGCTGTCCTACGCGGCGATCTCGGGGCTGCCGTTCGGTGGCGTGCGCGACTCCGGCATCGGCCGCATCCACGGTGCGCCGGGCCTGCTGGAATTCTCGCGTCCGCACTCGATCGCGGTGCAGCGCTTCGCGATTCCCGGCATGGCGCTGCTGTCCTACACCCGCACCGACCGGACGATGAAGCTGCTGCGCAAGATCGTGCCGCTGATTCACGGGCGCGCCAAGTAGGGAGAGCCGCCCCTCGCGTTCAAGGAGCCGGCGGCAAGGGCGTGGGGGCGAAGAACTCCTCGAGCGGGGTGGGACCGGTGTAGCGCTGACAGTTGCAGCGCGCCCAGGCCTTGATGCCGACGCCGGTCTTGCGGAAGGTCTCGGCGTGGCAATGACCCGCTTCGCGGTCGTGCAGGGCGAGGTCGTGGCCGCAGCCGCAGACGGCCGGGCCGGCCGCGGTGCCGGATTTGCCCCGGCGGGAGCCGAATCGGCCCGCGAGCCAGCCGCCGCCAACGAGCGCGCCACCGATTACGAGGCTGAGTGGATCGATCACCCGGCCAGTATACGTACTCATATACGTATACGTCCAGGCTCGTCCATGCCCGACGGAACAACTGATCTGGTGAGTCCGGGGTAACTCATCGGGTACGGGCCCAGTCGGGCACGGCACCCGACCGCCGGTCCGCACCGCAAGTCCCGCGAGAATTATCGGTCGGCGGAAAGGCTCGGGGAGGCGGGAGTGCGAAGATGGCCTTGTGACTTTCTGGCCCGCGCCCCACGTCCGAGTTCCCGTCCACGCGACCGTGACCCTGCCCGGGTCCAAATCCATTACCAATCGGGCACTGATCCTCGCCGCGCTGGCGGATCGGCCGTCCACCATCACCGGCGCGCTGCGCAGCCGGGATACCAACCTCATGATCGCGGCGTTGCGGGCCATGGGCACCGGCATCGAGGGCGAGGGCGACACGCTCACCGTCACCCCGCCCGCCGAATTCACCAGCGCCATGGTCGATTGCGGGCTCGCGGGTACCGTCATGCGCTTCCTGCCGCCGGTGGCGGCGCTGGCGCGCGGCGATGTCGCTTTCGACGGCGACGAGCAGGCGCGGGTGCGGCCGCTCGGCACGATCCTGGACGCGCTGCGCGCACTGGGCCTCGACATCGACGGCAACCAGCTGCCCTTCGTGGTGCACGGCACGGGCGCGCTGCGCGGCGGGCCGGTCACCATCGACGCCTCGGGCTCCTCGCAGTTCGTGTCCGGGCTGCTGCTGTCGGCGGCGCGGTTCGAGCAGGGCGTCACCGTGAACCATGACGGCGCGGCGCTGCCGTCCATGCCGCACATCGAGATGACCGTGGAGATGCTGCGGCGGGCCGACGTTCGCGTGGACGCGCCCAACGATCCGCGCAAGGCGCAGACCTGGACCGTGGCCCCCGGCCCGATCCGGGCGGTGGACTGGGAGGTCGAGCCGGACCTGTCCAATGCCACCCCGTTCCTGGCGGCGGCCGCCGTCACCGGCGGCGAGGTGAGCATTCCGCACTGGCCGCGGCTCACCACCCAGCCGGGCGATGTGATCCGGGAGATCCTGGTGCGCATGGGCGCCGAGGCGCGCTTCTTCGACAGCGTGCTCACCGTGCGCGGGCCCGAGCGCCTGGCCGGCATCGACATCGACCTGCACGACGTGGGCGAGCTGACCCCGACCGTGGCCGCCCTTGCGGCGCTGGCGGATTCGCCGTCCCGGCTGCGCGGCATCGCGCACCTGCGCGGGCACGAGACCGACCGGCTGGCCGCGCTCGCCACCGAGATCAACCGGCTGGGCGGCAAGGTCACCGAGACCGAGGACGGGCTGGCCATCGTGCCCAACCCGCTCACCGGCGGGCAGTGGCGCTCCTACGCTGACCACCGGATGGCCACCGCCGGCGCGATCATCGGCCTGGTGACACCGGGCGTGGAGATCGAGGACATCGGCACCACCGCCAAGACGCTGCCGAACTTCGTCGAACTCTGGGACAGCATGCTCGGCTCGTCGGGAGCAGACCACTGAGGCGCCGCGAGTACGACGAGTCCGATGTCCGGGTACGCCCGGGCAAGGGCTCGCGTCCGCGCACCAAGACCCGGCCGCAGCACCTGGATGCCGAAGCGGCCATGGTGGTTTCGGTGGACCGCGGACGCTGGGGGTGCGTGCTGGACGGGGATCCGGACCGGCCGCTGACGGCCATGCGGGCGCGCGAGCTCGGCCGCACGCCGATCGTGGTCGGCGACCAGGTGGACGTGGTCGGCGACCTGTCCGGCAAGCCCGACACCCTGGCCCGCATCGTGCGGGTGGTCGATCGGCGAACGGTGTTGCGCCGCACCGCCGATGACACCGATCCGTTCGAGCGCGTGGTGGTGGCCAATGCCGAGCAGCTGTTCATCGTGGTGGCGCTGGCCGATCCGCCACCGCGTACCGGATTCGTGGAACGGGCCATGGTGGCGGCGTATGTCGGTGGGCTGCAACCGATTCTGTGCCTGACCAAGCACGATCTGGCCGCCGACTCCGAATTCGCCTCAGCCTTCGAGGATTTGGATCTGACCATCGTCTACGCCGGCATCGAGGATCCGCTGGAGCCGGTACTGGACCTGCTGGACGACAGACTGACCGCGTTCATCGGGCACTCCGGGGTGGGCAAGTCGACCCTGGTGAACCGGCTGGTTCCGGAGGCCGAGCGCGCCGTCGGCGAGGTGTCCGGGGTCGGCAAGGGACGGCACACCTCGACCCAGTCGGTGGCGCTGCCGCTGCCCGACGGCGGCTGGGTCGTCGACACGCCCGGTGTGCGCTCGTTCGGCCTGGCGCACATCACCCCCGACGACGTCATCCAGGCGTTCTCCGATCTGGCCGACGCCATCGAGAACTGCCCGCGCGGCTGCACCCACCTGGGCCCGCCCGCCGACCCGGAGTGCGCGCTCGACGAACTGCCCGGCAAGGAGCTCCGGGTGGCGGCCATCCGCCGCCTGCTCACCGCCCTCAATTCGAACGATCCGTGGTTCCGGGGCAGCAGCGACGCCTGAAGCTAGCCCTGAGTTAGCTGAGAAATCGCCCATTCGATACCTTTTGTGCATAACCGGCACGAAGGGATGGTCATGAGCGAAGAACTTCCCGAGTTGCAGCACGCCAATGAGCGGCGGCACAGCAATGTCCGGCCCGCACCCGACAAGGCCGATAGATCGGGGCGGGGACAGGACGATTCCGGGCCGCGGGACCAGGACGAGCCCCTGCCGCCCGCGGATCCGGACGACCGGTCCCCGGCCGGCGCGCACGATTGGCAGGACGACTGGGATCGGGCGCGCTGGGCGCCCTAGCAACATAATCGGGGCATGGCATTCGCTGAATGGCGGCGCCGGCCCGAGGCGCCCGCCCGCTGGAACCCGCTCCCGCGGCTGGGCCGCGGCCTGGCCCGCCGCCGGACCGTCATGCGCATCGCACCGGCGGTGTTCGCGCTCGAACGCTTCACCCGGCGAGTAACGCACGGCCGCAACGGAATACTCGATGTCGCGGGCCTGCCCGCGCTGCAGCTCACGGTGGCCGGCCGCCGCACCGGCCTGCCGCGCACGGTCAGCCTGCTCTACGTCCCGGATCCGTACGACGAGAAGCGCTTCCTGGTCGTCTCGTCGAACTGGGGCCTGCCCGAACAGCCGTCGTGGTCGGCCAATCTGCGCGGCGCCGAACGGGCCGAACTGCTGGTCCGCGGGGAACGGTTCCCGGTCGAGGTGCGGCAGCTGACGGGCGCCGAGCGGGATCGCGCGTGGCGGCGGGCGCTGGAGTTCTGGCCGGGTTACGCCATGGAGCAGCGACGCGCGGGCACTCGCCGTTTCCGGCTGTTCGAGCTCACCCGGACCTGATCCGAAAATTGCTGCTGGACATTAGCTGTCAGCGTTCGCAGCGGCCGGAACCACGCCTCAGTGCGGGCGCGTCAGGCGCATGCCATTGTCGAAGTCGATGCCCCGCAGCTCGGAACGGCTGGTGAGGCCGAGCTTCTCGAGAATCCGGGACATGTGGTGCCCGACCGTGCGCGGGCTGACGAACAGTTCCGCGCCGATCTCCCGATTGGTGAGCCCCTGGGCGGCCAGCCGGGCCACCTGGGACTCCTGCCCGGTGAGCGGTGTCGAGCCGGCGCCGGGCTTGGCGCCGGTGCCGGTGAGGTCCAGCTCGGAGCGGGTGCGGGCGGCCCAGGCGGTGGCGCCGATGAGGTCGAAAGCGTCGGCGGCGGCGCGCAATTGCTCGGCGGCGTCGCGGCGGCGCCGGACCCGGCGCAGCCACTTGCCGTAGAGCAGCTGGGTACGGGCGCGGCCGAAGCTGGTATGCGGGGTGTCGCCGACCGCCAGGGCGCGGCGGTAGTAGTGCTCGGCGTGATCCTCGTCGGCCAGCAGTGCCCGGCAGGAGTAGGCGGTCGTCAGCGCCCAGCGGGCTCGGGTGCGCCGCGTCCAGACCGCGATCAGCTCCGCGTACTCGGCGGCCTCGTCGAAACGGCCCACGCGGCAGGCGGCCTCGACCGTGTCGAGGGTGGCCAGCCGGGCCAGCGTGGGATGCGCGGCCTCGTGGCCGGGCAGGTAGAGCGCGCGCAGGCGGCGATAGGCCGACTCGGCATCCCCGGCGGTCAGCGAGTGGAAGCCGTGATGCCAGTATGCGCCGCCGATCAGCGCCGACACCGCGTGCGGGCGGGCCAGGGCCAGCGCGCGATCCACGCTCTCGGCCACCGTGTCCGCGTCACCCCGCTGGGCGGCCAGCCGGGCCCGCAGGTTCCAGCACTGGGCGAGGATATTGGCCGCGCCCGCCCCCGCGGCCAGGTCGAACGCCTCGGCCAGGGTGCTCTCCCCCGCCTCCCAGTGTCCGGTGGCGAATTGCACCACGGCCAGTTGCGGCAGCACGCCGAGCGCGGCCGGCCGGCCGCCCGAATTGCGCAGGCCCCCGGCCACTCTGAGGTACGGCTCCAGCGCCCGCTCGGCCAGCCCCCACTCGAGCAACTGCCCCGCCGGCGGCAGCAGATATGCGGCCGCGATGGGTGAGGGCGCGGCCCCGGCCGCGTCGAGCTGACCGTCCGGCGGCAGGTCCGCGGCGCGGCCCACCGACCAGGCCGCCCGGTCGGCGAGCAGCCGCAGGTCGGCCGCGAGGTCGGCGCCGCGGCTCTGCCATGGCGAATCCGGGCCCGCGGCAGCGGTTTCCGGCCTCGCGGCGGATGCGCGGATCGTCTCGGCATCACGCAGCAGCAGGATGTGCGCCTCGGCCGGATCGCCGGTGACGAATTCCAGCAGGCCGGCCAGGCCGCCGCTGGCCGCGGCGATCGCGGCGGGCGTGGTGCGGGTCTCGGCGAGGGCGAGCAGGCGCTGGACCGACTCGATATCACCGCCCTCCCAGGCGAATCGGGCCGCACCGGCCAGCCGCACCCCGGCGGTGTCCGGGTCCGGGGTGATGGCCGCGGCACGGCGCAGCACCGCGGCCGCGGCCAGCGTTCCGGCGCGGGCCCGCACCCGCTCGGCACCGTCGGCGAGCGACTGTGCCAGCGTGGGATTCGAGCCGTCGAGGACGGCGGCCAGCTGCCAGGTCCGCAGGTCGCCGTTCTCGGGGCCGGGCAGGGCATCGGCCAGGGCCAGGTGGACGGTGCGGCGCTCGGCCGTCGACGCGGCGTCATAGGCCGCGCCGCAGAGCAGACGGTGCCGCATTTCGACGCGCCCGTCGGTGACCGTGAGCAGCCCGGCCGCCACCGCCGACTCCCAATCCGCCGCGGTGACACCGAGTTCGGTCGCGGCCGTCGCGACCGGGCACAGCGTGCCCCGATCCTCCGCGGCCACCACGGTCAGCAGGGTGCGCACCCGCGGCTCCAGGGCGGCCAGCCGATCGGCGAAGGCGGCACGCAGCCGCGGGCCGAAAGGCGCCGGTCCGCAGCCGATTCCGGCGCCCTCCTCGGAGTCGATGGGAAATTCCTGCAGCGCCAGCGGATTGCCGTCGGCCAGGCGCAGCATGCGCATCGCGCGCGGCTCGCCGATGCCGCCGGAGCGCAGGGCCAGCAGCCGTCGCGCCTGCGCCTCGGTCAGCGGTGCGACGGGCAGCACGGGCAGCGGCTCCCACATCGTGGTGGCCGGGCATTCGCGCATCGCGGCCAGCAGCGCCACCCGGTCGGCGCCCAGGCGGCGCAGCGCGAAGGTGAGCGCCTGCCCGGTCGCGGCGTCCACCCACTGGGCATCGTCGACGATGAGCAGCAACGGCCGTTCCCGGGCGACCGTCGCCAGCAGAGTCACCAGGGCCGCGCCCACCAGGAAGCGGTCGGCCGGCCCGGCGTCCCGGCCGAGGGCCGCGGCCAGGGCCCGCGCCTGCGGGACGGGCAGCGCGGCGACCCGATCGATCAGCGAGAGCAGCAGTTCGTGCAGCGCGCCGAAATCCAGCTCCGATTCGGCGGGAAATCCACGGCAGGTCACCACCCGAAAATCGGTGGCACGTAGCTCGGCATCGCGTAACAGTGCGGTTTTTCCGATTCCCGGTTCACCCCACAAGAGCAATCCCCCGCCGCGACCGGCGCGCGCCTCGCTCAATACACGAGAGAGTTCGGCCTGTTCTCGCTCCCTCCCCTGGAGCACCCGGATATCGCGCACATTGCAAGCTACCTCGACGCCCGAGAGCCGGACAAACTCGAAGTCGCCGCCGTCCCATCGGCTGAGATCACCTGGGAGATATGCGATTCCGAGTCTTTCATCGATGACCGATACGATGACCGATACAGCGACCGATTTTGATTCGCATACTGTCGGCTAAAATGCTGCGCGAATTCGATCCGAAATCGGGCGACTCACCCGATTCGATATCCATTGCATTCCCAGAAGATTGCGTGCTGAACATTCGTCATCAGCTGCATTTCCGCCGACCACCGGATCGGCGGATATCCTCACCGACGTCATCGAGGTGCTGACCACCGGTAGCACCTCCACCCCGGGCACCACCACGACCCCGGAAACCGATCCGGCCGGTTCCCATGCCGTCCCGGATCGACGCCGAAGGGGGTCGCCGATCCCGGCGGCCCGGGGTGCGGACACCGCCGGAAATAGTTAGCCTGCCGAGGTGGAAGACCGTGAGCGCAAGGAATTCTCGCCGCTCCTCGACGACGCCCTCGGGCCCGGCGCGCCCGTCACCCCGGAAGTCCGGATAGGGCGCAACGATCCGGACGGCGCGCTGCCGGAATGCGTGCGCTGTGGAAAGCCCGCCGCCCTGCACCTGCGGGCGGTGTGGCTTTCCACCCGCGCCGTGCTGGCCGGCGACACCGATGTGGACAACCTGATCCAGGTGCATGCCTGCGGTGGCTGTGCGGGCAGCGTGGCCGGGATGATCCTCATCAACTGGGACCCGCGCTACTGGGGCGAGTCGGTCCACCTGGAATGACGCCCGGGAGTGTCACTCCGATACGAGAACTTCAGCGCGGCCGCACAATTCGCATGCCATTGTCGAAATCCACGTCGACCAGATCGGTCCGGCCGCTGAGCCCGAGCTTGCCGAACACCCGCGACAGGTGATGGCCCACCGTGCGCGGGCTCAGGAACAGGTCGGTCCCGATCTCCCGATTGGTCAGGCCCTGCGCCGCCAGCCGCGCGACCCGCAGCTCCTGCGCCGTCAGCACCGAGGTCTCGCCGTGCGCGGTGACCGGTGCGGCCCGGCGGCCGGTCAGCTCGAGTTCCTGCCGGGCGCGCAGCACCCACGGGGCCGCGCCCATGCCCTCGAACGCCTCGGCGGCCGTGCGCAATTGCTCGGCCGCGTCGGCGCGCCGCCGGGCCCGGCGCAGCCACTTGCCGTAGAGCAGCTGGGTGCGGACGTGATTCAGATCGTGGCGGGTGCGCCGGACGGCCAGCGCACGCCGGAAGTAGTGGTCGGCCCGATCGCCGGAGCACAGCAGGGCCCGGCAGGTGTAGGCGGCCGAGAGCGCCCACTCCGCGCGGGACCGCACCGCCCAATCCCGGATCTCCCCGTAATATTCGAGCGCATCGGCCTGCCGGCCGACCCGGGTCGCGGCCTCCACCAGCTCCACCGCGGCCAGCCGCGCGTAGGTGGGATGCTGGGCGTCGTGCCCAGGCTGGGCCAGGGTCCGCAGCCGCAGGTACGCGGTCTCCGGATCACCGAGGCTCAGCGCGTGAAAGCCCAGATGCCAGTGCGCCGACGCGATGAGCGCATGCGACCGGCGCGGCCGCGCCAGCGCCAGCACCCGGTCCGCGCTGTCCAGCACCGTATCCGAATCACCGTGCAGCGCGGCGATCTTCGCGCGCAGGGCCCAGCACTGGGCGAGCACGTTCTCCACCCCGCCCGCCGCGGCCAGCTCGAACGCCTCGGCCAGGGTCTGCTCGGCGGCCGCGAACCGGCCATTGGCGAACTGGATGATCGCCAGCTGGGGTAGTAGCGACACCGCGGCGGGCGCCGAACTGCCCCGCAGGTACGCCGCCGCCTGGGTGAACGGCTCCAGGGCCGCGTCCGCCAGCCCCCACAGCAGCACCAGCGGTGCCGGCGGCAGCGGCCGGATCATAGTGTGGAAGCGCGAAATACCCTCCCGCACGGTCATTTCCGTGGGATCCAGGTCGAGCACGCCGTGCCCGGCCACCCAGCGCGCGCGTTCGGCGTCGATCCGCAGGTGCGCGGCCGTCTCGGAATCCACCAGCTCGGCATCGCGCAGCAGCAGCCGGCTCGCCCGCTCCGGTTCTCCCGCAACGAATTCCAGCAGCCCGGCCAGCCCACGCCCGGCCACCGCGGCCCGCTCCGGCCCGAGCCGGGCGGTGGCGCGATCGAGCAGGCCGCGCGCGGAGGCGATATCGCCGCCCGCCCAGGCGGATCGACCGGCCGCGGCCAGCCGCTCCCCCGCCCGCTCCGGATCCGGCGTGATGGCGGCTGCCTGCCGCAGCATGGCCGCGGCGGTCATGTGCCCGTGATCCGAGCCGGCGGACGCCGCGGTCAAGGCCGCGGCCAGCTCCTCGTCGGGGCACTCGGCGGCCATGGCCCGGTGCCAGATGCGCAGATCCGCCGTGCCCGGCCCGGTCAGCGCGTCCGCCACGGCCAGCTGCGCGACGCGGCGCTCGGCGGCCGTGGCGGCATCGTGAACGGCGGCGCACAGCAGGGCGTGGGTCCGTTCCACCCGGCCGTCGCCGACCGTGAGCAGGCCTGCGGCCGTGGCGAATTCCCACGCGGCGCCATCGGCGCCGAGGGCCGCCGCGGCGGCGGTCACGATACCCAGCACGCCGCGGGTCTCGGTGGCGGCGACGGTCAGCAGCACGCGCACCCCGGCGGGCAGCGCGGCGACGCGATCGCGGAAGGCCGCGCGCAGTCCGGGCCCCAGCGCCATCGGCTCGGGCGCGGTGCCCGCGAGATCACCGACGACATCCGGCAATTCGTGCAGGGCCAGCGGATTGCCACCGGCCACGGCGAGGATCCGGGCCAGCCGCAACGCGCCCAGCGGGCCGTGCCGCTCGTCGACGAGACGACGAGCGTCGGCCTCGAGCAGTCCGGTGACCGGCAGCGCGGGCAGTTCCCGCCAGAGCGTGTCGGCCGGATCGTCGCGCAGCGCCACCAGCAGCGTCACCGGCGCCGCGGCCAGCCGGCGGATGGCGAACACGAGCGCCTGCGCCGACTCCGGATCCACCAGCCGGGCCTGGTCCACGACCAGCAGCAGTGGGCCCTCGGCCGCGAGCGCCGCCAGCAGCCGCACCAGGGCGGCGCCGACCAGGAAGGCGTCGGCCGCACCGGCGTGCAGGCCGAGCACCACGCCCAGGGCCCGGGACTGGGCGGTGGGCAGCGTCGGCAGCCGGTCGGCCACCGGCAGCAGAAGTTCGTGCAGGGCAGCGAAATTCAGTTCGGATTCGGTGCTCATGCCCTGACAGCGCAGCACCCGGAAATCGGCGGCGCGATCGACGGCGGTGCGCAGCAGCGCGGTCTTGCCGATGGCCGGATCGCCGTACAGCACCAGCGCCGATCCCCGCCCCGCCCGGGCCGCCGCGAGAGCGCGATCCAACTGGCTCCGTTCGCGTTCCCGCCCGTAAAACTTCAGGTCCTCCCACACATTCGGGAATTTAGTCCAGCTAATAGAGCGCAACCAAGCTACCGCAGAGTAAATGGCACAAAATGTCCCGAATGACGCACATCACAAATTTGAGGGGAGTAATTCAATTAACGCGCAACCCGGTTCGCGCGATAAAAATGCCCTTGATTACGATCCCAGCGAAGTGAAAAGGGTACGAATGGGATTCGGATCGGCGGCAGGCCACAACGACCGTGCTCAGAGAGCTGAGTACCCCTCGCCGGGCCACCGAAACACCCGCGCGGCAGGAAATTTCACCGAACGCCGACCCGGGCGGCCCTGCGGTCGTCCGAATTGTCCGTTTCTTTCGGAATCCGCCCGCTGATTCATTCCCGAAAATGACAGTGCCCCCGGCGATTTCGCCGAGGGCACGGTTTCCGTTCGAGCCGGGGACCGGCCGTTCGATCAACGGAAGATGGTCATGTACCACAGACCGTCGGCGCCCTGATCGCACCGCCACTGCCAGCCGTCCTCGCCGCGCAGCTGCACGCCGCCCGCCTGGAACTGGCCGCCATTGCCGTCGGCGGCGCAGGCGTCGACGGTGGCGTAGTTACCGTCGACCGTCAGGGTCTCCGCGTGCGCGGTCGCGGCGCCCAGCCCGGCGATGCCCAGGGCCATGGCGGTGAGGGCAAAAGTCTTGCGCATGATCGTGATTCCTTCCTGCTCGGCCGCCCCACGGCGACCGGACTGGAACCCATTTCAGCGAACCGATCGTGACTGTTTCATGACCACGCGAAAACCGCTGGTCCAGACCGGAAAACACGACGCCCCGGGTGTGAACACCCGGGGCGCAGTGCGTTTCGATCCGCGCGGTGGCGACGCTGACTCAGTGGCGGCGCTTGGAGCGCGGGGCGCGGTCGGCCTTGCCCTGCGCGCGGGCCGCCTCACGGCGCTCGCGGCGGGTGCCGCCCTGACCGTCCTCGAGGCCGTACTCGTCACGGTCGCTGCGGATGGCGGCGTGACCGCCCTCGTCCGGACCGGAGTAGGACAGGCCGCGCGGACCGGACTCGTCGATGCCCTTGGCGCGCAGGGCCGCCGGAGCGCCATTGCCGTTGGCGGCCGCGTCCTCCTCGGTGGGGAGCGGGCGGTTGCCGACCGGCGACTGCAGGCCCGCGGCCACGTTCACGCCGACCGGCTGCGGCTGCTGCACCTCGACCTGGAGGTTGAACAGGAAGCCGACCGACTCCTCCTTGAGGCCGTCGAGCATGGCCGCGAACATGTCGAAGCCCTCGCGCTGGTACTCGACCAGCGGGTCGCGCTGCGCCATGGCGCGCAGGCCGATGCCCTCCTTGAGGTAGTCCATCTCGTAGAGGTGCTCACGCCACTTGCGGTCCAGGACGCTCAGCAGGATCTGGCGCTCCAGATTACGCATGCTGCCCTCGCCCGCGAGGCCGTCGATCTCCGACTCGCGGTTGTCGTAGGCGGCGTGCGCGTCCTCGAGCACCGCGTCCAGCAGCTCCTCGCGGGTCAGCTCGCCCACCTCGCCGCCGCCGCTCTCGCCGGTGAGGTCCTTGTAGTCGATGCCGATGGGGTACAGCGTCTTCAGCGCGCCCCACAGCTTCTCCAGATCCCAGTCCTCGACATAGCCCTCGGCCGTGGCGCCATTGACGTAGGCGGTGATCACGTCGGTGATCATCTCCTGCACCTGGCCCTCCATGTCCTCGCCCTCGAGGATGCGGGCACGCTCGGCGTAGATCACCTTGCGCTGCTGGTTCATGACCTCGTCGTACTTGAGGACGTTCTTGCGGATCTCGAAGTTCTGCTGCTCGACCTGGGTCTGCGCGGACTTGATGGCACGCGAGACCATCTTGGCCTCGATCGGCACATCGTCGGGCAGGTTCAGCCGGGTCATGATCGACTCGAGCGCGGCGCCGTTGAAGCGCCGCATCAGCTCGTCACCCAGCGACAGGTAGAACCGGGACTCGCCCGGGTCGCCCTGGCGGCCGGAACGACCGCGCAGCTGGTTGTCGATGCGCCGCGACTCGTGCCGCTCGGTGCCCAGCACGTAGAGGCCACCCGCGTCGCGGACCGCCTCGGCGTCCTCGTCCACCTGCTCCTTGACCCGCTCCAGGGTCGGGTGCCAGTGGGCCTCGTACTCGTCCGGGGTCTCCACCGGGTCCAGGCCCTGCCGGCGCAGCAGGATGTCGGCGATGATGTCCGGGTTGCCGCCCAGCACGATGTCGGTACCACGGCCGGCCATATTGGTGGCGACGGTGACCGCGCCCGGGCGACCCGCCTCGGCGACGATCTGCGCTTCCTGCTCGTGGAACTTGGCGTTCAGCACGTTGTGCGGGATACCACGCTTGGTCAGCAGCTTGGACAGGTACTCCGAGCGCTCGACCGAGGTGGTGCCGACCAGGACCGGCTGACCCAGCTCGTGCTTCTCCTGGATGTCGTCGGCGACCGCGGCGAACTTGGCCTCTTCGGTCTTGTAGATCAGGTCGGACTGGTCCTGGCGGACCATCGGCTTGTTGGTGGGGATCGGCACCACACCCAGGCCGTAGGTCTGGTGCAGTTCGGCCGCCTCGGTCTCGGCGGTACCGGTCATGCCCGAGAGCTTGTCGTAGAGCCGGAAGTAGTTCTGCAGCGTGATGGTGGCCAGCGTCTGGTTCTCGGGCTGGATCTCCACGCCCTCCTTGGCCTCGATGGCCTGGTGCATGCCCTCGTTGTAGCGGCGGCCCACCAGGATTCGGCCGGTGAACTCGTCGACGATGATGACCTCGCCGCTGCGGACGATGTAGTCCTTGTCCTTGGTGTAGAGCTCCTTCGCCTTGATGGCGTTGTTCAGGTAGCTCACCAGCGGCGAGTTGGCCGCCTCGTACAGGTTGTCGATGCCCAGCTGGTCCTCGACGAATTCCACGCCCGCCTCGTGCACACCGATGGTGCGCTTCTTGATGTCGACCTCGTAGTGCAGGTCCTTCTTCAGCAGCGGCGCGATGCGCGCGAACTCCGCGTACCACTTCGAGGAGGCGTCGGCCGGGCCCGAGATGATGAGCGGGGTGCGGGCCTCGTCGATGAGGATGGAGTCGACCTCGTCGACGATGGCGAAGTTGTGCCCGCGCTGGACCAGATCGTCCAGCGAGTGGGTCATGTTGTCGCGCAGGTAGTCGAAACCGAACTCGTTGTTGGTGCCGTAGGTGATGTCCGCGGCGTACGCCTCGCGGCGCTCGGCCGGGCTCATGCCGCCCAGGATCACGCCGACCTCGAGACCGAGGAAGCGGTGCACGCGGCCCATCCACTCGGCGTCGCGCTTGGCCAGGTAGTCGTTGACGGTGACGACGTGCACGCCCTCACCGGAGATGGCGTTGAGGTAGGCGGGCAGCACACAGGTCAGGGTCTTGCCCTCACCGGTCTTCATCTCCGCCACATTGCCGATGTGCAGGGCGCCGCCGCCCATGATCTGCACCTTGTAGTGCTTCTGGTTCAGCACTCGCCAGGACGCTTCCCGCGCGGTCGCGAAGGCTTCCAGCAGCAGCTCGTCGAGGCTTTCGCCGTCGGCGTAGCGCTGCTGGAACTCCGCGGTCTTGGCCTGCAACTCGGCGTCGGTGAGGGCCGTGTACTCCTCGTCGAGGGCGATGACCTCGTCCGCCAGACTTGCCAGCCGCTTGACCGTGCGACCTTCACCAATCCGTAGCAACCTTGAAAAACTCAGCGCAGGCACGGGTCTTGTAGTCCTCTGGTCGGTGTTGTCGGTAGCCCCCACCATGGCGGGAAGCCTGCGCGCGGGCGCGCAATCACTAGCCATGGTAATCCGGAGCCCATCGTAGGTGCTGAACTGCGCGGGCGAGGGCCTGCGTGCTGAGGGAAAGCTGTGAAATCGGGCCGCCCGCACGGTTGCCCGGGAGCCGATCGGGGGCGCCAGCGACCCTTCAGCGAATGATCTTGCGTCCGAGGCTGATTCGTTACCCCTGACGTAGGATGTAGGGGGTCCGGCGTGCGGAGGCCTGCGCCCGCGCACCCGGAGCTGGGGACACCGTTGGCGGTGTGTGATCTCGGGCAGTGCCGCCCATCCATCCCCCCAGGTGATCGGATTGCGATAGCTTGCCTTCGAAGAATGCCACGGCAACATTTGATGGAAGAACCGCCGGCGCCTAGGCAGGGGGACACTGCGGGCGCAGGCAGGGACTAGGGAGTAGCGGGCAGCGTGATCACCAGACTGACGCCGCAGGACGCGTCGTTCTACCGGCTGGAATCCAGCAGCAACCCCATGCATATCGGTTCCCTGGCCATCCTGCGCAATCCCGCGCCGGCCGGAAACTCGGGGCACGGGCCGCTGGATTATGACCGGCTGGCAACCCTGGTCGAGTCACGGCTGCCGCTGGTGCCGCTGTACCGCCGCAAGGTGCGGGAGATCCCGTTCACGCTGGGCCGCCCGGTGTGGGTGGACGACAGCCACTTCGACATCACCTATCACATCCGCCGCTCCGCCCTGCCCGAGCCGGGCACCGACGAGCAGCTGCTGGACCTGGTGGCGCGGCTGGCGTCACGCCCCCTCGACCCCTCCCGGCCCCTGTGGGAGATGTACCTGGTCGAGGGCCTGTCCGAGGGCCGCTGCGCCATCTTCACCAAGACCCATTCGGCCCTGGTCGACGGGGACGGTGCGCTCGAGATCGGGCATGTGATCCTGGACACCTCGACCGCGCCCCGCGAGGTCGCCGACGACGCCTGGATCGCCCATCGCGAACCCGCCGACCTCGAATTGCTGCTCGGCGCGGTGCTGCACCTGGCCACCCAGCCGCGCGAGGGCCTGGAGGTGGCCCGCCACCACGTGGCCGAGGCCTTCGCCATGGTCGACGCCACCGGCAAGGCGGTGCAGAAGCTGGTGTCCATGGTCCGGGCCGCGGCCATCGGCGCTCCCGACAGTCCCCTGAACACCCGCACCTCGCGCAATCGCCGGTTCGAGGTGGTGCGCACGGATCTCGAGGACTACCGCAAGATCCGCAAGCGGTTCGACTGCTCCATCAACGATGTGATCCTCGCGGTGGTGACGGGGGCGCTGCGCAATTGGCTGCTCTCGCGCGGGCAGGTGCTGACCGAGGCCGACGCGCTGCGGGCGGTCGTACCCATGTCGGTCTACGCCGACGGACCGAACGGTGAGCTCAAACCCGCGGGCGAGGTCACCTCGCTGCTGGTGGATCTGCCGGTGGGCGAACCGAATCCGGTGATCCGCATGGAGCACATCAAGCACGCGACCGAGCCCCATTCCCGGCATCAGCTCGGGGTCCGCGCCCGCACGCTTATGCACATGGCCGGATTCGCTCCGGCGAGCCTGCATGCCATGAGCGTGCGGTCGGCGAGTACTTTTGCAGAGCACACGTTCAATCTGGTGATCACCAACGCGCCGGGTCCGCAGCAGCCCATGTATATCGGGGGCGCACGGATGCTGGAGATGTACCCGGTGTCGCCGCTGCTGCGCTTTCAGGCTCTGAGCATCGGGCTCACGTCCTACGACGGACGGGTGTTCTACGGACTCACCGCCGATCGCGACGCCATGGCGGACATCGCGGTGCTGACCGCTTCGGTGCACGAGTCGATGGAGGAGATGCTCGGTGCCTGCGTCCAGTGAGTCGTCCCGCGTCTCGAAGAAACTACGGGTCTACGTCCCGGCCACGGTGCCGATGCTGCGGGAACTGGTCGCCGACCGCGAGATTCGCGCGCTCAACGACACCGCCTTCGCGGTGACGCCGGCGCTGCGCGAGGCCTATGCCTCCGGCGACGACGAGGAGCTGGCCGAGGTCGCCATGGCCGAGGCCGCGCGCGCCTCGCTGCGACTGCTCGCCGAGGAACAGGCGGCCGCGGAGGTGCGCGGCGATCGCGCGGGCGACGAATCCGGCGACGAATCCGATGCCGCCCCGGCCGGACCGGTCTTCCGCCGCGCGGTCATCGCCGCCGATGTGGACGGCGCGACCCTGCGCCCGGATCTGGACGACGCCGTGGTGCGGCTGTCCGGCCCGATCGCCTACGACCGCATCGCGTCCATCCACGTGGACCTGGCCGAGGCCGAGTCCGAGGTCGCCAAGGCCGTGGAGGTCATCGACGCCGCCGACATGGGCGACGCCGACGCCGAATTCGTGCTCGGCGACGCCGAGGACCACCAGCTCGCCTGGTACGCAGCGCAAGAACTCCCCTTCTTGCTCGATCTCCTGTAACCCCACAGGCAAGTTCGCGTAAAGCCGCCAGGTTCGCGGCCGTCTCGATTCTCTGGACTGCGGCTTGATAGACCTCCGCCTTGGAGCGGCGAGCGGCTCCATAGACCTGCGCCTTGGAGGAGCGGAGGAGGGAAGAATCGAGACCTCGGGGCCGCGAACCCGCCCCGGAGCGAAGCGGAGGGGCAATCCAACACAGCGCCCGTAACCTACGATGCCGTAACCTGGCTGTGATGGTTGCTCATCACATGGGCGACAGGCGTACGACGACGCGCTGACCAGCGCGCACGACGACAGGAAGCGTTCCGGGATATGGCATCGAAGAGTGGTGGGTTCTCCGTGCGAGGACTGCGGGACTGGCTGGAAGCCCCCGTAGCCGAAGGCGGCACCGGCGGACGGACTCCCCTCGACGCCCTGCGCGGCGCCGCGGCGCGCATCACCACTCCCCTGCTGCCCGACGACTACCTGCACCTGGTGAACCCGCTGTGGTCGGCGCGCGAGCTGCGCGGCCGCATCGTCGAGGTGCGCAAGGAGACCGCGGATTCGGCCACCCTGGTCATCAAGCCGGGCTGGGGTTTCGACTTCACATTCGAGCCGGGCCAGTACATCGGCATCGGCGTGCTGGTGGACGGCCGCTGGCACTGGCGCTCGTATTCGCTGACCTGCCCGCCGGATTGGACCGGCGACAGCGCGCACAAGGGCAGGCGGCTCATCTCCATCGCGGTGAAGGCGATGCCGGAGGGCTTCCTGTCCAGCCACATCGTCTCCGGGGTGCCGGCCGGGACCATCGTGCGGCTGGCCGCGCCGCAGGGCGGGTTCGTGCTGCCGGATCCGGCGCCGTCCAAGGTGCTGTTCCTGACCGCGGGCTCGGGCGTCACGCCCGTCATGGCCATGCTGCGCACCATGGATCGCCGCAATGCGGTCCCGGATGTCATGCACATCCACTCCGCCCGTACACCCGACGACGTGATGTTCGGTGACGAGCTGCGCGACATGCACAACCGGCACCCGGGTTTCACCGCGCACCTGCACCTCACCGGCGAGCAGGGCAAGTTCGCGCTCGCCGATCTGGACGAGGTGGTGCCGGACTGGCGCGAGCGCGAGGTCTGGGCCTGCGGCCCGCTGCCCATGCTGGACGAGATCGAGAAGCATTGGGCCGCCGCCGCTCTGGAGTCCAAGCTGCACGTGGAGCGCTTCGAGATCGAGCGCAACGCCACCGGTGAGGGCGGCACCGTCACCTTCGCCAAGGCCGGCCGCTCGGCCGAGGTGGACGGCGCGACCACGCTGCTGCAGGCCGGTGAGGGCGCGGGCGTGCAGATGCCGTTCGGCTGCCGCATGGGCATCTGCCAGACCTGCGTGGTCACGGTCACCGAGGGCCATGTGCGCGATCTGCGCAACGGCAAGGAGCACCGCGCCGGGGACAAGATCCAGACCTGCATCTCCGCCGCTGCGGGCGATTGCACCCTCGAAGTTTGACACCCACTGACTGACACCTGAACGCGCGGACACCGCTACTCTCGATACCAGCCCCCTCCTGGTTCGCGGCCCGTCTCGTTCTGGACTGAGCGGAGCGAAGCGGGGGAGCGGAGGGAGGGAAGAATGAGACCTCCAGGGCCGCGAACCCGCCCGTAGCGCAGCGGAGGGCAAATCAGACACGGAAGGACCGCCGGTGGCCATCACCGACATCAAGGCATTCGCTCATCTCACGGCGGCCGATATCGAGACCCTGGGTCAGGAGCTCGACACCGTTCGGCGCGATATCGAGCACTCGCTCGGTGAACGCGATGCCCGCTACATCCGGCGCACCATTGCGGCGCAACGGATTCTGGAGGCCGCCGGCCGCGCCACGCTCTTCGCGTCGAAGAAGCGCTGGGCGTGGCTGACCGGCACCGCACTGCTGTCGGTCGCCAAGATCATCGAGAACATGGAGCTCGGGCACAACATCAGCCACGGGCAATGGGATTGGATGAACGACCCGGAGATCCACTCCACCACCTGGGAGTGGGATATGACGGGTACCTCGGCGCAGTGGAAGGCCGCGCACAACTATTCGCACCACATGTACACCAACATCCTCGACATGGATGACGATCTGGGCTTCGGCATCCTGCGCATGACGCGCGACGAGGAATGGAAGCCGATCAATCTGGCGCAACCGGTGGCGAATCTGTTTCTGGCCGCGCTGTTCGAGTGGGGCATCGCGCTGCACGATCTGGCGGCCACCAAGGAACAGATGGGTGTGCCCCCGAGCCAGTTCTTCCCCCTGCGCCATGTCGTCAACGAACCGAACAAGGCATTCTGGCGCAAGGCCGGTAGACAGGTCGCCAAGGATTTCGTGATCTATCCGGCGCTCACCGGTCGTGCTTGGAAGTCGACACTGAAGGCGAATGCCACCGCGAACCTGATTCGCAATCTGTGGGCGTACGCGGTCATCTTCTGCGGCCATTTCCCGGACGGCGCCGAGAAGTTCACCGTGGACCAGTTCGAGAACGAGACGCAGGGCGAGTGGTACCTGCGCCAGATGCTGGGCAGCGCCAATTTCGATGCAGGCCCGGTGATGGCGTTCATGAGCGGCAATCTGAGCTACCAGATCGAGCACCACCTGTTCCCGGATATTCCGAGCAATCGGTATCCCGAGGTCTCGGTGAAGGTGCAGGAGCTGTGCGACAAGTACGACCTGCCGTACACCACCGGCTCGCTGGGCAAGCAATACCTGCTGGCGTTCCGCACGATCCACAAGCTGGCGCTGCCGGACCAGTGGCTCAAGCGGACCTCCGACGACGCGCCGGAGACCTCCTCGGAGCGCAAGTTCGCGGGCATCTCGCTGCCGTCCATGCCGACGTGGAACGGCAGTGAATGGCTGGCCGAGCACAGCGCGAGCGAGTGGCTGGCCGAGCACCAGCCGCGCTGGGGCCTGGACCCCGAGACCGGTGAGCGGCGCGGGCTGCGGTCGGCCATGCAGGAGGCCAAGGTGGCGCTCAAGGAGAAGGCCGCGCACGAGAAGCAGGTGTTGCGCGAGGCCAAGGCCGCACTGCAGGAAAAGGCGCGGACGGAAAAGGCCGCATTGGCCGATAAAGCCCAACGCGGAGGCTGGTTCTCGCGTAAACTCCGTCGCAATCGCTAGCAGAGTCGAGTCACGAAAACAATGCGGCATTCGACACGTTAGAGATTCGATCTTCACCAACCTACGGGACCGTAACCTACGGTAGTGTAACCGCCATGGCGATCTCGGATGTCAAGGAATACGCGCACCTCACCCCGGAGGACGTCGAAGCGATCGGGGCGGAGCTAGACGCCATCCGCCGTGAGGTCGAATCGTCCCTGGGCGAGCAGGATGCCCGTTACATCCGCAATGTGATCCGTCTCCAGCGCGGCCTCGAAATCAGTGGCCGCGCAGTGCTTTTCGCGAGTCTCTTCCCGCCTGCGTGGCTGGCCGGCGTGGCCCTGCTGGGTACCGCCAAGATCATCGAGAACATGGAGATCGGCCACAATGTGATGCACGGGCAGTGGGACTGGATGAACGATCCGGAAATCCACTCCACCAAATGGGAATGGGACAACGCGGGCCCGTCCGAACACTGGAAGATCACCCACAACTTCCTGCACCACAAGTACACCAATGTGCTGGGCATGGATGACGACATCGGCTACGGCCTGCTGCGCGTCACCCGCGATCAGCGCTGGTCGCCGTTCTATCTCGGACAGCCGGTCTACAACCTGCTGCTGCAGATGTTCTTCGAATACGGTGTCGCCATCCAGCATTTGGAGCTGGGCAAGGTCGCCAAGAAGAAGTGGGCCCCGGGCTCGCCCGAGCGCATCCAGTTCGAGGAGGATCGCAAGACCGTTCTGAAGAAGATCGGCAAGCAGGCCGCCAAGGACTACCTGATCTTCCCGCTGCTCACCGGCCCGGCCTTCCTGGGCACGCTGACCGCCAATCTGGCCGCGAACATCGTCCGCAATGTGTGGACCAATGCGGTCATCTTCTGCGGTCACTTCCCCGACGGCGCCGAGAAGTTCACCAAGTTCGACTGCGACAACGAGACGCAGGGCGAGTGGTACCTGCGGCAGATGCTGGGTTCGGCCAACATCTCCGGTGGCCCGCTCATGCACTTCATGACCGGCAACCTCTCGCACCAGATCGAGCACCACCTGTACCCGGACATTCCGTCCAACCACCTGTCGGCCATCGCGGTGCGGGTGCGGGCGCTGTGCGAGAAGTACGACCTGCCCTACACCACCGGTTCGCTGCCGGTGCAGTACGCCAAGTCGTGGCGCACCATCATGAAGCTGTCGCTGCCCAACAAGTACCTGCGCCGCTCGACCGACGACGCTCCGGAAACCAAGTCCGAGAAGATCTTCGGCGGCGAGTCCAGCATCGACCCGATGACCGGACGCCGCCGCGGCCTGCGCACCGCGCTGCGGGAGGGCCGCCGCAAGCTGTCCCGGCGCGAACCGGCCCTGGTCGGCTGAGCCACCCGGCATTCCGAAACGCCCCCCGCCGAGTTTCCGGCGGGGGGCGTTTTCGCGGGAATGGGCCGATGACCCCCGTCGACCTCCGCCCTGGTTCACTGGACGCCGTGTGTTCCGAAGGTCCTGTCAGCGCCACCGAATGTCTGAGCGTCTACGACGCCATCAAACTGCGTCGTGATGTCCGCGCCGAATTCACCGGCGAGGTGGTCGACGACACCACACTGCTCCGAATTCTCGAGGCGGCGCATCGGGCGCCCAGCGTCGGCAATTCGATGCCGTGGGATTTCGTGGTGCTGCGAGATCCGGCCACGCTGACCAAGTTCGCCGATCATGTGGCCGAGAAGCGGCAGCAGTTCCACGACTCGCTGCCGTCCGATCGCGCCGAGACCTTCAATCCGATCAAGATCGAAGGAATTGTGGAGAGCGGCACCGGCATCGTGGTGACCCACAATCAGGCGCGCGGCGGCACCCATGTGCTGGGTCGCGCGACCGTGCCGGAAACCGGTATCTACTCCACCATCCTGGCCATCCAGAACCTGTGGCTGGCCGCCACCGCCGAGGGCGTGGGCGTGGGCTGGGTGAGCTTCTACGACGAGCCGTTCCTCACCGACCTGCTCTCGCTGCCGCCGGGCGTGAAACCGGTCGCCTGGCTCTGTGTCGGCCCGGTCGACGAATTCCAGCAGGTACCGGACCTCGAGCGCTTCGGCTGGCGCCATCGGCGGCCCCTCGAATCGGCCGTGCACTGGGAACGATTCACGCCACGCACGGACGATTAGCCACGGACCGGCAGTCCCTGGACCAAGCCGGTCTGGTTACGCCCCCGCGACCGGACGACAGTCGAGGCCATGACGACGTCGACCGGTATCGCCCTCACCCCCGGCCTCTGGACCCTGGACGCCACGAACTCCACCGTCGGCTTCTCGCTGCGCAACTTCGGACTGCTGCGCGTGCGCGGTGAATTCCGGCGCTTCGACACCGGATTCGTAGTGGACGACACCGGGGCGGCGGCCATCGAGGCCACCATCCACCTGGATTCCTTCCACACCGGCAATGCCAAACGCGACGACCACGTCCGCCACGCCGACTTCCTGGATGTGGAGCGCCGGCCGACCATGACCTTCCGGACGCCCGGCTCGATCCGGATCGGCGAATCCTTCGACGTGAACGGCGAGGTCAGCTTCGGTGAGCTGACGCGGCCGCTGCCCCTGACCGTGTCCTGGAACGGACTGCGGCCGCATCCCGTGACCGGCCGCCCGTCCATCGGCTTCACCGCCACCGGCAGCCTGGACCGCGGCGACTTCGGTGTCGGCCCGTCCTTCGGCGGCATGATCGGCCGCATCCTCACCGTCGACCTCGGCATCCAGTTGAACGCACCGGCCTGATCCGTTCAGATTCCCAGTGACTCGATCACCATCTGAGCGACCTTCGCGCCGGAGTACTGCTGTTGACCGGTGATGAGGTTGCCGTCGCGGACGGCGAAGGCGCGGAACAGGCCACCGGTGACGAAGTTGGCGCCCAGCGCGCTGGCCTCGTCCTGGATTCGGAACGGCATCACGGTACGCCCCAAGGCTTGATCCGAGAAGTCCTCCTCGACATTGGCGAAGCCGGTCATGGTCTTGCCCGTGATGAACGGCGTGCCGTCGTCGGCGACAACGTCCAGCAGCGCGCAGGTGCCGTGACACAGCACCGCGGTAGGCTTCTCGGCGGCGTGGAATGCCCCGATCGTGGTGGCCAGATCCTTGCGGCCCCGGAAGGTGAACATCGGCGACTGACCGCCACAGACCACGATCGCGTCGAAGTCGTCGTGGTCCAGATCAGCCAATACGGCGGTATCGTCCAGCAGAACAGCCAATTCGGGGGTGTTGACGAAGCCCATGGTGATCAGATCATCTGCCGACCACCTGCTCGCGTCGCGCGGGTCGGACATGGCGTCCATCTCGACTCGCCCGCCGTCGGGGCTGGCTATGGTGATCTCATAACGGGCTCTGGTGAATTCGTAATAGGGATGCGTGAGTTCGGCGGCCCAGAAGCCCACCGGAATGTTCAGCGTCGTCGAGGTCGCCGGGTTGGCGACCACCATCAGTACTCGGGGACGCTGGGCACGGGTCACATCGATGATCTCGTGATGCTCGGTCGTCTGCGCGATGGCCATTGTCGGTCCTCGGATGGTAGGGAAGGACTTCTGACTGCGCACGCCATCCTGCTGGCGCGACGATCAGGTGACGGGTTCGCTCTCGGTGCGGGGGTTGAGGTAGCCGAGCTGGATCGGCCGCAGATCGCCGCGCATGAAGCCTGCGCTGGTGACAGGCTCATCGGCGATGATGCGCCGCGCGGCGGCCTCGTCATCGGCGGTGAAGATCCCGACGCCGGTATTGACACTGCCCAGGGTAGGCCCGGCCACCAGCAGCACACCGGCGGTGTCCAGGCGCGCCAGCCATTCCCTGTGCGCCGCGAACGCCGATCTTTCGTCTGCGGTCATGGTGGCGATGAAATTGTCGCGGGGCGGATGCATCAAAAAGATCCACTCGGCCATTTGCCGAGTATACGTTCGCCGTGGCAGTTGCCGGGTCGTTGCTTGCGCCGCAGATCCGACAACCCCAGACCCGCCCCGGACAGCAGCACGAGCGTGTCCAACGGCAGCCGCAGCTGCCAGAACGCGTCCGCGAACCCATCCGGGTCGGCGGTCGCCGCCCCGCGCAGCCCCGCGAGCCCGATCCAGGTCAGAGCCGAAGCGGCGAACCAGAATTGGCCGCGGGCGGCCGGGCGCGCCAGCGCCACCGTGATCAGCGGAGCGACGTTCACCGCGATCAGCAGGACCGACAGCACGATCCCGTAGACCGTTGCGGGACCGCTCAATTGACCGGTGTATCCGCGACGCGCGCCCGCGTGCTCGGCGATCGCGTGGACGACGACGAGCGCGAGACCCCCGGCGACCCCGATCACCAGCGCCGCCCGGCGGAGCCACTCGTTGTCCCAGACCCGCGCGACGTGCGCGCACAGCAGGCAGACCGCCACCAGCAGCACCACATCCGAGACGAGGCCCGCCAGACCACGGGTGACGAAGACGGAATCGACGCCGTCCCGCCACTGCGGTTCGACGAAGATCGCGCCGATCGCCAGCAGCGACAGCACCATGGTGATGGGCCGCGTCCGCGGCGCGTCACACCACAGGGCGAGCCGGGCCAGCGCCACGGCGGCCGTGATCGCGAGGGCGATCGCGAAGACACTCTCCATCCGCTCCTCCAGCCGCCGCGCGCGATTCGTCCAGCAATCCACGCCCGAGCCGTTCGCATCGTGTTGTCTTGGATTGGTATTCGTATCGCTGCTGGGCGCAGGGGCCGACCGCCGGGCCGCCTTCGGCACGGCGGGCTACACATCGGGCGGGTCGGAAATCGGGCCGCGATCAAACCGTCGGTCGGACTCACACCATAGGTGCGGCCGACGGCGATGACCCGTTTCCGCGATCGGCGAGTCGCTGCTCAGATGACGGGATACCCGCATACGGCCGCGGTCCGTCCGGGTGTCAGCGCAGCGCCTCGGCCGGGCGATGGCCGATGACCGCGACGTCGTCGAGGGCCACCACCGGATCCCCGGAGTCGCGCTTGCCGGTGATCGTGATGGTCCCGGTGAACACGTCACCCTGCGCCACAGTGCGGCCCGGCGGTGCGGCGAGCTCCACCCGGGCGCCGTCGATGGTGTAGTAGTCGGTCGGCCCGCCGCTCACGAACGCCAGAGTCCACACCGCCGCATCCGAATACACCAGCCCGTACACGGGATACCGCTCCCCCGCGTGCTGTTCGGCATTGCGCAGCCGCAGATACAGGTCGTGGTCCGCCACCGGTTGCCCGCCCTCGGACCCGGTCACCGGAAGTGGCAGCGCCCCAGCGCTTCCCGTGCCGCCCGCCGCGCCGCCCACGCCACAGCCGCCCGCCGCGACCACGAGTGCCGCGGCGCCGACCATCGTCCTAGCGACCATGACCTACCTCCGCTCATCTCGGTCACCCCGGGAATACCCACTCGACATCACCTCACCACCAGCCATTTCCGCGCAGCACGCAAAAGACCCCGGCCCGCATTCGCGAGCCGGGGTCTCACCTGCACGAAGTCGTGTTCGCGCCGATCCTCACCGCGGCGGCGCATTCGGGTAACCACCGACGGCACCGACGGCACCGCCCACACCCGCGCCGACCAGCACACTGCCCCGGAAGGCTCCACCCACGCGGTTCAGGGTGTCGATCGGAATTCCGGTCAACCGGCCGCGGGGCGCGTCCCTCCCGATGTCGATCGAGCTGGTTCGGATCCTCCGGGCCGGCGGGAATCGGCTGGGCGACCGCCGTCGAAACCGTTGGCACAGAGGCGCGTCGGCTAGACCCGCTCCAGCACCGCCGAGGCCCCGATGCCGCCGGCGGCGCAGATGCCGAGCAAGGCGGTGGACTTGCCGGTCAGGGCGAGTTCGTTGGCCATGGTGGTGACCATGCGCGCGCCGGTCGCGCCGAAGGGGTGGCCGAGGGAGACCGAGCCGCCGTGCACATTGAGCTTGGCCGGATCGATCTCGCCCACCGCGGCGTCGCGGTCGAGGCGGGTCTTGGACCATTCGTGGCTGGCCAGCGCCGAGACCACGGACAGGGTCTGGGCGGCGAAGGCCTCGTGGATATCGACGAAATCGATGTCTGCGAGCGACATTCCGGCCCGGTCGAGGGCTCGCGGCATGGAGACGGCCGGGCCGATCAGCACCTGGTCGCGCGGGTCGACGCTGACGAAGCTCCAGGAGCGGAAGGCGGCGAGGGGCTCGTAGCCGAGCACGCGCGCCTTCTCCTCGCTCATCAGCAGCACCGCCGAGGCGCCGTCGGTGAGCGGGCTGGAATTGCCGGCGGTGACGGTGCCGCTCTCGGCGAAAACCGGTGCCAGCTCGGAGAGTTTGGCCAGGCTGGTGTCCGGCCGCACCAGTCCGTCCCGCGACACCGCGGTCCCGTCGGGCGTGTGGACCGGCACCACCTCGCGGTCGAAGCGGCCGGAGGCGATGGCCGCGGCGGCCCGGTGATGGGAGGTGGCGGCGAAGTGGTCCTGTGCGCCGCGCGAAATGCCGTGGATGCGCGCCATTTTCTCGGCCGACTCGCCCATGACCTCACCGGTGGTGCGCTCGGCGATCTGGGGCCGGCGCGGCATCAGGTCGAAGAACGGGGCCAATTGGGTTGCGGCGGTGAGATAGTCCTTGGCCTTGGGCTTGCCCAGCGCCAGCGGCGCTGCGGCGTGCACCAGCTTCTGCGGCAGCTTGATCTCGGCATTGCTGGTGGAGTCGCTGCCGCCGGCGACCATGATGTCGTACTCGCCGCGTTCGATGGCGGCCGCCGCCGACACCACCGCCTGCAGCCCGGACGCGCAGGCGCGCGTCACGGTGTAGCCCTCGCAGCCCGCGTCCAGTTCCAGATCGAGCGCGATCTCCCGCGCGATGTTCGGCGCGCCGCTGGGCAGGATCACCCCACCCCAGACGATGGCCTGGACGTCCTGCTTCGGCAGCCCGGTACGTTCCAGCAGCCCGCGCACAGCGCTATCGGCGAGGTCGATGGAGTCCATCCGCGTGAATTCGCTGAATGCCCGCACGAACGGGGTCCGAGCCCCGGCGACGATGACAGCACGGCGAGCGACCTTGGTAGCCATGGCACAGTTTTAACTGATACACGCCGTAACAGCAAGAACCCCCCGGACACAACAGGCGACCGGGGTCCTGTTCGTGACCCCGGTCGAAAGGTGGATGTTCCCCAGCCGCTGGTTACGCGAGCCTGATGAGCCCGTAGTCGAAGGCGTGGCGGCGGTAGACGACCGACGGTCGGTCGGTCTCCTTGTCCTGGAACAGGAAGAAATCGTGGCCTACCAGCTCCATCTGGTAGAGGGCGTCGTCAACCGTCATGGGGATCGCGGAGTGCTGCTTGGTGCGCACCACATGGCCGGGGCCGGCGGCTTCGTCCATCTCGTCGGCCGCGTGCTCGTGCGCGATGGATCCATTGGCGGAGAACAGGGATTCGTCGATGAGATCGGCGGTCGCCTCCGACACCGAGATCGGTGTCTTGTCCCCGTGGTGGACGCGACGGCGGTCCTTGAGCCGGCGCAGTCGGCTCTCCAGCTTCTCGACCGCGAACTCGAGGGCCGCGTAGAAGCTGTCCGCGCGCGCTTCGGCCCGGACGACCGGGCCCTTGCCGCGGGCGGTGATCTCTATCCGCTGGCAGTTCTTGCGTTGACGACGGTTGCGTTCGTGGGTGAGTTCCACGTCGAAGAGGTAGATGGTGGGGTCGAACCGCTCGAGCCGAGAGAGCTTGTCCGCCACGTGAATTCGGAAATGGTCGGGCACTCCGCCCTCACCGAGGGTCCTGCCCTTGACCACGACATCCGCGATGGTGGCCCGAGTGGATGAATCGTCTGAGATGACCTCGTCATCGAGCAGCACCGTGGTGTCTGCGTTCTTCGCTGAGAGTCGTGAAGTAGTCGTCACGCGTACCTCCCGGATCTGGCCGCACAAGCCGCTCGTGCGGCGGGATTGAAACGTGCCGATCGATGAACTCGCTCGGCACATATGTCCGAGGCGCCACCTCCAAACTTGCGGTTCGGGTGTCTGATCGCCAACCTAGTGCGCCAGCGACCCGTCCGCCAGTGTTCACGCAAATTTCGGCGAATCAAGCCGCGCAAGTAACCAGCACGGCACGAACCGCCACTCTCGCAGCAGCCAGCGCACGCACCGATTCCCGCACCGTGACGCCCGTGGTCAACACGTCATCGATCACCACTACCTCGGCATTTGCCGGAAACAGGGCACCCGGCGGGCGGGTGGTGGCTACTATGATCCGCCCGTGCAGATTGTGCTGGCGATCGCGATGTCCCAGGCCCACCGAGTCGCGCACACCTGGCCGCATGCGCAACAGACGAACCATTCGGCAACCGGGTAGCAAACTCGCCGCGACGTTCGCGGCACGCGCCACCGGATCTCCCCCGCGCCGGCGGGCGGCGGATCCGCGACTGGGCGCCGGCACCAGCACCAGCGGGCGGGCGGTGTCCCGCAAATGATCCAGCCCCCTGGCCAATTCGGCGCCGAGCGGCCGCGCCAGGTCCCGGCGGCACTGTTCCTTGATCGCCAGCACGGCCCGCCGCGGCGCGCCCGCGTAACCGGCCAGCGCCCAGCACGGCACCCCGGGATCGGCGCGCGGACGGATCCGGATGGGCGGACCCGACAGCGCGGTGGCGCAGTCCGCGCACCACCCCGTCCCGGCCCGCCCGCACCCGCCGCAGGCGCGCGGCAGGATCAGATCCAGCAGTTCCCCCATGCCCCTCAGTGTGCGCCTAGCCGGGCAGCACCGGAACCGCGTTGGCCCCCAGACCCGGAACTTCGCGCCAGTAGTCCTCGCGCCCTTCGGGATTGCGGGTCAGCTCCAGCACCGCGCGGGAGTCGGCCACGTACTCCTGATCCGGTGAGGCGCTCAGCACGCGCACCGGCGGGGTGAGATTCTGGGAGGTCTGGGCGCGGAACTCCGAGCCGTCCACCAGCACCCCGGCCACCGGGTCCACATTGCCGTCGCGGCCCACCACGACCTTCTCGTCACTGAGCCAGTCGATGGACACCGCGGGCGTGCTCAGCCCGATGGCCAGCGGCAGCGGCGAGGACAGCGAGAACTTCCCGTTCGGCTGCGGCACCACCACCGCCACGTACACCTTGCCGTTGGCGATGAGGGCCGCCCGCGCCCCGGACGGCGAGATGCGCAGCTCGGTGATGGGCGCGCGCGGCGAGGTCGAATTGGCCGCCGCCGCGGTGAGTTCCGCGATGTCGACGTCCTGCACCGAGACATTGCCGGTGGTGCGATCGTGCACGGCCCGGATCACCCGGTCGCCGTCCACCACCGACCAGGCCGAGCTGCCGTCGGCGGGCCAGGTGGGCCGGGTGAAGGTGCCGCCGGTGGCGACCGGGAAGCCCTGGCCGTCATAGGTTCCGATGATCAGCGTGCGCTCGGGCTCGGGGTCCGGTCGGCCGGACTTGGCGACGGCGGCGACCAGCTGCCCGTCCGGCGACAGTCCCACCGACTGCAGGGTGTGGGTGGCGCCGAAGAAGCCCGGGGCAGCGGTGATTCCGTTGTCGGTGATCGCCACCAGCGACCCGTCGCGCACGGCGTGCATGCCGGCCCGGTTGCGGGCGATGGTGTCGGGGCTGCGGGCATCCACGTCGCCACGCTGCCAGCCGCCGGCGTACCTGTCGTCGAGCGGCTTGCCGTCGGCGTTGAGCAGGTAGGGGCCGAGCACGTCGGCGCCGGAGAGGGTGAGGACGATCTGGGCCGCCAGCACGTCGCGGGTGGGCGGGTCGAGGGCGGTGGCGCCGGAGAAGTCGACGCTCAGCCCGCCGCCGCCGATGCCGACATTATCGATATCGCCATTGGCCCTGGTGATCGGGCCGCGCAGGGTGACCGGCGCGCCCATGGGGTTGCGCACGGCGGGCGCGAGCGCGGACTGGGGTCCCTGGGCGAGCAGACCGAGCAACCGCTGCGCCAGCTGGTCCTTGCGAGCGGGGATCCAGCGCAGGTCGGGCACCATGGCCTGCCCGGTCAGGTTCGGGAAGAACAGCGAATACCGGTGGTAGGCCTTGGCGAAGGCGGCCTGTTCGACGATCACGCCGGGCGGCAGATCCCTGATCCGCCACTCGCCGTCGATCTTCTCCATGTCGACCTTGGTCTCCAGGGTGCCGTCACCGGGCCGGTAGGAGCCGTCGGAGGCCAGCTCGCCGATCTTGCGCGCCCGGATCACATAGGTGGCGGAGTCGCCGTTGCGGGATTCCCGCAGCGTATTGGGCTGCGAGTCCACGATGCTGGTGGACGCGGCGTCGTCCCATTGCGCATTCGCCGCGGGCGAGAGGAACTGCCGTGCCGCCTGATGCCGGTCGGACGGATCGGCCGTGGCGGCCATGAAGTCCAGCAGCAGCTGCTCGGGTTCCCGCCCGGCGACGGGCGGCAGCGGCGAGGCGCTGGTGGGCTGGTGGTCCAGGCTGCCCAGCGCCTGCGGTGCCGAGGAGTCCGGCAGGCTCGCGCACGCGCTGACACTGAGCAGGCAGCCGAGCACCACCAGGGCCCGGCGCAGGCCCGCGGACGGCCTCCTCATGATTGGCCGTCCCCCTGGGCGGCCGGCACCGAGCCGCCGGAAGTGTCGCGGCCGGAACCGCTTCCGCCGGAACCGGCGGAATCATTGTCGGCGGCATGGTTTTCCCCGTTGGCGGCGGCTTCGGCGGTGCCATTGTCCGGCCCACCGACAGTGCCGTTGTCGGATCCAGCGGCGGTGCCGTTGTCGAGCCCAGCGGCGGTGCCGTTTTCGGACCCTGCGGCAGTGCCGTTTTCGGCCCCTGCGGCAGTGCCGTTTTCGGTCCCGGTGGTGGTTCCGTCACCAGCCCCGGTGGTGGAGGGGAATTCCGGGGTGATGGCCTCGAATCCCGGTTCCTCGTCCCCGGTTTCCCCGGTCGGCGCTTCGGGGCCGGGTTCGGCCCCGACGTCGTCCGGGCCCGTAGCTCCCGGTTCCCCTGCGCCGGGCGCGGATTCGAGCACCGACGCGACGGAGGTGATGGCCGCCGGGCCGGCGTCCGCGCCCGCGATGTCGCGGGCCAGCTGCTCGGGCGAGACCGCGCCGCGAATCTTGGGCGGCTCCAACGAGAGTGGGCTGGTGCCGAGCTTGCGGCCGCGCACCAGTGGCAGGGTGAGCCGGAAGCTCGCGCCCACACCGATCTCGCCCCACGCCTCGAGCTTGCCCTCGTGCAGGTTGGCGTCCTCGACGCTGATGGACAGGCCCAGTCCGGTGCCGCCGGAGCGGCGCATGCGGGAGGGGTCCGAGCGCCAGAAGCGGTTGAACACCAGCTTCTCCTCGCCGGGCCGCAGGCCCACGCCCTGGTCGCGCACCACGATGGCGACGGCATTGGCGTCCACGTCGCCGCGCATGCGCATGAGCACGGGTTTGCCCTCGCTGTGGTCGATGGCATTGGCGAGCAGGTTGCGCAGCACGCGTTCGACGCGGCGCGGGTCCACCTCGGCCACCAGCGGTTCCTCGGGCATGTCCACCACCAGTTCGACGCCGGACTCCTTGGCCAGGTGCCGCACCGTGGAGACCGCGGCCCGCGCGCACATGCGCACGTCCAGCGATTCCACCTGCAGCTCGGCCACGCCCGCGTCGTGACGGCTGATCTCGAGCAGGTCGTTGAGCAGTCCCTCGAAGCGGTCGAGTTCGTTGACGAGCAGTTCGGCCGAGCGCGCCAGCGCCGGGTCCAGGTCGTCGCTGGATCCGTGGATGAGGTCGGCCGCCATGCGCACGGTGGTCAAGGGCGTGCGCAGTTCGTGGCTGACATCGGAGGTGAAGCGGCGCTGCAGATTTCCGAACTCCTCGAGTTGGGTGATCTGGTTGGACAGGCTCTCGGCCATCTCGTTGAACGACATGGCGAGCCGCGCCATGTCGTCCTCACCGCGCACCAGCATGCGCTCCTTGAGCCGTCCGTCGGCGAACCGACTCGCGATCCGCGCCGCGGATCTGATGGGCAGCACCACCTGACGCGTCACCAGCGCCGTGATCGCGGCCAGCAGTACCAGCAGCACGATGCCACCGATGAGCATGGTCCCTCGCATGAGCGACAGACTCCGTTGCTCATTGGTGAGCGGGAAGATCAGATAGATCTCCAGCGAGTCGATATCGGCCGAGGGGCTGCCGATGATCAGCGCCGAGCCCTTGTACCCGTCCGGGCTGGAGACCGTGGCGAACTGATAGGAGACCTGCCGCTGCTTGACGAATTGGCGTAGCTCGGCGGGGATCTCCTGGATGGCGCCGGAGGTGATCTCCTGCCCGCTGTCGCCCGTCATGGCCAGGGCCGCCTCGTAACTGCCTGCGGCGCCGCCGGTCTGGGTCCCGCCGGCGCTGCTGAACAGCGCGCGGCGGGCGTCGTCCAGGCGACTCTGCTGAGTACCCGAATCGTGCACACCGGTCAGTTGATTCTGAACGGTGTTGCGGGCGCGACCCATTTCCTCGACGGCCGCGTTGATCTTCGCGTCCAACAACCGGTCGGTGATCTGACTCGTGAGCACGACGCCCAGAATCGTGATGACGATCAGCGACAGGGTGAGCGTGGACACGACAACACGCAACTGCAGCGAACGCCGCCAGACGTGGCCCAGTTGCTCGCCCAGATTGCGGAACCAGGCCACCGCTACCGCCAGCCACCGCTGAACGCGGTTTCTGGAGCCAGCGATCACGGCGGTCCGGCCTTGTAGCCCACACCTCGAACGGTCAGCACGATCTCGGGGTTCTCCGGATCCTTCTCCACCTTGGCGCGCAACCGCTGGACGTGCACGTTGACCAGGCGGGTGTCGGCGGCGTGCCGATAGCCCCAGACCTGTTCCAGCAGCACCTCACGGGTGAACACCTGGCGCGGCTTGCGGGCCAGCGCCACCAGCAGATCGAACTCCAGTGGAGTCAGCGAGATCTGCGCCCCGCCGCGGGTCACCTTGTGCGCGGGCACATCGATGACGATGTCGGCGATGGACAGCAGCTCCTGCGGCTCCTCCTCGGTGCGGCGCAGGCGGGCCCGCACCCGGGCCACGAGTTCCTTCGGCTTGAACGGCTTGACGATGTAGTCGTCCGCGCCACTTTCCAAACCCAGGACGACGTCGACCGTGTCGGTCTTCGCCGTCAGCATCACGATGGGCACTCCCGAATCGGCTCGCAGCACCCGGCACACGTCGATGCCGTTCATGCCGGGCAGCATGAGATCCAGCAACACGAGATCCGGACGCAGCTCCCGGACCGCGGTCAGCGCCTGCGTGCCGTCACCGACGACGTGGGGGTCGAAACCCTCACCCCGCAAGACGATCGTGAGCATCTCCGCGAGAGCCATATCGTCGTCGACGACCAGAATCTTCGGCTTCATAACGTCTAGTTTGTCACCTCTCCGGCTCTGATTCGGCCGCCACGCCAACACTCGTGACCTGTCGGCGCACATCCAACCCTATCCAGCAATAATTTCCGCGAGGCGCGCGGCCAGTGTTGCCGGATCGTCACCGGTCCGATGCACCCACCACGATCCATGCCAGTTGATTTCGGCCAGCTCACGGTAGACAGTACCGGTGCGACGCTGCAGTCCCCCGTCTTTCTCGTAAGCGTCCAAAGCCCGTGCGGCATCGGCTTCGCCGCGCAGGCGCGCGCGTTCCTCGGCCACATCGACCGGAACATCCAGCAGAATCTGGACATCCGGGGCGGGCAATCCGAAGCGCTCGAACTCCAATTCCTCCACCCAGGCCACGATTTCGCCGTGCGCGTCCTGCTCCAGGCGGGCCGCGGAGTACGCGGCATTGGAGGCGACATAGCGGTCCAGTAGCACGATGTCGTTGTCCGCCAGCAGTTTCGAGAGCTCGTCGCGCGCGTCGGCGCGGTCGAGCGCGAACAGCAGCGCCATGGCATTCACAGACCGAGCGGTATCTCCATGACCGCCGCGCAGCGCCTCGGCGGCGAGGTCGGCATGCACGGAGACGCCGTAGCGCGGGAAGGCCAGGGTGGCGACCCGCAGCCCGCGGGCGCGCAGAACGGTGACAACGGCGTCGGTGAGCGTGCGTTTGCCCGCGCCGTCGAGCCCTTCCACCGGAACCAGTGCACCCATGCCGCGAGAGTACCGAATCGGCAGCGGTCCGACCCGGCGGGATCCCGTTTGTTCGAAAGGCCCAGATTTTTGTAGCCATTAGATTGCTATAGTCCGGCCATGACTGCTGGACACGCGAGGTCAACGCAGCTCAGTAGAGCTTTTGCGATCTTCGCGGTAGCGATTGCCGCCATCGGCCCAACGGCCTGCCGCAGCAACTCCAGCGACACGAACCCGGTCGCCGTGGCCGATCCCCACCGCCCCTTCGATCTACAGGCCCACCGCGGCGGCCGCGGCATGACCATCGAGGAGTCGCTGCCCGGCTTCGCCAAGGCCATCGAACTGGGCGTCACCACCCTGGAACTCGACATCGCGCTCACCGCCGACAAGAGACCGCTCATCTGGCACGACCCGATCATCCAGGCCGAGAAGTGCGCCGACACCGCCCCGGCCTTCCCCGGCGATCCGCGGTTCCCCTACGTCGGCAAGCTGGTCCACGACCTGACCTATGACCAGATCCACACCCTCGACTGCGGCAGGAAGCTCGCGGAATTCCCAGCGGCACAGGAGCTTCCGGGAAACAGGATCGCGACGCTGCCGGAACTGTTCGATCTGGTGAAGAGCCACCCGGGCGCGTTCGGCACCGTGCGCTACAACGTGGAGACCAAAATCGAGGCCGCCCACCCCGAACAGTCCGCCACCCCCAGGGAATTCGTCGACGTCATCCTGGGCGCCGTCGAACAGGCCGGGGCCATCGGCAAGGTCGAGATCCAGAGCTTCGACTGGAGCAGTCTGCCGCTGGTGAAGGCCCGGAACGCGAATATCCCCACGGTCGCGCTGTACGACGAGACCACCTTCGCGCCGAACAGCCCGTGGCTGGGCCCGATTCGGTACGAGGAACACGCCGGGGACCCGCTGGACGCGATCAAGGCCCTGGGCGCGGACATTTCCTCCCCCGCCTACGTCGACCCCTGGAACATCGACGCGAAGGTCGGCGACAAGTACTTCAAGCTCACCACGACCGCCGAGTACGTCCGCGAAGCGCACGGTTTCGGCATCCGGGTGATCCCCTGGACCGTGAACGACAAGGCCACCATCGGACTGGCGCTCGACCAGGGCGTGGACGGCCTGATCACCGATTATCCGAACCGCGCGCGCGACGTCATGCAGGAGAAGGGCTACCCCCTCCCGAGGTCCTTCCGCAAATAGGCCACGCAAATCCGAAACGCGCGCCCTTCAACTCTTGTAGGGTCCCGGGCAACACTCCCCCTGCAAGGAGCGCAACCTGATGAAGTCCCCTCTCGCACACCACGGTCCGCGTGCCGCCCTGGCCGCTGTAGCGATCACCGCCGCCGCTCTTTCCACGGCCGGTACCGCCACCGCCGCCCCCGTCACCCTCGAGCCCGCCACCGCCGACCAGGCCGCCCCCGTGGCCGACTCCGGCTCGGCGTCCTCCCTGTCGAGCAGCTCCGGCTCCAGCAATGTCGCCGGCACCGGCTCCAGCGCCAGTGAACTCCTCAGCGCCGCCGTCTGCACCATCCAGGGCGGCAAGTGGGTCCCCCTGCTCGACATCTGCCTCAAGTAGCGGACGCACGGCGCCAACGAGATCCGGCCGGTCACCCTCTCGGGTGACCGGCCGGATCTTCATGCGCTACAGGCGGTTTCCGCTCAGTAGCGGTAGTGGTCGGGCTTGTAGGGGCCCTCCACGTCCACGCCGATGTATTCGGCCTGGTCCTTGGTGAGCTTGGTCAGCGTGCCGCCCAGGGCCTCCACGTGGATGCGGGCGACCTTCTCGTCGAGGTGCTTGGGCAGGCGGTAGACCTCGTTGTCGTACTCCTCGGGCTTGGTCCACAGCTCGATCTGCGCGATGACCTGGTTGGAGAAGCTGTTCGACATCACGAACGACGGGTGCCCGGTCGCGTTGCCCAGGTTCAGCAGGCGGCCCTCCGACAGCACGATGATCGACTTGCCGGACTCCTTGAACGTCCACAGGTCGACCTGCGGCTTGATGTTCAGTCGCTCGGCGCCCGAACGCTCCAGAGCGGCCATGTCGATCTCGTTGTCGAAGTGACCGATGTTGCCCAGGATGGCCTGGTCCTTCATCGCCTTCATGTGGTCGAGCAGGATGATGTCCTTGTTGCCCGTGGAGGTGATGACGATGTCGGCCTCACCGATGGCCTGTTCCACGGTGACGACGTCGAAGCCGTCCATCAGCGCCTGCAGCGCGTTGATCGGGTCGATCTCGGTGACCTGCACGCGCGCGCCCTGCCCGGCCATCGACTCCGCGCAGCCCTTGCCGACATCGCCGTAGCCGCAGATCAGGACCTTCTTGCCACCGATCAGCACGTCGGTGCCGCGGTTGATGCCGTCGATGAGGGAGTGACGGGTGCCGTACTTGTTGTCGAACTTCGACTTGGTGACCGAGTCGTTGACATTGATCGCCGGGAACACCAGCTCACCCGCGGCCGCGAACTGGTACAGCCGCAGCACACCGGTGGTGGTCTCCTCGGTGACACCCTGCACGCTCTCGGCGATCCTGCCCCACTTGCCCTTGTCGGTCTCGATGCCGGCGCGCAGCAGGTTCAGGAAGACCTTGTATTCGGCGGAGTGGGTGTCGTCCTCGGGCGGGACCACGCCGGCCTTCTCGAACTGCGCGCCGCGCAGCACGAGCATGGTGGCGTCACCACCGTCGTCGAGGATCATGTTGGCGGGCTCGCCCGGCCAGGTCAGCATCTGATCGGCGGCCCACCAGTACTCCCCCAGGGTCTCGCCCTTCCAGGCGAAGACCGGAGTGCCCTTGGGCTCGTCGACGGTGCCGTGCGGACCGACCACGACCGCGGCGGCCGCGTGGTCCTGGGTGGAGAAGATGTTGCAGGAGGCCCAGCGGACCTCGGCGCCCAGGGCGACCAAGGTCTCGATCAGCACCGCGGTCTGCACGGTCATGTGCAGCGAGCCGGAGATGCGGGCGCCCTTGAGCGGCTGCACGTCGTGGTACTCGCGACGCAGCGCCATCAGGCCAGGCATCTCATGCTCGGCCAGGCGAATCTCCTTGCGGCCGAACTCGGCCAGCGACAGATCCGCCACCTTGTAGTCGATGCCATTGCGGACGTCAGGGGTCATGTTGCGGGACACAGCGGTCGTCATCTGCCTCTCCTGGTCGGCTGGTTCCCCCAAACCCTACGCGGCGGCCTGGTACTCGTACTCGGCGAGGATGCGCTCCCGCTTACGGGGTTGGATATTGGCCCGGCTCACATCCCCCGAGTAGTGGGCGAGCAGGCGCGGATCCATGACGTAGCGCCACAGCGGCGGGATCAATGCCAGCAGGATCATGGTGGCGTACCCCGCTGGAAGCTGCGGCGCCTCCGCGGAGGTGCGCAGTGTCTGGTACCGCCGCCCCGGATTGGCATGGTGGTCGCTGTGCCGCTGCAGGTGGAACATGAAGATATTGGTGACCAGCCGGTCACTGTTCCAGCTGTCGCTCGGCGAGCAGCGGGCCCAGCCGCCATTGGGCCGCTTGCGTCGCAGCAGGCCGTAATGCTCGACGTAGTTGACGGTTTCGAGCAGGCCCGCGCCGATCACCGCCTGCAGCAGCAGATACGGCAGCACCCGCCAGCCGTAGACCGCCAGCAACCCGCCGAACAGCACGAGGGTCATAGCCCAGGCCTGCAGGATGTGGTTGTGGACACTGAACCAGCGGTGTCCTTTACGGCGCAGGCGCTCACCCTCGAGGTGGATTGCCGACCGGAAGCCACCGATCACGCTGCGGGGCAGGAACTCCCACAGCGACTCGCCCATGCGGGCGCTGGCCGGATCGTCGGGCGTCGCGACGCGGGCGTGGTGGCCCTTGTTGTGCTCGACGAAGAAGTGCCCGTAGGCCGACTGCGCCAGCGCCATTTTCGACAGCCAGCGCTCCAATCGCTCGACGCGGTGGCCGAGTTCGTGGGCGGCGTTGATGCCGATGCCGCTGACGAATCCGAGAGTGGCCGCCAGCCCGAGCTTGTCGACGACGGAGAGATCGTCGCCGGCCCACATGTAGGCGGCGATGATCAGGCCGACCACCTGGATCGGCAGGAACATGTAGGTGCACCACCGGTAGTACCGGTCATTGGAGAGTAACTCGTAATCCTCGTCGCGCGGATTGGTGCCGTCTTCCCCGACGACCCAGTCCAGGAACGGGATGGCGATCAGAATGATGATCGGTCCTATCCACCAGAACACCTCCAGCTTGGTGTGCAACACCAGCTGCGAGGGCAGTAACGCACACCCGGGCGCGATCAACCCCAGCACCCACAGGTGTCGTTTCGGATCCGGCGAACCCAACCGTTTGCCGACCATTTGCACGTTTGCCCCGCTAATCAATGCCTCGAAGAACTTCGCAGCTACATATCTTGGAACCTAGTCCCTGTTACAGCACCCGGCCGGACCGAAAGGTGGCCACCGTTACATCATGAGCAGTCGGTTCTGCCGCAACCGACCGCGCGGTTCCCGCCACTGGGCCTCGAACGCAAACCAGGAGCGAAACCGGGCTCAGCGAAACCACACATATCGAACCTGCGGGCGCCCGGTCCGACCGTAGTCGGTGCGCCGTTCCACCACGCCGTCTTCGGCCATCCGCTCCAGATACCGCCACGCCGTCACCCGGGACACCCCCACCGCGCGCCCCGCCTCACCCGCGGACAGCCCGTCCGGCGCGGCCCGCACCGCCCGCGCCACCTCGTCCATCGTCTGCGGCGCAATGCCTTTCGGTGAGGTGGGTCGCTGATCCGGAGTGCGCAGCACACCGAAGGCGCGATCGATGTCCTGCTGCGACACCGCCGTCTCCCCGGCCGGCAGCGCCGCCCGGTATTCGACGTAGCGATCCAGCTTCTCGCGGAAGGCGGCAAAAGTGAAGGGCTTCAACAGATACAGCACCACGCCGTGCGAGACGGCCGAGCGCACCATGGCCAGATCGCGCGCCGAGGAGACGGCGATGACGTCCGGCCGCGGCCGCAGTCCCGCCAGCGCCGCGGCGACAGCGAGCCCGCTCATATCCGGCAACCCGATATCCATCAACACCAGATCAATGGGGACGCCGGAAGATTGTGACCTTTTCGCGATCGAGATGGCGTCGCGACCGGTGTGCGCCACCGCGACCACCGTGAAACCCGGCACCCGCTCTACGTAAGAACGATGTGCCGCAGCGATTTTCGGCTCGTCCTCGACGATCAGCACGCGGATCGCCGATGCCGGCGCGGCATTCATCGCGGAAACCTCACGATCACCGCGGATTCCGGTTCCCGCCGGGCCAGCAACTCGCCGGCATGCCTGGCGACCAGCCGGCGTACCAGCGCCAGGCCCAGCCCGTGGTGGTCGGTCTTGGTGGAATAGCCGCGTTCGGTGGCGCGGGTGAACAACTCCTCCGACATGCCCGGGCCGCTGTCGGCCACCCGGACGTACAGCTCCGGCTCGTCCCGCCGCACCGTCACCTCCACCCACGCGTCCTCGTCGTGCCCGACCGCGTCCAGGGCGTTGTCGATGAGATTGCCCAGCAGCGTGACTATCTCGTGCGGCGTCAGCGGATCGGTGGTGTCGAGCAGCGTGTCACCGGTGACGGTCAGCTCCACCCCGTTCTCGGCGGCCTGCTCCACCTTGCCCAGCAGCAGCGCCACCACCGCGGGTTCGGCCACCGCGCCGGTGAGCCGGTCGATGAGGGCCTGGGACAGTTCGAGTTCCGCGGTCGCGAAGTTCACCGCCTCGCGCGGGCGGCCCAGCTCCACCATGGTGACCACGGTGTGCAGCCGGTTGGCTGCCTCGTGCGCCTGGGCGCGCAGCGATTCGGCGAAGCCGCGCACCGAATCCAATTCGCCCAGCACATCCCGCAATTCGGTGTGGTCGCGCAGGGTGAGCACGGTGCCGATGCGGCGTCCCGCATGCTCCACCACGTCCTGGTTGACGACCAGCACCCGGTCCGGGGTCACGTGCATCTCGTCACGGACCACGCCGGTTCCCAAGCGCTGCAACGACACCGGCAGATCCGCGCGCGTGATCGGCCCGTCCGGCAGATCGAGCAGCAGCCGCGCCTGATCGTTGACCACCTCGGCGCGCTCATCGGATCTGTCGAACACCAGCAGCCCCTCGTGGATCGAGTGCAGCACCGCGTCGTGATGCTCGTACATGGCCCGCAGCTCGGCGGGCCCCAGGCCGTGCGTCTGCCGTAACAGCCTGCGCCGTAACAACAGCGAACTCATCATGGCCAGCGCCAGGCCGCCCGCCGCGGCGGCCAGGATGAGCGGCAGCTGGGCGCGCACCTGTTCGCCGATGTGGGTGCGGGTGACGCCCGCCGACACCAGCGCGACGATGCGGCCGTCGGCATCGCGTACCGGGGTGACCGCGCGAATCGACGGGCCCAGCGTACCGGTGAAGGTCTCGGTGAAGGTCTCCCCCGCCAGGGCGCGATCGATGTTGCCGCTGAAGGGCTTTCCGATCCGGTCGGTCTCGGTGTGGGTGTAGCGGGTCCGATCGGGGGCCATCACCACGATGAAGTCCATACCCGTCGCCTCGCGGATGGCCTCGGTCACCGGCTGCAGTGCGGCGGTCGGATTCGGGCTCCGCACGCCGGCCAGCGTCGAGGGCGACTGCGCCACCGCGATCGAGGTATCGATCACCTCCGCACGGGTGGCGTCGTCCTGCACCCGGCGGGTCTGCAGGAACGCCAGCATCGACGCGGCGGTGATCACCACCGCCAGTACCAGCACCTGTACCACGAACACCTGCCCGGCCAGCGTACGGCGGGCCCGGGTTCTTCGACCTCTCACGATTCCTCCGGGTACTTCATGAACATAATTTACGAAACAGTGACCCGCGTCACTCCCCGGATCATGATTCTCTCCGAACACCCGCGTGAAGCAAACGTCATGCGGGCACCGACCCGGAGGCACCAGCGAGATGAGCGACACGACAACCCGGCAGCGCCGAGACCGTACCCACTGGCTCTATCCGGCCGTCATCGTGGCCGTCGTCGCGGGCGTCCTGGTCGGCTGGCTGGCCCCGGGCGTCGGCAAGAGCGTCGGCGAACTCGGCACGATCTTCGTGAACCTCATCAAGATGATGATCGCCCCGGTCATCTTCTGCACCATCGTGCTCGGCATCGGCTCGGTGCGAGCGGCCGCCAAGGTCGGCAAGGTCGGCGGCCTGGCCATCGGCTACTTCCTGATCATGTCCACGGTGGCGCTGGCCATCGGCCTGCTGGTCGGCAATCTGCTGCACCCGGGCTCGGGTCTGAACGTGGCAGCCCACGCGAAGGAGATCACCAAGTACGCCACCGACGCCAAGGCGGCGGGCGGCACCTGGCAGTTCCTCGAGGACATCGTGCCGACCACCCTGCTGTCGTCGCTCACCTCGGGCAAGGTGCTGCAGGCGCTGTTCGTGGCGCTGCTGGTGGGCTTCGGCATCCAGGCCATGGGCGCCGCGGGCGAGCCGATCCTGCGCGGAGTCGCGTCGGTGCAGAAGCTGGTGTTCCGGATTCTCACCATGATCCTGTGGCTGGCCCCGATCGGCGCGTTCGGCGCCATGGCGAATGTGGTGGCGCGCACCGGACTCGACGCGGTCAAGCAGCTGGCGCTGCTGATGGTGGCCTTCTATCTCACCTGCGTCGTGTTCATCTTCGGCGTGCTGGGCCTGCTGCTGCGGCTGGTGGCCGGGAACTCCATCTTCAAGCTGGTGCGCTACCTGGCGCGGGAGTACCTGCTGATCTTCGCCACCTCGTCCTCGGAGTCGGCGCTGCCGCGGCTCATCGCCAAGATGGAGCACGTCGGCGTGGACCGCACCACCGTGGGTGTGGTTGTCCCGACCGGGTATTCGTTCAACCTGGACGGCACCGCCATCTACCTGACCATGGCCACCCTGTTCGTGGCCGATGCCATGGGCAAGCCGCTGGCCTGGCACGAGCAGATCGGCCTGTTGCTGTTCATGATCGTGGCCTCCAAGGGCGCGGCGGGTGTCACCGGCGCGGGCCTGGCCACGCTGGCCGGCGGCCTGCAGAGCCATCGACCCGAACTGCTGGACGGCGTCGGCCTGATCGTCGGCATCGACCGGTTCATGTCGGAAGCCCGTGCGCTGACCAACTTCTCGGGCAATGCGGTCGCCACACTGCTGATCGGCACCTGGACCCAGACCATCGACCCGGCCCGCGTCCGCGCGGTGCTGGATCGCGAGATCCCCTTCGACGAGCAGGCCATGGTGGAGGATCACCCGGCCCCCGCCGCCCCGGAAGCACCGGGCCCGCAAGAGAAAGACCTGGTTCCGGCCTGAACCCAACCCCCAGGCCGAACCCGGACCGTCGGCGCGTTCTCCCCCCGTACGCGCCGGCGGAACCCGCACCCTGCCCGCACGACCAGCCGCCTCCGGCTCGTGCGGGCAGGGTTTCCCTTTTGTCCGGGCGCGCCGGCCGCGTTGTCTAGGCGCCGACCGCGTCCAGGGCCAGGGTGGCGGCGATGGCATTGGCCAGCTCCGCGCCCTTCACCTCGAAATGCCGCGCGAAATAGGCCAGGTGCTCGCCGTGCTCGTGGAAGTGGTGCGGGGTCAGCACGGCCGAGAACACCGGCACATCGGTCTCGAGCTGCACCCGCATGAGCGCGTCGACGACCGTCGAGGCCACGAAGTCGTGCCGGTAGATGCCGCCGTCCACGACGAGCGCGCAGCCCGCGACCGCGGCGTAGGAGCCGCGGGTGGCCAAACGCTTGACCTGCAACGGGATTTCGAACGCACCGGGCACCTCGATCACGTCGACCTCGGTGTAGCCGCGCTCGAGCAGCCCGGCCCGGCAGGATGCGACGGCCTTGTCGACGATGTCGCTGTGCCAGCGCGCGGCGACGAGGGCGATGCGAGTGGAAGTGGGTGACACGGGGATTCCTCCTGTTCGCGATGTCACCCAGGGCAAGACGCGAACAGGCCCGTCCAGCGGTGCGGACGTGCCGGTGCCGCGTTCTCTTTCCTCCGGACTGTGACCGTCGGCTCCGGGATCACACCGGAATCTGCTCGACCCACACTGCCGATGAGAGACACTGTGGCGCTCGCGGGCTCGTGCACTCCGGATCGGCCCGGATGCCATTACCGCCGGTGGGGAATTCCACCCCGCCCTGAGAACGTGTACGTAGCGGACAGTAACACGGGGATTCCGGCATCCGGAACCCCGTGTACCGCACAACACGACAGCACGGCCGGGTGTCAGCGCACCAGCACGTCGGAATCGACCGGCAGCCCGTCCACCGGCCACCAGCGCAGGTCGGTCGACTCCGAACTGCGCACCGGCACAGCGCCTTCCGGCGCCTTGATCTTGAACAGCAGGTCCAGGTGCCGGGTCGGCACGCCCAGCGAGCAGGTGATGGGGTGCGCCTGCGCGCCGTAGAGGCCGGGCTCGAGCACCAGCCCGTCGATGCCGGACTCCTCGGTCGCCTCACGGAAGGCGGCCGCCGCGACCGAATCGTCGGATTCCTCACAGTGCCCGCCTAATTGGATCCAGCGGCCCACCCGCGGGTGCAGGGTCAGCAGCACCTCGCGCTCGTCGTGGGAGAACACGATGGCCGAGGCGGTGATGTGCCCGGCCGCATGCTCGCGCAGGCAGCCGCGCGGCGCGGAACCCAGGAAGGCCAGCATGGCTTCCCGGATGGAGCACTCCGGACCCGTTGCCGGGGACCAGGTCTCCAGCAGCTCGGTCGCCGATTTGTGCAGCGACTCCGCGCTCACAGCTCGACCAGCCCGAGGCCGGGCTCGCGCGCCTCGCGCGGGGCGATCTCGTCGAGCGGGTACCCGATGGCGATGGCGCCCAGCGGATTCCAGTCCGCTGCCAGGCCCAGCACGTCGCGGGTGACCTCGGGCGCGAAGATGGTCGACCCGATCCAGCAGCTGCCCACGCCCCGCACGGCCAGCGAGACCAGCAGGCCCTGCACGGCCGCGCCCACCGCGACGGTGAACATGGTCTGCTCGGCGGCGCGGCGGCGCTCGTCCGGATAGTCGTGCGCGCCGTCGGGCACGCAGAACGGGATGATCATCTCGGGGGCGTCGAAGAGGATGTGCCCGCGCGCGACCCGCTTCTGCACGCTCTCGGGAGTGCGGCCGTCACCGGTCAGGTCGGTGCGCCACTTCTCGGCCATGGCCTCGAGCAGCTGCTCGCGCAGGCCACGCTTGCGGACCCAGACGAAGCGGACCGGACGGGTGTGGTGCGGCGCGGGCGCGGTGAGCCCGGCGGCGACGGCCTCGCGAATGAGCTCCGGCGGCACCGGCGTCTCCGCGAACCGGCGCACCGAACGCCGCAGCGGCACCGCCTGTTTGCGGCCGAGCTCGACGGATTCCTCGGTGCCCAGCCAGAACAGATCGTCCTCGCCGCGCCGCAGCAGATCCCCGGCAGTGGATCCGTCGTCGGTGTAGTCGAGCCCGCGGACCACCGCGACCGGGACGCCGCCCAGCTTGCCCTTCACCAGGTCCGCGGCCGCGGCCAGCTCGTCGGCGACCGCGACCAGGGTGACGTGCAGTTCATTGCCCTGCCCGTCGACCGCGCCGTCGTAGTCGTGCAGCACCCGGATGCCCGCCGACCCGATGGCGGCGTCGATCTGGCCGTTGCGCCAGGCCCGGCCCATGGTGTCGGTGATGACCACGGCCACCTGCACGCCCAGGCGGTCGGCCAGCGCGGTGCGCAGCGCCTTGGCGCTGGCGTCCGGATCCTCCGGCAGCAGGACCAGTTCGCCCTGTTCCACATTGGAGCCGTCGACTCCGGAGGCGGCCTGCACGATGCCGAGCCGGTTCTCGGTGATGAGGGTGCGGTTCTTGCGCGCCAGCACCCGCACCGACTCGTCGAGCACCAGTTGCCGGCGTGCCGCGTCGCGTTCCTCGGGGTCGCTGGGCACGGTCACGATGCGGCCCTCGGCCTTGGCGACGATCTTGCTGGTCACCACCAGCACGTCACCGTCCTGGAGCCAGGGCGCCCGTGCCGCGATGGCTTCGGCGACATCGTCGCCCGGGCGGAATTCCGGCAGGCCCGGAACGGGCAGGATGCGCAGTTCGCCGCCCGACGCGTGATCGCCCAGCGCTTCGATGGAATCCGTTGTCACGGTTTGACTCCCGCGATGTCGAGGGCTTCGCGAACCATCTCGGCGGTCGCGGCCGGGTCGGTCATGAGCAGTGGCACGCTCCGGACTTCGACGCCCGGAATGTCGGCGGTGTCGCCGGTGTGCACGAGCCAGCCGTCGAGAATGCCGGTGCTCGAGCGCGCGCCGTAGTAGGTGCCGACGGCCTCGGCGGAGGTTTCGACGCCGATCACCGACAGGCATTCATCGGCCATGCCGCGCAACGGTTTTCCGCCGATCACCGGGGACAGTCCGATCACCTTGGCAGCGGTGGTGCGCAGTGCGCCCCGAATACCCGGAACCGAGAGGATGGCGCCCACGCTCACGACCGGGTTCGACGGAGCGAGCAGGATCACATCCGCTGCTTCTATGATTTCGATCACACCCGGGGCTGGTTTCGCAGCATCTGCCCCAATAGTCACGAATCCATGGGTCTCTACGTTCGCCCGGTATCGAACCCACCACTCCTGGAAATGGATCGCGCGGCGTTCGCCAGGGTTCTCCGGGTCACCGATTACGACATGTGTTTCGCATCGGTCGTCGGTTGCCGGAAGCAGTTTCACACCCGGTTGCCACCGATTGCAGAGCGCCTCGGTGACCGCCGAGAGCGGGTATCCCTGACGCAGCATTTCGGTGCGAATGAGATGCGTGGCGATATCGCGGTCGCCCAACCCGAACCAATCGGGCTGAGCCTTGTATTTCGCCAGCTCCTCCTTGGCGCTCCAGGTCTCGTTCGCGTGCCCCCAGCCCCGTTCGGGGTCGATGCCGCCACCCAGGGTGTACATGCAGGTGTCCAGGTCAGGACAGATGCGCAGCCCGTGCATCCACACGTCGTCGCCGACATTGACGATGGCCGTGGTGTCGGCTCCGGGCAGCAGTTCGCGCACCCCCGTCAGGAACCGCGCGCCGCCGACTCCGCCGACCAGGACGGCGATCCGCAGGCCGGTGCCGGGCGCGGTGTCCGCTTGTTCTCGAGTCACATCCGCACAGCCTATGCGTTCGAAGCGGAAAGTCGTCCCGCAGCTCATTTGCTGCGAATTTGCTATTTGAACTGCGGGAACGCCTCCCGACGGGGTCGCAGATGGTAACGGAATCGCTTCGGCAGCTTGACCATCGCCGCTCCCGGCGTGTCTAATCACAGGCATGTCATTCCGGGTCCGCGTGAGAGTGCAAGGCGCGGACGGGTTTTCGAACAGGCGTTCGCACCGGAGTGACGCCAAGCTCGGGGATGGCCGCGGGACTACGCCGCGGTGTTGGGCCGTCGGTGGGATCGGCTCCGACGGATTAATCATTCTGCGCTAACACACAGTGAGGAGGCGGAGCGATGGCCGAAGAGCTGGCCCCGTCGGGCATTCCGGGCGGTGTATCGCAAACCGATTCCACGACTGGCGCAGCACCTGACTTCTGCGCCGACGATCGGAACGGATACGAGGGGGGTGAACCGATGACGACTGCGCGACCGGGGGGCGGACAGTGGGCGCGAACCGCCTACCAGCCCGAACCGCCGCGGCTGAGCCTGATCGTCACCGGTGCCGAGGATATGTACGACACTTTCTCGCGCGGCGGTCGCATGATGACCGAGGCCGAACAGTGGCAGGAACGGGCGCTGTGCGCCCAGACCGACCCGGAGGCGTTCTTCCCGGAGAAGGGCGGCTCCACCCGCGAGGCCAAGCGCATCTGCATGGGCTGCGAGGTCCGCGACGAGTGCCTCGAATACGCCCTGGCCAACGACGAGCGCTTCGGCATCTGGGGCGGACTGTCCGAGCGGGAGCGCCGCCGCCTGAAGCGGGGCATCAGCTGACGCTCCCCCGCCTCTCCGAGCCTTCAGCGGGCGGCTTGGGAGCCGTTGAGCGCTGGCAACCCGTGCCGGCGGTTGGGTGCCGAGACCACCTTGGACGTACCCGGCGAGTTACCCCGAACTTACGAAATCAGTTGTTGCGAAACGTAGTTCGTGGTATGCGGTTGCATCCGGCTACTCCGGGTCGGGATCGATGATGTCGGGTTCCACACCCAGGTAGGTGGCGATCTGTTGCACGAGGACCTCGCGCAGCAGGTCGACCAGGTCGTCGGGGTCGCCGGCACGAAGCTCCAACGGTTTGCGGAACAAGACGACGCGGGCGCGGGTGGCCATGCCGTAGCGGTCCACACCGGCCGGGATCAGGCGGGACAGCGGCACCGGGCCGTCGGCCACCACCTCTTCCGGCCAGGTAACCGAATCCGGGTGCAGCGGACGGATTTTCGGCACGTCGTCGACGGCGATGTCGAGCTTGGTGAGCTGCTCGTGCCAGCGGGTCTCCAGCGGCGCGAAGGCCTCCAGCACCAGACGGTCGAACTCCTGGCCCCGGGTGCGCCGGGCGGGCACGGTCGGTGGCAGCATCGGCCCGCGCACACCCCGCCCGCGGCGGATGACCGACCGCGCGGTGGGCGGTCGCCTCTTACGTGAACGGGTCATACCTTGAATCTAACCCTTACCCCCGGCGGGTGTGAGCACCCGCCTCACCGGGCCGCCCGGCCGGTGCGGCGGCCCGCCGCGACAGGGTTCCGCAGACCGGGGGACCGCATTCCGGGGGCCGTCGCGACGCGCCCGCGGCACGAAAGCGCACAGCTACCCAAGGCCCTCGTGGCGCGAGTGAGACGGGCTTCATTGAGCGTGTCTGTGTCCACGAGGGCGTGAGGGGGGTTACCCTGCATGGCGTGATCCCCATGCGTCGTTGCTGCCGTCCAGGCTGCAAGAACCCGGCCGTCGCGACGCTGACCTATGTGTACTCCGACTCGATGGCAGTCGTGGGTCCGCTGGTCACGGTGGCGGAGCCACATTCCTGGGACCTGTGTGAAACGCATGCTTCCCGGATCACCGCGCCCAAGGGATGGGAGTTGGTCCGCCACGAGGGCGGGTTTTCCTCCTCGACCCCGGACGACGACGATCTCACCGCGCTCGCCGAAGCCGTCCGCGAGGCCGGATTGCGCCGCCGCACACCGGAACCCGATCCGCGCGGCTACCCCGACTACGCTCCCGCCCCGCAGCGCCCGACCCGCGCGGGCCGTACCGGCAGACGCGGCCATCTACGCGTGCTGCCGGACCCGCCGGGCTAGCCCGCCTCCCCGCGCCTTCAGCGGACGGTTGAGAGCCGTGAACCATCGACATCCCGTGCCGGCGGTTGAGTGCCGTCACCAATTTTTGGACGTACCCGGCGAGTTACCCTCGCCTCACGAAATCAGTTGTCCGGTTGGCAAGGGTCGGGGGAAGTCTCTCATTGTCGCGGTCAGCTACTAGGGTGGTGCGCATGACAGTCGCCCGGTCCGCCGAGTCCGTTCAAGCAGTCATCAAGGCATACGACGTTCGCGGAGTTGTCGGCGAACAGATCGACGCGGACTTCGTCCGGGATGTCGCAGGTTCCTTCGCCCGGCTGATGCGCGGCGAGGGCGGCGCCCGGCGCATCGTCATCGGTCACGATATGCGCGACTCCTCACCGGAATTGGCCGCCGCCTTCGCCGACGGCGTGCTCGCCCAGGGACTCGATGTGGTGCACATCGGCCTGGCCTCCACCGACGAGCTCTACTTCGCCTCCGGCCACCTGGACTGCCCCGGGGCCATGTTCACCGCCAGCCACAATCCCGCCAAGTACAACGGCATCAAGCTGTGCCGCGCCAAAGCACTGCCGGTCGGTCAGGACACCGGGCTGGCCACCATCACCGAGGAGGTCGTCGCGGGCGTCCCGGCCTTCGACGGACCGCGCGGCACCGAGACCCGGGAGGACCTGCTCTCGGCCTACGCCGACTTCCTGCACAAGCTGGTCGACCTGAGCGGTTCGCGCCCGCTGCGCATCGCGGTGGACGCCGGCAACGGCATGGGCGGCTACACGGTGCCCGCCGTGCTGGGCACGCTGCCGCAGTACACGGTCGAGCCGCTGTTCTTCGAACTCGACGGCAGCTTCCCCAATCACGAAGCCAATCCGCTGGATCCGAAGAACCTGGTGGATCTGCAGGACCACGTCCGCAAGACCGGCGCCGACCTCGGCCTGGCCTTCGACGGCGACGCCGACCGCTGCTTCGTGGTGGACGAGAAGGGCGACCCGGTCTCGCCGTCGGCCATCACCGGCCTGGTGGCCGAGCGCGAGCTGACCAAGGAACCGGGCGCGACCGTCATCCACAACCTGATCACCTCCCGGGCGGTGCCGGAGCTCGTGACCGAGCTCGGCGGCACCCCGGTGCGGACCCGGGTCGGCCACTCGTTCATCAAGCAGCAGATGGCGGCCACCGGCGCGATCTTCGGCGGCGAGCACTCGGCGCACTACTACTTCCGCGACTTCTGGGGCGCCGACTCCGGCATGCTCGCGGCACTGCACGTGCTGGCCGCGCTGGGCGAGAAGGACCGGCCGATGTCGGAACTGGCCGCCGCCTACGCGACGTACGCGGCCTCCGGGGAGATCAACTCGACGGTGGCGGATGCGCAGGAGCGGACCCTGGCCGTACTCGAGGCGTTCGGCAAGCGGGCGAAGTCGGTCGATCGGCTGGACGGCGTGACCGTGCAGCTGGCCGATGGCGCCTGGTTCAACCTCCGCGCCTCCAATACCGAACCGCTGCTGCGACTCAACGTCGAAGCGCGATCGCAGGATGAAGTAGACGCACTCGTAACCGAGATCCTGAGCATCGTCCGCGCCTGACTGGAATAGTGGAATCACAGAGCTTGGATTCACCGTCTGGTGACCCGATGAGGGGAGGTGGCAACGCCCGATGATCGCTGGGACACCGGTAATCGACCTCGATGACGTCGCCTCGCTGGAGGCGGCGGACGCCGGGGGTGTACTCCGCTCCGCCGCGTCGGGGGGAGCCCAGGTAAGGGCAACCGCCGCGGCACTTTCCGAAGATGCGCTGACCCGGCTGACCGATCTGCGGCCCCGCAGTCTGGTACTGGTATCGGGCAGCGGGCGCGCCGCACGCGCGGCGGCGCTGTTGATCGCTGCCCTCGGTGACCGCACGAGTATGCCGCTGGTACCGGCGACTTCGATCCCGCCGTGGGTCGGGCCGCTGGACGTGGTGCTGGTGGCGGGCGACGACGCGGGTGATCCGCGGCTGGCCGAAGCGGTGGACCGAGCACTTCGACGGGGTGCCGAAGTGGTCGTGGCCGCGCCGGACGAGGGTCCCATGCGGGCGGCCGCCGCCGGGCGCGCCACCATTCTCGCGCCGCGGGTGCGGGTCCTCGACCACAACCGCATGCTGCGCTATCTGGCCGCGGGCCTGGCCGTGCTGACCACCATCGACCCGCACCGCATCGGGCCGCTGGTGCCCGAATTGAACGCTCTCGCAGACCTGCTCGACGAGGAGGCGCTGCGCGACGGACCGCAGCACGAGGCCTTCCACAATCCCGCCAAGACCCTGGCCACCCGTATGCAGCAGCGCAAGCGCCTGGTGCTGGCCGGTGATTCCGGCGCCGCCACCGTGCTCGCCGAGCACGGCGCCGAGGTGCTGCTGGCCACGGCCGGGCAGACCGCCACCGCGGTCACGCTCTCGGAAGCCGTTGCGGCGCACGGCCGGTTGGTCGCCACCGCCGGGGTGGCCGCCCCCGGATTCGATCCGCTGTTCCACGATGAGCAGCTGGACGGGCCGGCGCCGGTGGAGCAGGTGCGGGTGTTCGTGGTGAGCGCCGATCCGGACGAGGTGACGGTGCGCCGGCGACTGGCCGTGTTCGGTTCCGACGCCGGGCTGGTCGACACCGACCTGATCACCATCGACACCGAGGTGGCCGCCGCAGCCACGGTTGCCGCCGAGGCGGCGGGGCAGACCGCGCCCGCTGTCCAAGGTGGTGAGCTGGAAAAGCTTGCGGTACTCGCACTTCGGCTGGAGATGGCGGCCGCCTATCTCCGACTACTCGGTTCCCGCCCGGCCAACGGACCGGGACGCTACGACGGGGGCAATTACTAGTGCACGAACTCGTTGGTGCGCTGCGTTCCTACGCTTGGGGTTCGCGCACCGCGCTCGCTCAGCTGTGCGGACGACCGGTCCCCTCCGCGCACCCGGAGGCCGAACTCTGGTTCGGCGCGCATCCCGCCGATCCGGCGCGGGTACAGATCAACGGGCACAGTGAATCCCTGCTGGAGCTGGTCAGCGCCGACCCGCAGCGCGAACTCGGGCCGGTGTCGGGCGAATTCGGCGGAAAGCTGCCGTTCCTGCTGAAGGTCCTGGCCGCCGAGGAGCCGCTCTCGCTGCAGGCGCACCCCAGCGTCGAACAGGCCCGGGCCGGGTTCGCGCGGGAGAACCACAACGGGGTCGCCATCGACTCCCCCATGCGCAACTACCGCGACGAGAACCACAAGCCCGAACTCGTGGTGGCGCTGCACCGTTTCGAGGCGCTGGCCGGATTCCGCGATCCGCGCCAGACCGTGCGACTGCTCAATGCCCTGGACGTCCCGGAGCTGAGCCAGTACGCCGAACTGCTTGCCGCCCAGCCCGACTCGGCGGGGCTGCGCACGCTGTTCACCACCTGGATCGCGCTGCCGCAGGGCAGTCTGAGCATGCTGCTGCCCAAGGTGCTCGACGGCTGCGTGCGGTATCTGTCGGAGGCCCGAAGCGGCGGCGCCGGCAAGGAATTCGTGGCCGAGGTGCGCACGGCGCTCGAGCTCGCCGAGGCGTATCCCGGCGACGCCGGGGTGCTGGCGGCGCTGCTGCTCAACCGCATCACCCTGGAGCCGGGCGAGGGCCTGTTCCTGGACGCCGGGAACCTGCACGCGTACCTGCGCGGAGTCGGTGTGGAGATCATGGCCAACTCCGACAATGTGCTGCGCGGCGGGCTCACGCCCAAGCACGTGGATGTGCCGGAGCTGCTGCGGGTGCTGGACTTCGAGCCGCTGGACCTGCCGGTCGTGACCGCGGAGCGGGTGTCGGACAGTGTGTTCCGCTACCACACGCCCGCGCCCGAATTCGCGCTCAGCCGTTTCGAACTGGCCGCGGGGGCCGAGCCGGTACCGGTGCTGCAGTCGGGGCCGGGGATCACGCTGGTCACGCACGGGCGGGTGAAGCTGTCCCAGGGCAATCACGAGCTGATCGTGGAACGCGGGCGCGCGGCGTGGATCTCGGCCACCGACGGCGGGATTCGCGCGCAGGCGATCGCGGTGGACGAGGATGGCGACGGGGATGCGGACGGCTCGGCGCAGCTGTTCTGCGCGGCCGTCGGCGAGGAGTGACCCCCGGGCTCTAGTAGGCTCTCCCGGTCAAAGGCGTTTTAGGACAAAACGGACATAGATTCGGGAAGGGGCGGTTCATTGTCTGCGGGCGGCGGTAAGAAGGCCATCCTGGCGGCGCTGAGCGCGAACGCCGGTATCGCGGTGGCCAAATTCGTGGGCGCGGCGATCACCGGATCGGCGTCCATGCTGGCCGAGGCCGTGCACTCGGTGGCCGACACCTCCAACCAGGGGCTGCTGCTGCTCGGCCAGCGCCGCGCGGAACAGGAGGCCGACCAGCTGCACCCGTTCGGTTACGGGCGCAACCGGTACTTCTATTCGTTCGTGGTCGCGCTGGTGATCTTCGCGCTCGGCTCGCTGTACGCGATCTGGGAGGGCATCCACAAGATCCAGCATCCCGAGGAACTGTCCAATCCGATCGTCGCGATCGTCATCCTCGGCCTCGCCATCTGCCTGGAGGGCTTCAGCTTCATCACGGCCATGCGGGAATCCAAGCCGCTCAAGGGCAATTCGAGCTGGTGGCGGTTCATCCGCAACTCGCGCAATCCGGAGCTGCCGGTGGTGCTGCTGGAGGACTCTGGCGCGCTGATCGGCCTGATCTTCGCCTTCGTGGCCATCGGCCTGACCATGATCACCGGCGATCCGGTGTGGGACGGCGTGGGCACCCTGGCCATCGGCCTGCTGCTCGGCGCCATCGCCGTCATCCTCATCATCGAGATGCAGAGCCTGCTCATCGGCGAGGGCGCGACGCCCGAGGAGGACGCCGCGATCCGCACCGCGCTGGTCGACGACCGGCGCATCGACCGGGTCATCCACCTGCGCACCCAGTACCTGGGTCCGGAGGAAATGCTGGTGGCCGCAAAGGTTTCCATCGTGCCCGGCCTGACGATCGCCGATATCGCCACCGCGATCGACGACGCCGAGGCGCGGGTGCGCGCCGAGGTCCCGGCCGCCCGGGTCATCTACCTGGAGCCGGACCTGTACAGGACACACTCCCCCGCCTCCCCAAGCTCCCCCGCCTCCCCGAGCTCCCCCGCCTCCCCGAGCTCCCCCGCCTCCCCGAGCCTTTAGCGGACGGCTCAGGCGCCGTTGACCGTTGGGAACCCGTGCCGGCGGCTGGGAGCCCAACCGATTTCGGGGGTACCCGACGAGTTACCCCGACCGGCACGAAATCAGTTGTCACCTATCGATCGATCAGTTGTCACCTATCGATCGGCGAGGCGAATGACGAACCGCAATCCCGACCAGGTTTCGTCGATGGCGGCGACCTTGTTGTCGACCAGTCCGTGAGCCAAACCGTATTCCCGAGCGGCGTTCTCACCGAGATCGGTGGGCACGCCGCTCGACTTCTTGGGCCAGGCCAGCCACAGGCCGCCGTCGACCGCCAGCCGCTGCCGCCACCCGGTGAACCGGCGCGTCAGGGTGGCGCGATCCGGACAGAACCCGAGGATCACGTCGTAGGGACCGGTGGCCGCCCGGCGATGCACCTCGACCCCGCCGGGCAGTTCACCCAGCTCGAAACCCGCCGGCGCACCGGCCAGCAGCACCCGGCTCTCGGCCTTGATGCCGAGCTTGCGGGGCAGGGGCGTGCCCGAATATCCGGCCATGCCCCGGAGCGTAGCAATCAGATGCGCCAATGGTCGGTGAGTAGTTCGAGGGGGTCGGTGCGGACGTCGAATTCAGTGCGCAGGGCGTGGCGCGCGGCGAAGTAGCCGTTCATGCCGTGCACGCCCGGGCCGGGCGGGGTGGCCGAGGAACACAGGTAGACCCCGGGCAGCGGGGTCGCGTACGGATTCCAACGGGGCGCGGGGCGGAAGACGGTCTGGCGCAAGGTCATCGCGCCCGCCGAGATGTCGCCGCCGATGTAGTTCGGGTTGTGGGCGGGCATGGTGGCGGCCGTGCGGACATGGGTGGCGAGAACGAGGTCGCGGAAGCCGGGGGCGAAGCGTTCGACCTGGGCGGTGACGGCCTCGGTGAGATCCTCGGCGGAACCGTTGGGGACGTGGGCGTAGGTGTAGAGGGTGTGCTTGCCCTCCGGGGCCCGGGTCGGATCGACGACGCCGGGCTGGATGGCCAGCACGTAGGGGCGGTCGGCGTGCCGCCCTGCGGCCACGGCCTTTTCGGCGGCGACGGCCTCGGCGCGGGTGCCGACCAGGTGCAGGGTGCCGGCGCGATCACAACCGGTCGCCTGCCACGGGACGGGTCCGGCGAGCGCGAAGTCCACCTTGCACGCCGCGCCGCCGTAGCGGAACCTGTTGAGCGCGAAGTTGTATCGGGCGGGCAGGGTCGCGATCCGCTGGAGTTCGGTGGGCGCGACATCCAGCAGCACGGCCCGGACCTCGTCGAATTCGTCGAGGGAATCCACGCGGTGGCCGGTGAAGATGCGGCCGCTATGGGTTTTCAGATCATCGGCGAGCGCGTCCACGATGGCCTGGCTGCCGCCGCGCGGGACCGGCCAGCCACTCACATGGGCCAGGGTGCCGAGCAGCATCGCGACGCCCGCGCCCGGCACACCGCGCGGGGGCCGGATGGCATGCGCGGCCACGCCGGTCAGCAGGGCGGGCGCAATGTCCTCGCGAAAACGCATGTTCCACAACGGCGTCGACTGTTCGAGCAGCCGGCGGGCGAAACGCAGTTCGATGCCAGGATCCAGGTGCAGCAGGCCGGCCGGGTCGATCGGCGGATGCCGCAGGTCCGACATGGCCAGCCCGACCAGGTCCTCCCACTTGCGCACCAGCGGGCCGAACAGCCGCCGCCAGGAACCGCCGTCGCGCCCCAGGCCGTCGGCGGTGCGGTCGAGATCGAGCCAGGCCAGACCGGCGTGCCCGCCGTCGAGCGGATGCGCGTAGGAAACCTGTGGGGTGAGCAGTTCGACGCCGTGCGTCTTCAGATCGAAGGCCCGGAAGACCGGGGACGCCACCGCCATGGGGTGCGCGCCCGCGCACAGGTCGTGGTGGAAGCCCGGCAGGGTCACCTCGCCGGTGCGGCAGCCGCCGCCGATGTGTTCGGAGGCCTCGTACACCTCCACCTCGAGCCCGGCCCGGGCCAGGATCACCGCCGCCACCAGCCCGTTGGGCCCGGATCCGACCACCACCGCGTCAGCCATGAATTCAGGGTAGGCCGGGCACGGCCGGTGGTGGCATAACCGTGCGGTCAGTCACCGCGAACCCATTGCGCGACCAGGATTTCCAGCCGCTGGTCCCGGAAGCCGGGCCGCAGACGGCCACTGCGATCCAGGGTGGCCAGCCCGTGCAGGCTGCTCCAGCCGACCTCGGTGAAGGTCTCGGGATCGTGCGGCGGGGCGAAGGGGGCGAAGGTCTGCAGCAGCTCGCCGAAGGCGTCCTTCAACGCCTGCGGCGCTTCGGGGCCGAACTTCAGGTCGGTGTGCAGCAGGAACATGGCGTCGTAGAGGGCGGCGCTGTCGCGGGCGAAGTCGAGGAAGCCCTGGGCGACCGCGCGCAGCGCCTCTTCCGGGGTGGCGGCGGACGCGCGCAGTTGCTTGACGACCGCGCCGAATTCGGCGCAGCCCGCCTCGGCGACGGCCGACACGATGGCGTCCTTCCCCGCGAAATGGCTGTACAGGACGGGCTGGCTGTATTCGATGCGCTCGGCGAGCTTGCGCACGGTGACCGCGTCCCAGCCGTCGGTCTCGGCGATCTCGCGGGCGGTGTCGACGATGCGCTGCCGGCGCTCGGCGCGCTCACGTTCCTTACGGGTTTGGATGACGCTCATGAGAAAACTCTAGCATCGCTAGACAAGCTACCGACGATTGGGTTAGCGTAGCTTCATCAGTTAGCGACGCTAGAATTTGGAGCACCGAACATGATCCCCTCGCGCCTCACCTCCCGCATCGCCACCGGCCTCGCCGTCGCCGGAGCGGGCTTCATCGGCTACATCGGCTTCCGCTACCTGGTCGATCCACAGGCCATGGCGCCCACCTTCGGCATGCGGGTTTCCCCCACCGGCGAAGCCGCCGACTTCCTGAACGTGAAGGGCGTCCGCGATGCGGCCTGCGCGCTGCTCATCGTGGCCCTGCTCGCCGCCCGCCAGCGGTACGCACTGGGCATCGTCCTGCTGGTCATGGCCACCATCCCGACCGGTGACATGCTCACCATCCTGCGCCACGACGGCTCGACGGCCACGGCCTTCGGCGTCCACGGCGTGACCGCCGCCCTCGTAGCCGCCACCGGCCTGCTCCTGGTCAACGAGCGCACCGCCACCGCAGGCCGTGCCATCACCGCGTGACCCGCGTCACACCGCGATGAATTCGCCCGCGCCGCACCGTCGATCCCTTCGACACCACAGCGCAAGGAGATGATCATGGCGACCACCAAGCCCCACGGCCCGGCCTCGTACTTCCCCTCCATCGAGGCCAAATACGGCCGCCCCGTGGACGAATGGTTCACCGCACTGACCGCCTCCGGCCGCACCGGCCACAAGGACCTGGTCAACTGGCTGAAGACCGAACACGAGCTGGGCCACGGCCACGCCACCGCCCTGGTCCAGTTCCACCTCAACCCCGGCAAGTGGGAGCGCTGACCCACCCCTCCCCGGGAAGGAACACCCCAGCAGCATCGGCAGACCGGCCCTGAAACCCAGGGCCAGCAGCACGAATCCGCCGAACACCCCGCGCAACTGCCCGGCGCGCAACAGATATCGGAACAGATTGGCCCCCAGCAACACCGCCCGCCTGGACCACCGATCGGCGACGACCCCGCCGGCCAGCAGCGACCCGATCTGCGGAATCACTTGCGCCGCGAGCACAATCGCCAGATCCCCCGCCCGCCCGACACCCCGGCACCGCGAGCGCCAACGCCACCGCGTCATCGCACTCCCCGCCAGCGAGATCGCGCGGATCACGAGAAAACGCCGAAAGCCGGATGGAAGCCTGACTCGAGCGTCCGTCGAATTCACCTCCGGAAGACTACTTTTCGCGAGAGCCCTTCCGCCGCAACGCCTGCGCGAGATCCAACGTGATGAAGAACGGGACGCTGACCTCGAGCCGGTCGTGATAGATGCCAGTGGGCTCGTACGCCTTGATGGCCGGATCAAGTTCGTAGACATAGACCACGACGCGGTCGTCGCAGTTCTCCACGCGCCATTGCTCGGGCCCAGCCCAGGTCACTCCGCGAACTCACCGCCCCCGCCGGCACGCGACTGGTCGCCCATCGCATCTCGCTCGCCACGGTCGGCCCACACCTCGCCGTACTGCGCGACGCGGGCATCATCGCCGGCGCCCGCACCGGCCGAAATGTCGTCTACCGCCTCACGCCGCGCGGCGAATCCCTGCTGGCCGCACTCGCTTCGGAGTGATTGCCGTGCGCGATCGGACGTTGTCGTCGCCCGCGATCGATTGTGTATGGCGACCGCGACGTGGCGAATGTCGAACTGCCGGAACGTGATCGGCCGTCCACCTCGGGAGGTGGACGGCCAGTCGAGGGGTTCGTGGGGTTAGACGTCGGTGGAGAAGCGGATGCCGCCGTCGGGGATGTCGACGCCGGGCCAGATGCGGGCGCCGCGGAGGAGTTCGCAGCGGGCGCCGACGTTGGCGCCGTCGCCGATGACGGCGTCGCGGACCAGGGCGCGCGGGCCGATGCGGGCGCCGAAGCCGATGATCGAACGCTCCACGGTGGCACCGGCTTCCACGCGTGCGCCGTCGAAGAGGATCGCGCCGTCGAGGCGGGCGCCCGCGCCGACCTCGGCGCCGCGGCCGACGACGGTGCCGCCGATGAGGAGGGCGCCGGGGGCGATACCGGCACCGGGGTGGACCAGGGATTCGCCGCGCTGGCCCGGCAGGGCCGGGGACGGGGCGATGCCGCGGACCAGGTCGGCCGAGCCGCGGACGAAGTCCTCGGGGGTGCCCATGTCACGCCAGTAGGAGATGTCCACGTGGCCCTGGATGTGCGCGCCCTCGGCGAGCAGCGACGGGAAGGTCTCCCGCTCGACCGAGACCGGACGGCCGGCGGGGATCTTCTCGATGTACTCGCGGCGGAAGACGTAGCAGCCCGCGTTGATCTGATCGGTCGGCGGATCCTGGGTCTTCTCCAGGAACGCGGTGACCCGGCCGTTCTCGTCGGTGGGGACGCAGCCGAAGGCGCGGGGGTCGCTCACCCGCACCAGGTGCAGGGTGACGTCGGCGCCGGAGGTGTGGTGGGTCTCGAGGACGCTGCCCAGGTCGGTGCCGCCGAGCACATCGCCGTTGAACACCAGGACGGTGTCGGCGCGCAGCTTGGGCAGCACGTTGCGGATGCCGCCGCCGGTGCCCAGCGGTTCGGTCTCGGTGACGTATTCGAGCTCGAGGCCGAGGTCGGAGCCGTCACCGAAGTGCTCCTCGAACACCTCCGCCTTGTAGGAGGTGCCGAGCACCACGTGGGTGATGCCGGCATCGGCGATGCGGGCCAGCAGATGCTGCAGGAACGGAAGTCCGGCCGTGGGCAGCATCGGCTTGGGGGCGGACAAGGTCAGCGGACGCAGGCGGGTGCCCTGGCCTCCGACCAGGATCACCGCGTCCGTCGACCCGGCGGTACTACCGCTGTTCGCCATCTTCTCCCCTGTTGTCAGGTTGTCAGGAATGCGCGCCCGTGATGTTAAACACTCTCGTTTCGATCACGTTCGCGCAGTGCGGATCGAACCGCAAGCCGGCATCGGATCGCAAGTCCAGCCTTCAGCGCGATGCGCAGCGGAGCCTGCCACCAGTGCGGATGCCGGTCGGCCTGGAAACGATAGGCGCTGGCGTGGTGCGCGGGCAGCATGGTCTCCGGGTGACGGCCCGCGGCATGCCCCTTGGCGTGCGTGACCTCCGCTGACGGCACGAAGACATTGTGCCAGCCGGCCTTGCCCATCCGATCACCGAAGTCGACGTCCTCCATGTACATGAAGTAGCGGGAGTCGAAACCGTCGATGGAGTCGAAGGCGGCCCGGCGCACCAGCAGGCACGAGCCCGACAGCCAGCCGACCGAACGCTCGGAGATCTCCTCGTTGTCCTGGCGGTAGCGCAGGGTCCACGGGTTCTTGGGCCAGATGCTGCCCAGGATGGCGTGGCCGGCGCCGTCGGCAATGCCGGGCACCGAGCGCGCGGACGGGTAGGTGCTGCCGTCCGGCTCGAGCACCATCGGGCCCAGGGCCCCGGCGCGCGGCCAGCGCCGGGCCGCGGCCAGCAGCTCGTCGATGGAGTCGGTGCCCCAGCGCACGTCCGGGTTGGCGATGACGATGAATTCGATGTCCGGGTCGATCTCGGCGACCGCGCGGTTGATGGCGCCGCCGTAGCCGATATTGCCGCCGGTGCGCAGCAGGCGCACGTGGGCGTTGGCCTCGGCGGCCATTTCCGGGGTGCCGTCCACCGAGCCGTTGTCGGCCAGGATGACCTGCGGCTTCTCACCGGTGGCGGTGGCCAGCGTGCTGATGAAGTGTTCCAGGTGCTCGCCGGGCGAGTAGGTCACCGTGACAACGGCCAGCTGCGGTTTTTTCTCCGCGATGGGGGGTTGTCCGACAGAATCCGAGGGGCTCACGGGGGCCCAGGATAGTCGGAGATGGCGGTCAGTGCGTCGTTCAGTGCCTGCTTCCAGTGACGCAGCGGCGACAGGCCCGCGGCGGCCCATGAATTGCCCGAAAGGACCGAATATGCCGGGCGCGGAGCGGGTCTCGGGAAATCCTCGGTGCCGCAGGGCAGTACACGTTCCGGGTCCGCGCCGAGGCCGGCGAAGACGGCCCGGGCCAGCTCGAACCAACTGGCCTGTCCGGCATTGGTGGCGTGCAGGATTCGGGGTGTAGTGGGATTGCCGGGCCGGCCCGCCAGTTCCAGCAGGCCGGCCGCGAGATCGGGCGCGTAGGTGGGCGACCCGATCTGGTCGCGCACCACGGTGATGGTGTCGCGCTCGCCTTCCAACCGCCGCATGGTGGCCACGAAGTCGGCGCCCGCGCCGGTGTAGACCCACGCGGTGCGCACGATGTCCGCTTCGGGCGCGAACTCCAGAACCGCTTGCTCCCCAGCCAGTTTCGACCGCCCGTAGACCGTGCCCGGTCCGGTCGGATCGTCCGGTTCGTACGGGTGCGTGCCGGTGCCGGGGAAGACGTAGTCGGTGGAGACGTGGATCAGCCGCGCGCCGTTCTCGGCGCACACCCGGGCCAGCACGCCCGGCCCGGTGGCGTTCACCGCGAAGGCGGCCTCCACGTCGGTCTCGGCCCGGTCGACGGCGGTGTAGGCGGCGCAGTTGATCAGCACGTCACCGGGATTCACCAGCTTGCGCACGGCATCGGCGTCGGCGATGTCGAGATCGGTGTGGGCCACGCCACGCGCGCCGGGCGCGAGCGTCATCACCGCGCGCCCGAGCTGACCGCGCGCCCCTGTCACCAGCAGTCGCGCGGAATCCGGGCGCGGTCGGCCGGTGGTCGGGCTCATGTCATGGGCGGTCACGGCTGTCAGTCTGGCACGGACCTCGCACGACTCACGGAGCCGGCGATACTGCAACATCACCGCTACCGCCACTAGCCTGACTGGCGGGGGCCTTCCCATCGACGCGACCTCGCTCGTCGGGGTCCGCTCGGCCGAAAACGCGAAAGGGAGATCGGGTTGCCGGACCGCACCTGGGCATCCGCGCCGCTATCGCCGCGCTCCGGCAGGGGATCGCGCGAGCTATGGGGCGGCGGTCCGGGCCGCATACTGGCCGCCGTGCTCTCGGTGCTGGTGCTGACGGTGACCGGATTGGGCTGGCACAGCGTGGATCAGCTGGTGGCGGGCATCGAGCGGATCGGCAATCTGGGACTCGGTGGCGACAAGGCCGACGGCGCGACCGACATCCTGATGGTCGGCATCGACTCCCGCACCGACGCCCACGGAAACTCGCTCACCGCCGATGAATTGGCCATGCTGCACGCCGGCGACGACGGCGAGGGCGGGCTCAACACCGACACCATCGTGCTCATCCGGGTGCCCAACGACGGCAGCTCGGCGACCGCCATCTCCATCCCCCGCGACTCCTACGTCGACATCCCCGGGGTGGGCATGGGAAAGATCAACTCCGCCTACGGCGTCACCAAGGCGACCACGCAGCAGAAGCTGATCGACAAGGGCACCGATCCGGCCGCGGCCGACCGTCAGTCGACGGATGCCGGGCGGCAGGCGCTGGTCAAGACGGTGGCCAATCTCACCGGCATCACCGTCGACCACTACGCCGAGGTCGGGCTGCTGGGGTTCGTGCTGCTCACCGATGCCGTCGGCGGCGTCGAGGTGTGCCTGAACAATCCGGTGGACGAACCGCTTTCGGGCGCGGACTTCCCCGCCGGGGAGCAGAAGCTCGATGGCGCACACGCTTTGAGCTTCGTGCGCCAGCGCCACCAGCTGCCGCGCGGCGACGTGGACCGGATCGTGCGCCAGCAGGTGTACATGGCGCAGCTCGTGCACCAGGTGCTCAGTGCCAAGACGCTCACCAGTCCCAGCCGGCTGAAGGATCTCAGCGATGCCGTCGGCCGCACCGTCGTGCTCGACGACGGCTGGGATGTGATCGGCTTCCTGCACGAGCTGCAGGACCTGTCCGGTGGCCAGGTGAAGTTCGAGACCATCCCGGTCAAGGACCTCAACGGCTGGACCGAGAACGGCGAATCCGTGGTCCGGGTGGATCCCGCGGCGGTGCACAAGTACGTGGCCAAGGCGGTCGGCGACGCCCCGAGCGAGGGCGGGGTGGACCCGTTCACCGTGACCGTCGACGTCTACAACGCCTCGGGCACCGCCGGCCTGGCCGCGCAGGCGGCGCAGGCATTGGCGGCCAAGGGTTTCCGCACCGGCACGGTGGACAACTGGATCGGCGGCCCGATCCAGAGCAGCCGGGTGCTGGCGGCCTCGGGCGGCGACGCCAAGGCGCGGGCGGTGGCCCAGGCACTGGGCGGGCTGCCGGTGATGGCGGAGTCGGGACTGCCCGAGGGCGCGGTTCGCGTGGTGCTGGCCACTGACTACGCTGGTCCGGGTTCGGCGACCGGCAGCGCCACCTTCGACTTCTCCGGAAGCAGTACGACCGCGACGCCGGTGCCGCCCGCCCCACCCATCGACGCCGGTACGAACGGACCGAAATGCGTGAACTGAACGAGACCCTCACCGAAGCGGTACTCGACCCCATCCTCGCCCGCGACCCCGCGGGCCCGCGCATCACCTACTACGACGACGCCACCGGCGCGCGGATCGAGCTGTCCGCGCTGACGCTGGCCAACTGGGCGGCCAAGACCGCCAATATGATTCGCGACGAGTTCGGGCTGTCCTCCGGCGCCCGGGTCGCGGTGCTGCTCCCGGCGCACTGGCAGACCGCGGCCGTGCTGCTGGGCTGCTGGTGGGCGGGTGTGGAGGTGGTGCTGCACGCCGACCCCGACGCCGAGCTGGCGCTGGTCACCGCCGACCGCATCGACGAGGCCGACGGGATCGCGGAGGTCGCCGCCCTCTCCCTGGATCCGATGGGTATGCCGGTGCGCGATCTGCCGATCGGCGTCACCGACTACGCCACCTCGGTGCGCGTGCACGGCGACCAGTTCCATCCGCGCGGCATCGGCTGCGCGCTCGACGGCACCTCGGTCTCCGCCGTCCTCGACGAGGCCCGCAAATCCGCTGCCCGCCAGGGCTTCACCGCCGAGGACCGGGTGCTGTCGACCGCGTCCTGGGACACCCCGGCCGAACTCGTCGACGGGTTGGTGGCGGTGCTGGCCGCGGGCGCCTCGCTGGTCCAGGTCGCCAATCCCGACCCGGCCGCCCAGGAACGCCGCCTGGCGTCGGAGCGGGTGACCGCCCAGCGCCGCTGAGCAGGCCTTCCAAGTACGGCCCTCCTACCGCGGTAGGAGGGCCTTTTCCCTCCTCAGGATGTTTCTCGTCAGCGGCGGTTTCCGTACGGTGGAATCATCCGACGACGAGGGAGTCCCGCGATGATGAGTCCGCGATATTGGACCCGGTGGCTGGTCGAGCACGGCGCCCCGCGGTGGGCGCTGCGACTCCAGGCGCGACAGGACAACCCGTTCGCGAAACTGATCACCACCTCGGACGCGCTGGACGACCCGTACCCGCAGATCGAGGAGATTCGCCGCCGCGGGCGGCTGGTGCACAACCCGTACACCTGGGCCACCGCCGACTACGAGCTGACCCGGGTCATCCTGCGTGACAATCGCTTCGGCGCATTCGGCCCCGATGGCGTGGATATGCCGGCGTGGCTGCGCGATCGACTGAAGCGGGCGCAGACCCCGCCCAATCCGGTCGAACCGCCGTCGATGCTGATGATCGATCCGCCGGATCACACCCGCATCCGCAAGTCGGTGTCGGCGGCCTTCACCCCGCGCGCCGTCGGCCGGCTACGCGACCGGGTGGAGTCGGTGACCGCCGAACTGCTGGACGCGCTGCCGCCGAACGGCTCCGCCGATCTCATCGCGGATTTCGCCCAGCAGGTGCCGATCGCCATCATCACCGAGATGCTGGGCTTCCCGCATGCCTCCCGCGACGAGTTCCTCAGCTGGGGTGACGCGGCCAGCCCGCTGCTGGACATCGGCATCTCCTGGCGGTCATGGCGCAACGCCTACACGGCCATGGGTGTCATGGACAGCTATCTGAACGAGCACCTGGCCGAGCTGCGGCGCGCGCCCGGCGAGGACATCCTCTCCAGCCTGGTGACGGCCGGGGAACTGAACGAGCGCGAGCTCAAGGCGACCGCGAGCCTGCTGATGGGCGCGGGGTTCGAGACCACCGTCAACCTGATCGGCAACGGCATCGTCCAATTGCTCTCGCATCCCGATCAATTGGCCATGCTGCGCGCGGACCCGGATCTGTGGCCGCAGGCCGTGGACGAGATCCTGCGCTTCGACCCGCCGGTCACCATGACCGCGCGAATCGCCCTGTGCGACGCCGAGGTCGGTGATTTCCGGCTCGCGGCGGGCACGGTGCTCGTGATGTCGCTGGCGGGCGCGAACCGGGATCCGAAGAAGTTCGAGAAACCCAACCGCTTCGACATCACCCGCGCCGATGCCCGCGAGCACCTGACGTTCTCCAGCGGCATCCACACCTGTCTGGGCGCGAGCCTGGCCCGGATGGAGGGTGCGTACGCCCTCCGCGCGCTGTTCGACAACTTCCCCGATCTCACCCTCGCGGGCACGCCCGAACGCCGCCGGCTCTACACCCTGCACGGCTACGCGCACATGCCCGCCCGGCTGGGCCGGCGCGCCACCGCCACCGTGTGATCGATTGCGGCCCACCGTGTGATCGATTGTGGCTCAGTAGAACCCGACCACGTCGTCGCCCCACACGGTATTGCGATCGCGGTCGGGGTCGTCGACGACGCGGTCCATATTGCCGATGACCAGGGTGGTGCGGGTCGCGGCGCTGTAGGGCGGCCAGTGCTTGGAGCCGTCGATGGCGGCCGGCACGCCGTATTCGGCGAAGGCCAGCCAACGGCGCATCATGCGGCCCGAAACCTCCTGTGCCGCTTTGCGTCCGCCCAGCCAGAAGGTGGGGTCATAGTCGAAGGAGCCGAAATTGCCGAAGACATAGGGCAATTCGGTGGCGTGGCCGGCACCGACCCGGGCGGCCTTGAGCATCGGGGTGGCGTGGTCGAAGCGGTACATCCAGGTCGGCGAGTGCGCCGAATGCGCGTCGGCCACCCAGTGCGAGGGCATGCGGAAGGCGGCGTCGGTGGACATGGTGAGCGCGCCGCGCGGGGTGCTGGACTCGTAGGCGGAGGCGATCTCGGCCAGCCGCTCCGGTGACAGGCCGGGGTGTTCGGCGGCCACCCCGCGCAGCATGGCGTTCACCGCGTCCGGGGTGACCGGCATGATGGGCGAGCGGAACAGCCGGAACAGCGAGGCCTCGTCCTTGTTGGTGCCGATGATCAGCGGCACCCGGTGTGAACGGCCCTGTTGGAAGCGCTCGCTCGGGTACGCGGGCAGCAGGTTGCCGTCCACCACGGGCGCGGCGGCCAGCCGGCCGGGTTCGCGCAGCGGCACCTCGTCGAGCAGGGCGCCGGCCGCGGTCACGATGCGTTCGATGGGCATGGTGAGCAGCTCGGCCGAATGGTCGGGGGTCAGCTCCAGCAGTTCCAGATAGCGCTTGGCCACCACGGCGGCGCGTTCGGGCCCGAAAACCGTGGTGGCGGGCGGGGATTGGGCGATGGCGCGGTGGAACAGGCCCGCCGACAGCGGCGAGGTGAGCAGCGCGGTGACACAGCCCGCGCCGGAGGATTCGCCGAAGATGGTGACATTGCCCGGATCGCCGCCGAAGGCCGCGGCATTGTCGCGCACCCACTGCAGGGCGGCGATCTGGTCGTGCAGGCCCAGATTCGGGACGAATTCCTCGCCGAGCGAGGACAGGTCGAGGAAACCCAGTGCGCCGAGCCGGTAGTTGACCGCGACCACGATCACGTCACCGGTCTCGGCCAGCCGCCGCCCGTCGTAGATGGCCTGGGCGGCGGTGCCCAAGCAGAAGGCCCCGCCGTGCAGCCACACCAGGACAGGGCGGAGTTCGTCCGCGCCGGCGACCGGGGCCCAGAGATTGAGCCAGAGACAGTTCTCGCCCATGCGCAGGTTGGCGTCGACGGGCACGAAGCCCGGGGTCTGCGGGGCGACGTCACCGACGCGCACGCATTCGCGGACGCCGGTCCAGGATTGCGGGGGCTGGGGCAATCGGAAGCGATTGGGCCCGGCCGTGCTGGCGCCGTAGGGAATGCCGCGCCACAGCGCCACCGCACCGTCCAGCACACCGGACACCTCGCCGTTCGCGGTCCGCGCAACCGGCGCGCCATCACGTTCCGACAGCCTGTCGAAGAATCGAGTGCTCACATCACACCTCCTCGTACTCCGTAAATCGAGGGTACTGGGTGGTCCCGGATGCACCGCGGGATCGACGTCAGCGCGCCGCCGGTACGCCCGGGCGTCGTTTACGCTGGGCGGGTGCCGAGCTATGCGTATCGATGCCGCAGCTGCGGCGACACCTTCGAGCTGACCCGTCCCATGGCCGAGGCGTCCGCCCCTGCGACGTGCCCGGAGGGCCATGACGACACCGTCAAACTCCTGACCACCTTCGGGACCGTGACCCGCGGCGGCAGCGCCCCCGCACCCGCGCCGGCCCCGTCGAGCGGTGGCGGCTGCTGTGGGGGCGGCTGCTGTAGCTGACCCGGCGACCGGCGGGACGCGGCGGGCATTATATCTGGGCCAATGCGATGTCTTCTGGAGTTCAGCGAAACCGCGTAGACTTCCAGCAGGTCGGGACAGCATTTCTGGAGCCCTATCATGACCGAGAGAAAGAGTTCACGCACAAGGTTCACCCGGCTGGCGGCTGCCGCCGGTATAGCCGCACTCGCCGCGATTCCGGTCGCCGCAGCCGCGGCAAAAGCGCCTACGGCGCAAGCAACGACGCCCACGTCTGCAACCCAACTCGTCGACAACCCCGGTGGCGGTGACGGCCACGGCTGGGGTGGCGGTGGCGGCCACGGCTGGGGAGGCGGTGGCGGCCACGGCTGGGGTTGGGGCGGCAACGGCTGGGGCTGGGGCGGCAACGGCTGGGGCTGGGGCGGCAACGGCTGGGGCTGGGGCGGCAACGGCTGGGGCTGGGGCGGCAACGGCTGGGGTTGGGGCGGCAACGGCTGGTGGCTACCCGGCTGGGGTGGCTGGGGCAGCTTCTAGCGCCGGTGATCGAGCCCGGACACGCACAGCGTGCCGGGCTCGGTCGCATCGAGTACCAGCCATGTGAAGCGAGGTTCGACCAACTCGGCTGAAGCCGGTGACGAGATGAAGATCGTGTGTGTCGGTGGCGGGCCGGCCGGGTTGTACTTCGCTATTTCGATGAAGCGACGCGACCCGGCCCATGACATCACGGTGATCGACCGCGATCCTCCCGGGTCCACTTATGGCTGGGGCGTCGTGTATTGGGATGACCTGCTCGACATTCTGTATCGGAATGACCCGGACAGCGCCCAGGCGGTGCGTGCCGGGTCGGTCGTATGGCGTGAACAGGCAATCCATGTGCGCGACAACGAGACCGCGCATTTCGCGGGCTACGGGTTCAGCATGGGGCGCGCGGCCTTGCTCGACGTCCTTTCGCGACGGGCGAGGGACCTGGGCGTCGACGTGCAGCACGGGCGAGACGTGGATGATCTGTCCGGCTTCGACGATTTCGATCTCATCGTCGCCTCCGACGGCGCGAACAGCCGGATACGACAGCTGGGTGATCATCGTTTCGGCACATCCGTCGCACTCGGCGAGAATCGATATATCTGGCTCGGTACGGACAAGGTCTTCACCCGATTCACCTTCGCCTTCGAACACACCTCGGCCGGTTGGATCTGGTTCCATGCCTACCCGTCGATTGCCGGAAGAATCAGCACCTGCATCGTCGAATGCCAACCGCAGACGTGGCATGGACTGGGATTCGATTCCCTGGACAACCTGGAGAACGTGCGGGTTCTGGAGAACATATTCGGCCGCCCTCTCGACGGCCACTCGTTGATCAGCAGGACACGAGGCGAATTCGCAAGGTGGAGCCGCTTTCCCGAGGTGACCAACAAGACCTGGTATCACGACAACGTGGTGCTGCTCGGCGATGCGGCGCACACGACGCACTTCACCATCGGCTCGGGCACCCGGTTGGCAATCGTCGACGCTGTCGTGCTCGCACAGAACCTGTACGAGCATGCCGAGGTCGCCGACGCACTGAAGAATTACGATGCGCAGCGGCGCGCTGCGCTGCGCCCGGTACAGGCCGCCGCCCGTACCAGCATGGCCTGGTTCGAACACGCGGACCGGTATCTCGATCGCGGCGCCGTGCAGTTCGCCTATGCGATGTCGGTCCGGCACGGGCGGCAAATGCCGTGGCGGTATCAGCTGCACCTGCTCACACAGGTACCCACGGTGCGCAGGATCCGGCGTGCCATCGACTCCGGACAGCGGTGGCGGCGGGCTGCCCGGCGGGGAGAACTCGCGATGGCACCCCGCTCGAGCCGCTAGCCCGCCGGTTCGGTGTCCTTCTTGTCCGCGTGGCCGAGCGAGCGGCCGGGCGCCACCCGGTCGCGGACGCGCTGCTTGAGAATGGCGATATCGGGAAAACCGCCGTCGGCCTTGCGTTCCCAGATCTGGTCACCGTCGACGGTGATGCGAAAGACGCCGCCCTCGCCGGGGATGAGGGCGACCTCGGACAGGTCGGTGGCAAAGGTGGTGAGCAACTCCTGAGCCATCCAGCTCGCGCGGAGCAGCCAGCGGCACTGCGTGCAGTATTCGATCGCGACGCGAGGCATGTCAGCGACCTTACCGGGCGGGCCCCGCGCGGCCGTTGGAGCGGGCCCGCTCGTGGTTGCTGGAGCGGGCCCGCTCATGGCCCGGATCTGTCGGTGCCCTCGGATACAACTTTGCTCAACCGAGGAAGGGGGGATGGATGACCACCGCTTGGACCGCCGATCACGTCGGATCGCTCGCACCCGACGCCGCATCGCTGACCGCCGCGCGCAAGCTCCGTGGCAAGTGGAGCGGCACCGGCATTCACGACAGCGCGCTGTGGGGACTGTGCCAGGGCAGCGGCAGCCGACCGTATCAGACCATCGTGGATCTGTCGGGGCCCGCGTACAAATGCACCTGCCCGAGTCGCAAGTTTCCGTGCAAACACGCACTGTCCCTTTTGTTGTCGTGGAGTGCGGGTGACGTGCGCACCGCGGACACCGTGGCCGATTTCGCCGCCGACTGGCTGGCCGGCCGGGCAGCCCGCGCCGAGAAGCAGGCCGCGCCCGAGGCCAAGCCCGCCCGCGGCGCCGGGTCCGCCGCCGATCAGCGCCGCGCCCGGGTCACCGCGGGTCTGGCCGATCTGGACATCTGGCTCACCGACCAGGTGCGCACCGGCCTCGCGCAGTCGGATCGGTCGATCCGGGCCTTCGAGACGGTGGCGGCCCGCATGGTCGACGCGCAGGCTCCCGGCATCGCCGCGACCCTGCGCCAGTTACCGCTCGCCACCACCCATTCCGAATGGCCCCGGCCACTGCTGCGCGAATACGCCCGCCTGCACCTGCTGACCGCCGCGCACGCCCGTCTCGACACCCTCTCCCCCGGCCTGCGCGCCAGCGTGCGCACCCACATCGGGTACCCCACGCCGGCCGACACCGTCCGCGCCGAACCCGCCGTCCGCGACCACTGGCTGGTCCTGGGCAGCCGGATCACCACCGAAGACGGCCTCTACACACGCCGAGTCTGGTTGCGCGGCCGCACATCCGGCCGCTGGGCCCTGCTCGTCGACCACCATTACGGCAGCCCCGCCTTCCCGAACGACACCCCGGCCCCCGGTTTCCAGGTGGACGCGAACCTCCACTTCTACCCGAGCGCCACACCCCTGCGCGCCCTCTGGGGCGAGCGCCACGAAGACATCCCCGAACCCTTCACCACCATCCCGCTGTGCACGGCCGGTTCCCCGGACCGGAACGGCACCATTTCCGCTGCTCTCGCCGAGCAGGCGCGGGCGTTGGGGGCCGATCCGTTCCTGCGGTCGTGGCCGGTGCTGCTGGCCGAGGTCGTGCCCGTTCGCGGTGAAAAAGGCTGGTACATAGTGGAATCCGGTGGCGATGCGCTGCCGGTTTCGACCACCGAAGGTGAGCCCTGGCGACTGCTCGGGCTCTCCGGTGGACATCCGGTCACGGTGATCGGCGAGTGGACGGTGGACGGGTTGGTGCCGGTCGCGGCACTCGCCGCCGGGACCATGGTGGATGTCGGTGTGGCACAGGGAAATCCGATGCCCATCCGGCGCGGCGTCGAGGATTCCGCGAGTGCCGAGTTGATTTCGGCGGCGCTCGTCGGCACGGCGCGACGCCAGGCCGACCTGTCGGGATTGGCGTCGCCGGTCGCCGCCGCGACGACCGCGCTGACCGGGGATCGGGCCGCGGTCCTGCTGGAATCGATTGCGCTGCAGGACTGTTTCGCACGCGGCGGTGTCTCCGCCACCTCGGCGGAGCGCAGTGAGACCGCGGCCGATGATGAACGGCAGTTGCTGCCGATCGCGGCGGGTGTGCGGCTGACCCACCTGCTGGCCGACAATTCGCCGTTCCTCGACGAGTGGTTCGCGCTGGCCGGGCCGCGGGACTTCCGTGCTCCGGACGGAATGGTCAGCGGCCTGCTGGATCGGGCCAAGGCGCTGGCGTCGCATCGGGAACCGCTGCTGCGGCTGGCGGGTGCGCGGGGTCGCTGGCTGGCCGCGCAGCATCCCGGCTGGAAGTCGCTGGTGCGGGCCGCCGCCGAGGACGAGAGCGTGTGGTCGCACGGCCGGGCCGCGGAGCGCCGCAGCTGGCTGTCGCAGCTGCGGCAGCGGGATGCGGCGGCCGCGCGCGCGGCGCTCGCGGCGTCCTGGGGCACCGAGTCCGGGCCGGGCAAGGCCGAACTGCTGGCGGTGCTGGCCGACGGCCTCTCGCTCGACGACGAGGCGCTGCTGGAGACCGCCCTCGACGACCGGCGCGCGGAGGTGCGCCGGCTGGCCGCGGACCTGCTGGGGCGGCTGCCGGATTCGGCCTTCGCTCGGCGGATGGCCGGCCGGGCCGCGGCCTGGCTGAGTCTCGGTTCCCGGCCGGTGCGGCCGCAGCTGGTCACCACCGGTCCGGGTGTCCTCGACGCGGCGGCCCGGCGCGACGGTGTCGGAGATTCCTTCGGCTACACCGCCTATCGCGCCGACGGCGCCCCCGATCTGTCCACCGAATGGCTGCACCGGGTGGTGGCCGCCACGCCACTGCGGCACTGGGAGCGGCTGCTCGGCCCGGCCGAGGAGGCGGTGCGGGTGCCCATGGCCGAGGGCATGCGCGGCCCCATGATCGCGGGCTGGTCGGATGCCGCTCTGGCACAACGGAATCCGGACTGGGCCCGGGCGCTGTTCGGGGCCGTCTCCGGCGCGGACGCCCGCGACGCCGACACCGACAAGCTGCGCGAGCTGTTCGCGCTCCAACCGGAGGCCGATCAGGTGCGCTACCTGCGTGGCCTGGATTCCAGCTGGCTGGCCGAGATCGAATCCATGTTGCGCGCCATGCCGCATCCGTGGCCCGGCCCGATGGCCGAGCACGTGCTGCGGCTGCTCACCGAGCGCGCCCAGCTGTGCGCCGACCGGCCGGGTGCGCCCAGCCTGGTGCCCGGCTCCTATCGGACGCTGTTCCGCGCGGCGTCCGCTCACTTCCCGGTGGCGGTGGCGGGCATGGTGTCCGGTATCGCCCGCCGGTGCGCGGATCCGTACTGGGAGCAGGCCTTCGACCAGCTCGCCCATGACCTCATCGACCGCAAGACAATGCTCGAGGAGCTGCAGTGACCATGACTCAGGAACGGGACGCCCTGCTGCGCCCGCACGCCGAACAGGCCTTCGCCGACGAACTGAAGGCCCTGGCCGCCACCGACGATCGCCCGCGTCCGCCCTCCTGGAAGCTGTCGCCGTGGGCGGTGGTCACCTACCTGCTGGGCGGCACGCTGGCCGACGGCACCGTGATCACCCCCAAGTACGTGGGCCCGCGCCGGCTCATGGAGGTCGCGGTCGCCACCCTCGCCACCGATCGCGCCCTGCTGTTGATCGGCGTACCCGGCACTGCGAAAACGTGGGTGTCGGAACACCTTTCGGCCGCCATCGCCGGGCATTCCACGCTGCTGGTGCAGGGCACCTCCGGCACCGCCGAGGAGGCCATCCGCTACGGCTGGAACTACGCCCGGCTGCTGGCCGAGGGTCCGAGCGAGGCCGCGCTGGTGCCCTCGCCCATCATGACCGCCATGCGCGCCGGCTCCATCGCGCGGCTCGAGGAGCTCACCCGCATCCCCTCGGATGTGCAGGACGCGCTGATCACGGTGCTGTCGGAGAAGACGCTGCCGGTGCCGGAACTGGGCATGGAGGTGCAGGCGGCCAAGGGCTTCAATGTGATCGCCACCGCCAACGACCGCGACCGCGGCGTCAACGAGCTCTCCTCCGCGCTGCGCCGCCGGTTCAATACCGTGGTGCTGCCGCTGCCGGCCGGCGAGGCCGAGGAGGTCGCCATCGTGACTCGCCGCGTCGAACAGCTCGGCGCCGCACTGGAATTGCCCGCCGTCCCCGCCGCGGCCGAGGAGATCCGGCGCGTGGTGCGGGTCTTCCGCGAACTGCGCTCGGGCATGACCGAGGACGGGCGCACCAAACTCAAGTCGCCGACGGGCACGCTGTCGACGGCCGAGGCGATCTCGGTGATCACCAATGGCATGGCGCTGGCCGCGCACTTCGGCGACGGCGTGCTGCGGCCCGCCGATATCGCGGGCGCGGTGCTGGGCGCGGTGGTCAAGGATCCGGTCGCCGACCAGGTGGTGTGGACGGAATACCTGGAGGCCGTGGTGCGGCAGCGCCCCGACTGGGCCGACCTCTACCGGGCCTGCCGCGAGGTGCAGGAATGACCACTGCCGTCGCGGTATCGGCCGAGGCCAGAGTGTCGACCGAGTCGCGGGTGTTCGGCATCCGCCACCACGGGCCGGGCTCGGCCCGCTCGCTCGCGCTGGCGCTGGCGCGGTTCCGACCGGACGCCATCCTCATCGAGGGGCCGTCCGACGCCGATCCGCTCATCGGTTACCTTGCGGCCGAGGGGATGTCGCCGCCGGTGGCGCTGCTCGCCTATCAGCCCGACAGCCCGGCCAAGGCCGCGTTCTGGCCCTTCGCGACCTTCTCACCGGAGTGGGTGGCGCTGCGGTATGCGGTGGACAACGGTGTGTCCGTGGGCTTCTGCGATCTGCCCGCGAATGTCGCGCTCGCGATGGCGGACGAGCCCGGCGACCGGACCGATCCGCTGGCCATCCTGGCGGCCGCCGCCGGGTACGACGACGCCGAACGCTGGTGGGACGCCATCGTCGAATCCGCCTCGGACGCCGATATCTTCGTTGCCGTCAACGAGGCCATGGGCGCCCTGCGAGAGCACGCCGAGCATCTGGACGACGCGACCGCCGACCGGGAATCCGATTCCGTTGTCCCGGTCGAGGGGTCCGGGACAACAGAGGAGGACGAACCGGTTTCGGAGGACGGACCGGTCTCCATCGAATCGGTACGGATCACGGTGGACGCGCACACGTTGCGGCGTGAGGCGCACATGCGGCAGATCATGCGAAAGGCCTTGAAGGACGGCGCACAGCGGCTGGCCGTGGTGTGCGGCGCGTGGCACGCGCCGGCACTGGAGGGCAAGCTGGGCCCGGCCGCGGCCGATGCCCGGATCCTCAAGGGCATGCCGAAGAGCAAGGCCGCGCTGACCTGGGTGCCGTGGACGCATTCGCGGCTGGCGAGCTCATCCGGCTACGGCGCGGGCATCACCTCGCCGGGCTGGTACCACCACCTGTTCACCGAGACCGAGCAGCCCATCGCGCGGTGGCTGACCAAGGTGGCGGGCACGCTGCGGGCCCACGATCTGCCGGTGTCCAGCGCGCACATCATCGAATCCGTCCGGCTGGCCGACACTCTCGCGACCCTGCGGGGGCGGCCGCTGGCCGGGCTGTCGGAGGTCACCGAGGCCACCCGGTCGGTGCTGTGCGACGGCGACGAGACGCTGTTGCGGCTGGTCAGTACCGAACTGGTGGTGGGCGAGGCGCTGGGGACGGTCCCGGACGGGACGCCGACGGTGCCGCTGGAGGCGGATCTGCGGGCCCAGATCAGGACATTGCGGCTGAAGCAGCAGGCCCTGGAACGGACGGTGGATCTGGATCTGCGTACCGATGGCGGGCTGGCGAGATCGCGCCTGCTGCACCGGCTCCGGCTGCTGGGTATCGGGTGGGGCAAGCTGACCGACAGCCAGGTGCGCAACACCGGCACCTTCCGGGAGACCTGGACACTGCGGTGGCGGCCGGAGCTGGCGATCTCGATCGTCGAGGCGTCGCGCTGGGGTACCACGCTGCGGTCGGCGGCCGAGGCGAAAATCCTCGATACGGCACAGGATCCGGACGCGACGGTCGGGAAGGTGGCGTCCGCGCTGGAGGAGGCGCTGCTGGCCGATCTCGGCGAGGCCACCGAGGGGCTCATCACGCGGCTGGAATCGGTTGCGGCACTGGATCACGACGTCACCCATCTGATGTCCGCGCTACCCGGATTGCTGCGGATCGTGCGCTATGGCGATGTGCGCGGCACGGACAGCGCGGCGCTGACCCGGGTGGCGGACGGTCTGCTGGTGCGCAGTTGCGCGGGTCTGCCGGGCGCGGTGACCGGGCTGGATGCCGACGCGTCCACCGCGTTGCGGGCTCAGATCGATGCGGTGCATCTGGCGCTGTCGGCGCGTGACGACGAATGGGCCACCGGGACTTGGCTGTCCACGCTGGAGACTCTCGCCGATCGCGATGACGTCAACGGCGGCATCGTCGGGCGCGCGGTCCGCCTGCTCTGCGATGCCGAGCGTATCGACGGCGCGGAATCCGGGCGCCGACTATCCGCGGCGCTGTCGGTCGGGCGCACCGCTCCCGACAAGGCCGCCTGGATCGACGGCTTCCTGGGCGGGCGCGGGCTGCTCCTGGTCCACGACCGGAACCTGTTGTCGCTCATCGACGATTGGCTGTGCGGGCTCGACGAGGCGCAGTTCGTCGCCACCCTGCCGCTGCTGCGCCGGACCTTCGGAGCGTTCGAATCCGGCGAGCGGCAGGCCATCGGCCAGGCCGTACGGCATGGCGCGCCAACGGCTTCGGGCGCGCGCAGCACCGACTATGACACCGACCGCGGCGAACTCGCCATGCGCGGGGCGGCCGAGATCCTCGGAGTGGCGGGATGACTGCACATCGAAACCGGGGCGTTGCCGAACTTTCGAGGGGATTGTCATGAACGAGATGGACGAGGCGCAGGGGCGGCGGTGGCGCCTGGTGCTCGGCAGCGCCGGTGAGGCCGGGCTCGGGGGCGGCGGGCTGGGCAATGCCGACGATCAGGCGATGGATCGGGCACTCGGGGCGCTCTACGATTGCGGCGGGCGGGGTGGGAGCGGGCGGCGCTCGGGCGGGCTCGGGGGTTCCGCGCCGCAGGTGTCGCGGTGGCTGGGCGATATCCGCCGGTACTTCCCGTCGACGGTGGTGGAGGTGATGCAGCGGGACGCGGTGGATCGGCTCGAGCTCACCGAATTGCTGCTCGAGCCCGAGCTTTTGGAGGCGGTCGAGCCGGATGTGCATCTGGTGGGGACGCTGCTGAGCCTGAACCGGGTGATGCCGGAGACCACCAAGGCCACCGCCCGCACGGTGGTGGAGAAGGTGGTGAAGGAGATCGAGCGGCGGATCGCGGCGGCGACGGTGGCCGCCGTGGGCGGGGCGCTGAACCGGGCGGCGCGGGTGTCGCGGCCGAAGCTGCGGGATATCGACTGGGACCGGACCATTCGCAAGAACCTGGCGAACTATCTGCCCGAGCATCGGACCGTGGTGCCCGAGCGGCTGGTCGGGTACGGGCGCAAGGCGCAGGCGGTCAAACGGGATGTGGTGCTGGCCATCGACCAGTCGGGGTCCATGGCGTCGAGCGTGGTGTACGCCTCGGTGTTCGGCGCGGTGCTGGCGTCCATGCGGTCGCTGCGCACCTCGCTGGTGGTCTTCGATACGGCCGTCGTGGATCTCACCGAGAAGCTGGCGGATCCGGTGGAGGTGCTGTTCGGCACGCAGCTGGGCGGCGGCACCGATATCAATCGCGCCATCGCCTACTCGCAGTCGCTCATCACCCGGCCGGCGGACACGCTGTTCGTGCTGATCTCCGACCTGTACGAGGGCGGCGTCCGCGCGGAGATGCTGCGGCGCATTCGCGCCATGAAGGAGGCCGGGGTGCAGGTGGTGGTGCTGCTGGCGCTCTCGGACGAGGGCGCTCCGGCCTACGACCGCGACAATGCGGCCGCACTGACCGCGCTGGGCGTGCCCGCTTTCGCCTGCACTCCGGACCGCTTCCCCGACCTGCTCGCGGTGGCTCTGGATCGCGGCGATGTTGGGGCGTGGGCACACAAGGCTCTGCACTGCCAGACATAATGGGCACGCACCACGTGGTGATCCAGCCATGAGATGCACTGGATGATGGAAAGCCCAAAGGTTCGCGGCCCGTCTCGTTCTGGACTGACGGAGCGGGGGAGCGAAGCGGAGGAGCGGAGGAGGGAAGAACGAGACCTCCAGGGCCGCGAACCCGCCCGGAGCGAAGCGGAGGGCAAAAGATACGGAGGGCTGATTTGCGCTCTGGTGATGTGTTCGCCGGTTACGTCATCGAACGCGAGCTCGGTCGAGGCGGTATGGGCTCGGTCTATCTGGCCAAGCATCCGCGGCTGCCGCGCATGACGGCGCTGAAGTTGCTGAATCAGGAGATGTTCGCCGACGACGAGATTCGCGCCCGTTTCATCCGCGAGGCGGATCTGGTCGCCCGGCTGGACCACCCGAATATCGTCACCGTGTACGACCGCGGTGACGAGGGCGAACAGCTGTGGATCTCCATGCAGTACATCGACGGGATCAACGCCTCCTCGATCACCCCCGGCACGCTGCCGCCGCTGCGCGCGGCCCAGATCATCGGCGAGACCGCCAAGGCACTCGACTACGCGCACGGTCTCGGTGTCCTGCACCGCGATGTGAAGCCGGCCAATATCCTGCTGGCCCGCTCGTCGTCCAAGACCGGCTCCGGCGAACGCGTCTACCTGACCGACTTCGGCATCGCCCGCCTGCGCGATGACACCGGCCACCTCACCCAGACCGGCACGGTCACCGCCACGCTCGCCTATGCCTCGCCCGAGCAGTTGACCGGCGCGTCCCTAGACGGCCGCTCCGACCAGTACTCCCTGGCCTGCACGCTCTTCCAACTCCTCACCGGCACAGTCCCGTTCGAGGGCACCAGCCCCGCCGCGGTCATCCGCGGCCACCTCCAGCAGCCCCCGCCGCCCGCGAGCCCGCTCCGCCAGGCGCTGCCGCGCACCATCGACGCGGTCCTCACCAAGGCGCTCTCCAAGCGGCCGGCCGACCGGTACCGCTCCTGCGTCGAATTCGCCGCCGCCGCCGAACGCGCCCTCCAGGCGCCCCGCACCTCAGCGCCCCCGCGCCCGCCGACCCCCGCGCATCCGCAGCCCGTCGTCGCCCCGCGCCCACCGACTCCCGTCCGGCCGCAGCCGGTGATCCAGCAGCCGCCGAATCCGACACCGTCGACGCCGCGCCCGCTCGTGGGCCCGGGCCCGTCCTACCCGAACCAGGTCCCGTCCTATCCCAGCCCGGGCCCCGCGTACCCGGTCCCGCCCACGTCGAACCCGTCCTTCCCCAACCAGCCGATTCCGAATCAGCAGGTATCGACCCCGCCGTACCCGAATCAGCCCGCGCCGCAAACCTTTTCGAATCCGGCGGTGGCCCCGGCCCCGGCGTACAACCACCCGCAGGCCTACGCCCCGCGCACCAATCCACCTCCGACCTACACTCCCCCGCAGCGCCATTCGAACACGACGGCCTGGCTGATCGCCGCCATCGTCACGGTCCTGGTCATCGTCATCATCGTGATCGCGGTGATCATCAAGAGCAGCAAGTCCAAGGCCGACGCGCCCCAGCTCCCGGACACGATCGTCACCTCGGCCTTCGCGAACGCCCTGACCCCCGACAACGCGTTGGGCGACAAGCCCTCCCACGTCACCCTCTGAACCAGCCCCGCCGGTCACCGAGTTCCGCCAATGGCAGGTGCCACCCGCCTGACGGCGACGAGCCTTCGGTCGAGCATCGGCCATGCCGGTAGGAGTCGCAACGGCCGACTTCGATGACGCACGTCGGAAATTCTGTGGTCAGGTACGCGATCACGCGGTCAGACTGCAGCGGTGGCTACGACGGAAAGGGTTGGGCGGCTTCCGAGCCGAGTCCAGGCGACCGGGTGGGCTCTGACCTCATGGGCACTGTTCGCGAGTTCCGGGCCGGTGGCCAAGGCGGTGATGGCGACGGGCTGGTCCCCGGCGGCGGTGACTTCGGTTCGGATCACGTCGGCCGCGATGCTCCTCGTCCCGGTCGTTGCCGTATTGCGGCCGCGGGCGCTGCGGTTCCGCCGTGCCGACCTGTGGTTACTGCTCGGCTATGGGGTGCTCGGCGTCGCCGGAGTGCAACTGTTGTTCTTCGCTGCGGTGGCCCGGATGCCAGTTGCGGTAGCGATGGTGCTGGTCAATCTCGCGCCCGTGCTGGTCGCGATCTGGGTGCAGACAGCACGGCACACTCGGCTGCCCGCGCCGGTTTGGCTGGGCATCGGATTGGCCCTGACCGGCTTGGCCCTGGTCGCACAGGTCTGGCGGAGCATCGACCTGAACACGTTCGGTCTTGCCGCCGGTCTGGGCTCGGCGATCTGCTCGGCCGGATACTTCCTGCTCGGTGAACACGGTGCCGGCAGGCACGACCCCGCCGGGCTGACTGCTGTCGGTTTGACCATCGGCGCGATCGTGGTGGCAGTGATCGCCCCGCCGTGGACGCTGCCCTCCCCATTGCTCACAGCCCCAGTGGAATTGGGTGGTCTGCAAGCACCTTCGTGGCTTCTTTTGCTGGCACTCGCCTCGGCCGGCACCGCGCTGCCGTACCTGGCCGGACTTCGAGCCCTCCGCGATCTGCCCTCAGCTCCGGCCAGCGTGCTGGCTGTAGTCGAACCGCTGGTCGCCGCCGCGCTGGCCTGGATACTGCTCGGCCAGTCGCTCGGGCCGGCACAAATAGTCGGGGCGGTGGTCATGCTGGTCGGCGCGGTACTCGTGCAGTCGACCATGCCGGAAACCGCTCTCACAATTCCGAACCGACTGCCACACCGTTGAACACCCCGAGGTAGGCCGTGAAATAACGAATTCTCGTGATGTGCTGGGGTGGGCTCTAGCGGAAACATTCATGTCATGAGCAGCACAGAGATTCGTAACTCCCGCTCGACCGTCCTCGTCACCGGAGCGACCGGCGCCGTCGGCCGCCACCTCGTGGCCACCCTCCTCGCTCGCGGCGTCGGGGTCCGCGCGCTGACCCGTAAGCCCGAAGACGCGAACCTGCCCGAGGGGGTCGAGGTCGTCGCGGGTGATCTGGCTGACGCGTCGACTCTCGGCTCGCGGGTGTTCGAAGGTTTTGATCGCGCCTTCGTGTTCCCGGCGCGGGGCGTCGACACTTTCATGGACGCGGCTGTGGCCGCTGGAGTGCACCGGTTCACGGTGTTGTCCTCGCTGGCAGCGGCGATGGAATTTCCCCGCGACCACGGCTCGGCGAGCCAGCTGCACCACAGCGCCGTGGAAGCCGCCGTCACCGAGCGCACCGACGGGTGGACGATCCTGCGCCCCGGCACCTTTGCCAACAACCTGCTCGAATGGCGCTGGCAGATCAGCTCGGGTGCGCCGATCCGGGCACCGTACCTGGCGTCCGCTCAGGCCCCGATCCACGAATTCGACGTCGCCGAGGCCGCGGCCGAGACGCTGCTGTCCGACGAGCACATCGGCCGAATCATCCCGATCACCGGCCCGCAGGCGCTCACCCGCACCGAGCAGGTCGCCACGCTCGGCGCAGCGCTCGGCCGGGAGATCCCGCTGATCGAGATCACCGCCGACGAATTCCGCGCCGGGACAGCGCAATTCATTCCGGAGCCGATCATGAAAATGCTGCTCGACTACTGGAGCGACACCCTCACCACCCCCGACCGGGTGCGTCCCGTCACCGCGCTGACCGGCAAGCCCGGACGCACTCTCGCCGAGTGGGCCGCAGACCACCGCGCCGACTTCGGCGCCTGACGACTCCACCGATCGTGTAGCCCGGCCATCCAGGCCGGGCTACACGCGGTTGATCATGGCAGTGCCACTGCGAAGTTGGGGTAGTTGCGGGCTGCGGCGCGGGCGGGGGCGAGGAGGTCGGTGGGGGCGTTCAGGGTCCAGATCACGAGACGGGCGGCCGGCGGGTAGTTGTCGAACTGCTTCCAGATGTCGTCTTCTGTTGTGGCGGTGAGAGGTTCGCGAATGACCGGCGAGGTGTCGACGGGGTGGGTGGTGAGGTTGCCGGAAAGGCGCAGTTCGAGGAAACCACGCGGGCCCGTCTCGGACTTGCGGGCGGGATGGGGGCTGCCCGCGTAGGACGCCTGGCCGAGGTGGGTGCGCTGGTGGACGTGGCCCAGGGCCCAGTAGTCGTAGCCGTGCGCGGCCAGCGTGGCGAGAGTGGTTGGGGCGCAGGCGCGGCGGCTGTGTTGGCCGGTGAGACTGGTGTGGAGCAGGGCGATGTTGGTCGCGGCGGCGAGGGGCCTGGGGTAGCCGGCGGCAAGATCGCGGAGGTCGTCGCGGGCAGCGATGGATTGGGCGTGCAGGGCGATGCCGAGGTCGGGCCAACGGTGGGTGGCAGGGTGGTCGGCCGGGGCGAGCCAGGTCGTGGGTGGGAGCCGGAGGTGTTGCGGGAGGGCGGATTCGGCGTCGTGGTTGCCCCAGATGAGGGCGACGGGGATGCCCGCATCGTGCAGGTCGGCCAGCGCCTGTTCGGCGGTGGCGAGGGCGCGCGGGGTGGCTTCGTGCCGGTCGAAGAGGTCGCCGGCGAGGAGGACGCCGGCGTAGCGCTCGTCGAGAATCCGTTGCAGGAGAGCGGCGAACGCGGCGTAGGCGTCCTCGACCGGATCGATGGCGGGGCATCCCGGATAGTCCGGGACCGCCCGCAGGCGGGCGCCCAGGTGGATGTCGGCGACGTGTGCCAGCCGGATCATCGCGTGGACCGGTCGGTGAGGCGGCGCCGCCACCACTCCAGGACCACCAGGACGGCGGTCGAGCTGAGCACGCCGATCACCGTCATGGCCATGGCCTCGGCACGGTGGCCCTGATCGAATTGGCCGAGAATCCACGGCGACAGCAGCGGCAGCGAGGACGGCCGCACCATCGAGGACGCGACGACCTCGCGCACACCGAGCAGGAACGCCAGCAGCCAGCCCGCGACGATGCCGGGGACGAGCAGCGGAATCGTGATGCGGCGCAGGATCTGCCAGGTGTTCGCGCCCGCGGCGGCCGCGGCCTCCAGCAGGGTGTCGTCGATGGCGGCATAGGCGGTCTTCACCTGCTGCAACGCCATGGGCAGGGTGATGACCACATAGGCGAGCACCACCATCGCGCGTGTGTTGTACGGCGTGACCGGCAGCCAGGGCGCGTTCCAGAAGAAGATGAAGCCGATGACCAGCACGATGGTGGGCACGGTGTCGGGCGCGATACCGAGCAGGTCGACGCCCCGCCGGGCAGCGGATCGCGCCCGCGGCAGGGCATCCCGGCCGCGCCGGACGATCACCAAGGCGCAGGCGACGGCCAGCACGGTCGTCACGGTGGCCGCGATGAAGGCCAGCACCACGCTGTTCTGCAGCGCCTCCAGCCCGCGGCCCGGACGCAATACTCGCGCAAAGTAGTCGAAGGTGAGATTGTCCGGCGTCGGCGGCTCGGACCGCAGAATCGTCATGGCGCCCAGCAGGATCGCGATATACGGCACCACCACCGACACCAGCAGCACCAGGCCCGGCCACAGCAGCGCGGCCGCGGTCCAGCGACCGGTCCCGACGGTGGCGCGGCGCGCGGCGCGGCCGCCGAACCCGATATCGCGGCGGCTCACCCACTGCTGCAGGCCCCACACGGTCATGCCCATCGCCAGCAGCAGGCTCGACAATGCGGCGGCCCGCGGGAAATTCAGCGGGTCGATGGTGACGTTCCCGTAGATCTCCGACACCAGTACCGGGAAGCCGATCTGATTGCCGAGCGTGACCGGCGTGCCGAATTCGCCTGCGGCGCGGATGAACACGATCAACGCGCCCAGCGCATATGTGGGCGTCAGCAGCGGGGCCAGCACCAGCCGCAGCCGCTGCCCGGCGGATGCCCCTGCCACCGCGGCCATTTCATCCGCACTGGCGGGGATGGTGTCGAGCCGGTTGCGCAGCAGCAGGTACAGGAAGGTGAAGATTTCGCACGCCATGACGGCCGCCATCCCGACCGGGGTCTGCACCACCGCGCGCAACCCCGCGCCGAACGGCCCGAACCACCGCTCGGCGAGACCGTTGACGCGGGTGAAGTCCAGCCACGCCATGGCCGCTACGTACGGCGGGGTGAGGAACGGGACCATGACGGCGATGTCGATCCACCGGTGCCGCCGCAGCGGCGTCCACGACATGAGGAAGGCGAGCGGCGCGGCCATCACGGTGGCGATGACCACGACCAGCACACCCAGCAGCACCGTATTGCCGACGATCCGCAGATTCGCCGATTCGGTCAGCTGCCCGAGCGCGGACGGCCGCCCGTCGTAGCCGGTCACCGCCCGGATGAGCACCGCCACCAGCGGCGCGGCCACACCGACCAGCAGCAGCGCCAGCAGGACGTAGACCCCGCCGCCGGTGCCCGGGCGGGTGGCCACGCGACCGGGTGCGGCCTCGTCGAGGCGTGCGGTCACGCCGCGCCCAGATAGCGCTTGGTGAATTCGGCGAGCACGTCGCCGCCACTGCTCTTCACCTGGTCCCAGGTGAACGGAAGCTGCTTGACGTCCTCGTATTTGCGGGTGCCGTCGGCGACGGAGACCTCGGGCCGCGCCGGAATCATCTTGTGCGCGGCGGAGATCTGCTGACCCTGCTGGGCGAACATGAAGTCCAGGAACGCCTTCGCCGCGGCCGGGTTCTTGGCGGTCTTCAGCACGAACACCGGGCGCGGGGTGATGGTGGTGCCCGAGGACGGCGAGATCACCTGCAGCGGTTCGCCCTTGGCGATGGCGTCGTAGGCGGAGTAGTCGACGCCGCCCAGGATCACGGCGTGCGATCCGGCGGTGACATCGTCGAGGGCGGGGCCGTTCGCCCCGTGCACCACCATGCCGTTGGCGAAGAGCTTGTCGAACAGCTCCCAGGTCTTGTCCTTGCCCCAGGCCGCGACCATGGCGGCGATCAGGTCACGGGCGGTGCCGGATTCGCGCGGGTCGGGCATGATCACCTTGCCCTTGTAGTCCGGCCCGGCCAGATCCGCCCAGTCCTGCGGGCGGGCGGTGGTGGCCTTGGTATTGACCACCAGCGTCAGCGCCGAACCATCGCGCCCGACGAAGGCGTCGTCCTTGCCCGCCCAGCCGGCGCGGATCTGGTCGGATCCGGCCGGGTGGTAGGGCAGGGTGCGGCCGTCGGCGGCGTACTTCGCGGCCGGGGTCCAGGAGGCCAGGTAGGCGATATCGGCCTGCGGATTCGCCCATTCGGCATCGAGTTTCGCGGTGATCTTGCCGGTCTCACCGGCGAAGACGTTCACCTTCACGCCGGACGCCCTGGTGAAGGCGGCGACCAGGTCATCGGTGAGTTCCTGCGGGTTGGCCGAGTACAGGGTGAGTTCGCCCGACAGGCCCGCCGGGGCGGTCCAGGTGCTGGTGACCGCGGTCTTCGCGGTGTCATCGGCGGCCGAACCGCAACCGGCGAGCACGAGCGCCGACGCGAGCGTGGCCGCGGCGAAAGCGCGACGGGACATCGACATTTCGGGGATTCCTTTCGAAAAAGCCTGGTGGAGAGCGGGTTCAGGCGGCGGGAGTGACGACGTCGCCTGCTCGTACCGCGAGCCGCAACTCGGTCCCGGCCGCGTGGGCGCGCCGGTCCGGAACCGTCCAGAGCCGATCGACGCCGTCGACCGCGCAGCGCAACTGGTAGGCGCCGCCGGTGAAGACGGACGACCGGACCGTCCCCACCACGGTCACTTCGTCCGGCGCGGCGGGCGTGTCGCCGAGGACCCGCACGGCCTCGGCACGCACACCGCCACCGGTCGGCAGCGGATTGAAGGTGCCGACGAACTCGGCCACGAACAGATCAGCGGGCCGGTGATACAGCTCCTCCGGACTACCGTGCTGCAGCACGCGCCCGGCCCGCATCACCACGATGCGGTCGGACATGCTCAACGCCTCCGCCTGGTCGTGGGTGACGAAGACCGTGGTGAGACCCAATTCGGTGGTCAGCGAGCGAATCTCGGTGCGCAGCTGCTCCCGCAGCGCCGCATCCAGCGCCGACAGCGGCTCGTCCATCAGCAGCAGGCTCGGCCGCGCCACCAGCGCCCGGGCGATGGCCACCCGCTGCTGCTGACCGCCGGACAACTGATGCGGCATCTTCTCCGCCGCCGCGGCCAGCTCGACCCGGGCCAGCGCCTCGGCCACCCGCTGCCCCGCCTCGGCGCGCGCGACGCCGGTAACCCGCAGCGGGAACCCGACATTCGCCGCGACAGTCAGATGCGGCCACAACGCCAGATCCTGGAACACCATTCCCAGACGCCTGCGCCGCGGCGGCACGAAATTCCCCCGCCCGACATCGCAGACCACCTCGTCGCCGAGCCGAATCCGCCCCTGCTGCGGCCGATCCAACCCCGCCAGCAGCCGCAACAGCGTGGACTTCCCGCACCCGGACGGCCCCAGCACCGACACGAACTCCCCGGGTTCGATCACCAGATCGGTGGGCAGCAAACCGGTCCCGTCCGAATAGGTACGGCTCAGTTCCTCCAGGACGACCCGCGTCCCGAGTCCCTCCCCGGCCACAGCGAACATGGCGGCTGACAGTAGGCAGCAAATCTGACTTCTGCGGGCGCGCGGGGTGAACGCCCGATGACAACTCGTCTCAGCCCAGGCAGCGAGGCCGCGCAGCGGAAACGAAATGGGCCCCTCGGGATCGAAATCCCGAGGGGCCCAGATCGGTCCGGAGTGCTTACAGGTCGGCGATGGCCGCCAGTGGGGGTGTGCGGGCGGCTCGCACGGCGGGCCAGAGGGCGGCGAGGACGCCGACCACGCCGGAGGCGAGGAGCATGAGCACGATTTGGACCCAGGGCACGGCGATGGTGGCAATGCCCAGGTCGGCAAGGGTTTTGAGGAAGCCTACCCCGAGGGCGAGGCCGAGGATGACGCCTACCACCGCGCCGAAGATGGCGATGAGCATGGATTCGAGGTAGATGCTGCGGCGGACCTGGGCCCGCTGCATGCCCACCGCGCGGAGCATGCCGATTTCGCGGCGGCGTTCCACCACCGACAGGGCCAGCGTGTTGACGATGCCGAGGATGGCGATGACCACCGCCAGCGCCAGCAGGCCGTAGAGGATGGCCAGCAGGGTGTCGATCTGTTTGCCCTGGGCGCCCTTGAAGTCGTTGCGGTCCAGGACCTGCACGATGACGTACTGCTCGGTGGCCTTCTCCAGGTTCTTCCGCATGGCGGGGAGATCGGCGCCGGGCTGGGCGGCGACCAGGACCAGGAAGCTGGACTGGTAGCTGACCGGGACCGTCTTCTGGTACAGGGCCATGGGGGTGACCATGTTCTGCAGCAGCTGGGTGTCCTTGTAGATACCCGCGACGGTGACCTTGAACTTCTTGTAGTCCATGCTGGAGATCTCGACGCTCTCGCCGAGCTTCCAATCATGATCGGAGGCATAGGTTTCCGACACCATGATGTCGTCGTCGCCGAGCTGGTCGGTGCCCTGCTCCACGGTGTAGTTGAGCACCTTGGCCATCGGCCCCTCGGGCGCGGTGCCGATCACCTGCTTGCCGTCGACCCGCAGGGCGACACCGTGGAAGGCCACCACGTCCTTGACCTGCGGCACCTGCCCGACGGTGGCGGTGGCGGCCAGCGGGACGCCGATGATGCCGCCGGGCGGCCCGGCCAGGATGTAGTCGGCCTTCACGCCCTTGTCGACCAGGTCGCTCACACTGGCCTTGGCCGAGGAGCCGAGCATGCCGATGGCGGACACCAGCATCAGGCCCAGGGTCAGCGCGAATGCCGTCGCGGCGGTCCGGCGCGGATTGCGAATCGCGTTGTTGCGCGCCATCCTTCCGACCGGACCGAACGGCCGCACCAGCACACCCAGCCCGGTCACCACCGGTCGGGACAGCGCCGGGGAGGCGAACAACACCGCGAAAATCAGTGCGGCAGCGCCGATTCCGACCACCGTGGCCGCACTGCCGCCGGTGCCGCGCGCACCCAGCACCACCAGCACCGCGCCGGCCACCGCCAGCACCGCGCCGATAATCGTGCGCAGCCGCAACGACTCTCCGGCCGAGTTGGACTCCGAGCGCATCGCCTCCACCGGCGGCACCTTGGCCGCCCGCCGCGCCGGTGCGTACGCACTGAGCACCGTCACCACGGTGCCGACGCCGAGGGCAACGAACACGGTGCGCGGCTCCAGCGACATGGTGCCGGTGGGCAACCCCAGCTTGAAGGCATTCAGCAGCCCGGACAGGCCGAACGACAGGCCGACGCCCGCCGCCAGACCCAGTGCGCTGCCGATCAATCCGACGATCAGCGACTCCCCCACCACCGACCGCGAGATCTGCCCGCGGCTCGCGCCGACCGCGCGCAGCAGCGCCAGTTCGCGCAGCCGCTGAGCCACCAGCATGGAGAAGGTGTTGTAGATGATGAACGTGCCCACCAGCAGCGCGATGGACCCGAACGCCAGCAGGAAGTAGTTGATGAACTTCAGCGCATTGCCGAGCTGCGCCTTGAAGTCGTCACGCACCTGCTGGGCGTTCTGCGCCTTGTAATCGGGCAGCGCGGCCTTGATCCGATCGCGCAGATCATCGGCCTTCACCCCGGGCTGGGCCGCGATGTCCACGTACGCCACGTGCAGGCCGTCGGTGAACAGCTGGCGGGCCTGCGCATCCTCGAACTGCAGCGCGATGAACCCACCGGTACTGGAGGCGTCGATGTCGTAGATACCGGAGATGGTGACGTCGATATTGCCCTTGGACGGCACCAGCACCGTGGTGTGGTCGCCGACCTTCAGCCCGGCCCGCTCCGCACCGCCGCTGTTGATGGCGACCTGACCCGGCTGGGCGGGCGGCACGCCGTCGATGAACTTGTCCGGCTCCGCCACCGACTTGCCCGGCGGCAGATACGACTGCCCGAAACTCGGTGCGCCACCGGTCTGTACGGCGTGCCCGTCCTTCAGCAGCACCACCGGGCCGTTGACGCTGGGCGCGACGGTCTTGACGCCGTCCAGGTGGGAGAGCTTGTCCACCACGTCGTTCGGCACACCGAGCGACTGCTGCTCCTTGGGCTGCACCCGCACGTCCACGCCCTTGGCCTGGGCGGCGAAGATGCCGTCGAAGGTGCTCTGCAACGTGTCGGTGAAGATGAAAGACCCTGAGATGAAGGCGGTTCCGAGCACCACTGACAGCACGGTCAGCACCAGGCGCACCTTGTGCGCGGCAAGATTGCGCAAGGCGACCTTGCGCATCGGGGAGGCAGCCATCAGAGCGTCTCCAGCGACTTCATCTTGTCGAGCACGGAATCGGCGGTAGGCTCCCGCAATTCATCCACGATCCGGCCGTCGGCGAGGAAGACGACCCGGTCGGCGTAGGAGGCCGCGTGTGGTTCGTGGGTCACGATCACCACCGTCTGCCCGAACTCGTTGACCGCCGCGCGCAGGATGTTGAGCACCTCCCCGGAGGAGCGCGAGTCCAGATTGCCGGTCGGCTCGTCACCGAAGATGATGTCCGGCTTGCCCGCCAGCGCGCGAGCACAGGCCACGCGCTGCTGCTGACCGCCCGACAGCTCGGCGGGCCGGTGGGTGAGCCGGTCGCCCAGGCCCAGCCGCTTGATCACCGTCGCCAGCCACTCCTCGTCGGTCTTGCGGTTCGCGATGTCCAGCGGCAGCGTGATGTTCTCCAGCGCGGTCAGCGTGGGGACCAGGTTGAACGCCTGGAAGACGAAGCCGATGCGGTCGCGGCGCAGCGTGGTCATCTGCTTGTCCGAGAGTTTGGTCAGGTCGGTGTCACCGATGTGGACCGCGCCCGCGGTGGCGGCATCGAGACCGGCCAGGCAGTGCATGAGGGTCGACTTGCCCGAGCCCGAGGGCCCCATGATGGCGGTGAACTCGCCCTTCGCGAACTCGGCCGTCACCCCGTCCAGCGCACGAACCTGTGTGTCGCCCGATCCATAGATCTTCACAAGATCGGTCGCTCGGGCGGCGACCGCGGCCGTGCTCTGCTCGAGCGTGGCGGATTCCGAGACGTTCGAAGTCATGATGTCCAGTGTGTCTAGGTTCTGGGATGGACGCCATCCGGGGTGTCCCGGATGGCGATGTCCTCACAGACTCCACATGAACACCCGCGTCGAACAGCCCTCAATTGATGGGGGCGGACCGCCACCAATCCAGCAGCTGGTCGTCGGTGGCGAGGAAACCGGTGCTGTACATCAGGAAAGCGTGCTTGCCGTCCTGGGAGTGGAACTCCGTCACCAGGCGCGGACGCAGCAGGGCGCTGTCGCTGAGCTGGTAGTTCGTGTACAGGTTGCCGCGCACCTTGACGTCGGACCGGGAGAACCCCGACAGCGTGTTCAGGGCGTCCTCTGCATCGGCGGCCGACCGGTACATGACGAAGCGGTAGCTCGGGTGGCCGACACCGCCCGCACAGTTCCAGGCCACCGCCCAGTTGCCCAGGTCGGGATCGCCGGACCCGGTATCGGGCGGGGGCGCGGAATGCGGGTAGGTCGAGCAGGCCGCGCCCTGGTAGCCGGTGCCGGAGTTCGAGTCGGCGTTCGGGTCGGACTGCGGCAGCATCTGCGGGAAGCGCTGGCTGAGCACCTGCGCGTCGGTACCGGAATGCTCCGGGATACCGGCGGCGGGATCGGTGGTCTCGGTCGGCGTCGGCTCGTCGTCGGTGGTCGGTGTGGGCGCCTCGGAGGTGGTCGCCGGGGCGTGCGAGGTCCCACTCCGGTCCAGCGCGGCCAGACACCCGCCGACCGCCACCAGCGGCAGCACTACGACGGCCGCCGCACCCAGCAGGCAGCCCCGCAGCTTCGAACGCTTCTTCCGCGGCGGCGCTTGACGCGGCGGGGTGGGGGCGGGCGCCGGCGCCTGGGCGGTGTAGCGCATGGTCGCGGGCGGCTGCTGCCCGGGAACGGAATTCGCGTCGACACCGTACGGGGTCGTCGGCGCGGGACCGAATTGCCCTGGCGCCGCCGGTGATCCGCCGGACTGCGCAATGAACGGCGAGTGCGCCACCACCGTGGCCCCGGCCGGATTCTCCAGCGCCTGCTGGGCCGCCGTGGCGAACTCCCCGCACGAATCGAACCGTCCCTCAGGGTGTTTGGCGAGCGCACGGGCCAGCACGGCGTCCAGCGCCTGCGGCAGTCCGGCCCGCAGCGCGCTGACCGGCGGCGGCGCCTGATTGAGGTGACCGTGGATGATGCCCACCGGATGCTCGGCGGCGAAGGGCACATCCCCGGTCAGCAACCGGAACAGCGTGCAGGCCAGCGAATACTGATCAGAGCGCGGATCCAGCGGCTGACCCGAGAGCTGCTCCGGGGAGGCGTAGGTCAGCGTCGCGGTGAACGATCCGGTCTGGGTCAGCTTGGTGGCGTCGTCGCGCAGGCGGGCAATGCCGAAGTCCGCCAGGAACACTCGCTCCTCGCCGTCCAGCCGTTCGAGCAGGATGTTGGCGGGCTTCACATCCCGGTGCAGCACGCCGCGGCGATGCGCGAAATCCAGGGCTCGCGCGGTCTCGGCGATGATCCGGATCGCCTGGCGCGGCGGCAGATTCGCGGCCTCCAGCTGGGACGCGTCGGGACCGTCGATGTAGCGCATGGCGATCCACGGCTGCGCGTCGTCGATGCCCCGGTCGTAGACCGGCACGATATTGGGGTGATCCAGCCGCGCGACGAGATCGCCCTCCCGCTCGAACCGCCGCCGGATCTCGATATCGCCGAACACGTCCCGGCTCAGCAGCTTCAGCGCGATCAACCGCGGAAGACGGGGGTGCCGGGCCAGATACACCGACCCCATGCCGCCGCGGCCGAGTTCGCGTTCGATCTCGTAACCCGCGAACACTTCCCCAGCGCGCAGCACAACTTCCCTTTCTGTATCTATTTGCCTCCGCTTCGCCCCGGCGGGTTCGCGGCCCTGAGGGTCTCGTTCTTCCCTCCTCCGCTCCTCCGCTTCGCTCCTCGTCTCGCTCCAAGGCGCCGGCCTATGGAGCCGCAGTCCAGAACGAGACGGGCCGCGAACCAGATACTGCGCCGACCCTAGCCTGATCAGCTTCGGGATTCGAATATGCGAGGTCAGCGAGCGGTCAGTTGATGGGGGCGTTCTTCCACCATTTCAGGACTGGATCCAGGCTGCCGGTGAGGCCGTCGGTGTACATGAGGTACTGGGCGCGGTTGTTGTCACCGGTGAAGGCGGTCACCAGGCGCGGATGGCTGTCGTCGGTGAGCTGGTAGTTGGTGTAGGTCTTGCCGCCGTTCGCGTCCTGCGACTTGGTGTCCGGGGTCAGACCGCTCAGGACGGTCTGCACGGTGGCGGCCGAATCGTAGGCGAAGATGCGGTAGAAGGGGTCGCTGTTGTTGCTGCCGCCGTAGCAGCGCCACTGCACCTTCCAGTCGCCGAAGTCCGGGGTGCCGTCGGTGGCGTCGGAGGAGACCGGCGAGTCGGCCACCCAGCAGGTCGCGCCGTTGTAGCCCTTGCCGCCGGTCTTGACCGCGGGCAGCAGCTTCGGGAACTGCTTGGCCGCGACCGACCAGTCGATCTGCTGGGCGCCCCCGGGCGCGGCGCCCGGGGAGGTGTTCACGACGCTGCCCGGCGCGCCACCGGCCTTGGTGCCGCCGGCCTTGCTGCCCGCCGCCGCGATCACCGCGACCACCACGATGAGCAGCACCACCACCGCCAGCACAATGCCGATGATGAGGCCGGTATTCGACTTCGCCGGCGCGGCCGGTCGATGCGCCCCCACCGGCGCGACCGGCGGACGCTGCGGCTGACCCGCGCTCGGATAGGTGTAGGACGGCGGCTGGGTGTACTGATTCGTCCCGCGCCCGGTGTAGTTACCGGCGACCGGCTTCGGCGGGGCCGGATTGACCTGTGTCGGAGCCGGATACGGCACCGCCGGAGACGGCGGCGCGGTCTGCGGACGCGAGCCCGCGGTCGGCATGGGCGCACCGGTGATCGGCACACCGGTCGAGTACGCGCCTCCGGTCACCGGATTGCCGGTCGGCATGGCACCACCCGTATACATGGGCATCCCGGTCGGCATGGCGCCCCCGGTCGGGGACGGCGCCACCGGGTTCGGCCCGCCGGTGTACGGCATGACCGGCATCGGCGGCGACGTGCGTTGCACCAGCGGAATGGCCGGCGCGCTCGGATTGGCCAGGGCCCGGCGCGCGGCGGCCGCGAAGTCACTGCAGCTGGGGAAGCGATCCTCGGGCCGCTTGGCCATGGCCTTGGCGATCACCATGTCCAGGCTCGGCGGCAGCCCGGCACGCGCACTGCCCAGCGGCGGCGGCGGATTCTGCAGATGCCCCTGGATGACGGCCGCCGGATTGGTCGCCGAGAACGGGCCGGACCCGGTGAACAGCCAGAACAGCGTGCAGGCCAGCGAGTACTGGTCGGAGCGGCCGTCCAGCGCGGAGCCGGTCAGCTGCTCGGGCGAGGCGTAGGCCAGGGTCGCGGTGAACGTCCCGGTCTGGGTCAGGTGACCGCTGTCGTCGCGCAGCCGCGCAATGCCGAAGTCGGTCAGGTACACCCGCTCGCCCTTACCGCCGGTGGAGCGGGCCAGCAGGATATTGGCGGGTTTCACATCCCGGTGCAGCACCTCGTTGCGGTGCGCGTAATCCAGGGCGTCGGCCATCTCGGCGACGATCTGCACGGCCCGCTCGGGCGGCAGCGTCTGCGGATTCACGCTGGCGGCGTCGATGCCGTCGATGTACTGCATGGAGATCCACAGCTGGCCGTCCTCGAGCCCGCGGTCGTAGACGGTGACAATATTGTGGTGGTCCAATTGCGCGACCAGGTCGGCCTCGCGCTCGAAGCGGGCGCGGACCTCCTTGTCGAAGACCATCTCCCGATTCAGCAGCTTGAGCGCCGTCATTCGCGGCAGCCGCGGATGCTTGGCCAGGTACACCGAACCCATGCCACCGCGGCCGAGCTGCCGTTCGATGACATACCCAGCAAAAACGTCACCGTTGGACAGCATGACGATCTCCCACTTCCCATTCCACGTGCCGGGACCCACCAGCGCGCGAGGTACCACAGACGATCGGCGTGATCGTTCGGGCCGATCCGAAAACACCGAAACTGTAGCCGATTCGCGGCCTACCGAACTATCTACGCGCAGTCCGCTAACGCAACACTCAACGTTCGCTTATCGCCGCTGATGACCCCGCCTGCGCTGTCGGGGGTCGGGGATACGCTGGCCGCATGCGCATTGGAGCTCACGTCCGAATGGACAGCGACCCGATCGGCTTCGGCGAGAAGCTCGGGGCCGACGTCATCCAGATGTTCGTGGTGGATCCGCAGAGCTGGGACAAGCCCCAACCCCACCCGCGGGCCGAGGAGATCAAGGCCAGCGATATCGACCTGGTGGTGCACTCCTCCTATCAGATCAATGTGGCCAGCCTGAACAACCGGCTGCGCATGCCCTCGCGCAACGCGGTGGCGCAGCAGGCCAGGGCCGCCGCCGAGCTGGGCGCCTTCGGGCTGGTCGTGCACGGCGGCCACGTGCGCTCCGACGAGGAGATGGCCGAGGGATTCGTCAACTGGCGCAAGCTGTTCGAGCGGCAGCAGGACAAGGGCGGATTCGCGGTGCCCATTCTCATCGAGAACACGGCTGGCGGAAACCACGCCATGGCACGGTATTTCGACGATATCGGGCGGCTGTGGGACGCGGTCGGCGACTTCGGGGCAGGATTCTGCCTCGACACCTGCCACGCCTGGGCGGGCGGTGAGGAACTGGTCGGGATCGTGGAGCGGATCAAGGGGATCACCGGGCGCATCGACCTGGTGCACCTGAACTCCTCGCGGGACGCCTTCGATTCGGGCGCGGACCGGCACGCCAACTTCGCCGACGGGACCATCGACCCGCAGTTGCTGGCCGAGGTGTGCCGCACGGCCGGAGCGCCGGTGATCCTGGAGACCCCCGCCGACGGTGTCGCCGACGACCTGGCCTATCTGCGCGAACACCTCGGGTAGTGCTGCGCGAACAGCTCGGATAGCGACGGGCGTTCGCTCACGAGCCTTTCGATCCGGCTGATCCTGAACCTGTTTCACCGGACGCCCCGATGGTGTGCTGGTCACGGCTCGAAACCGGGCCGGACTCCATCGGGCGAAAGGCATTGCATGTCCGTCGATTACGCAACATCCAACCTCACTGTCGTGCAGCTGGGCAGCAAGATCGGCGCGCGCATCGACGGCGTGCGACTGGGTGGCGATCTGGATTCGGTGACCGTGCAGGCCATCCAGGACGCGCTGCACAAGCACAAGGTCATCTTCTTCCGCGGGCAGGAGCACCTGACCGAGGACGGGCAGTACGAGTTCGCGCAGCTGCTGGGCGCGCCGACCACCCCGCACCCGACCGTCACCTCCAAGGGCGTCAAGACGCTGCCCATCGACTCCGAGTACGGCCGCGCCAACAGCTGGCACACCGACGTCACCTTCGTGGATCGGATTCCGAAGGCGTCCATCCTGCGCGCGGTGCACCTGCCGCCCTACGGCGGCTCCACCACCTGGGCCTCGACCGTGGCGGCCTACGACTCGCTGCCCGCGCCGCTGCGGGTCCTCGTCGAGAACCTGCGCGCCCGCCACACCAATGCCTACGACTACGCCGCCGACCGCACCGAGGTCGCGCGTGGCGAGAACGCGCAGGTGACGGCCAATATCAAGGCCTACCGCGAGGAATTCGAGTCCACCTACTACGAGACCGAGCACCCGGTGGTGCGCGTGCACCCCGTCACCGGCGAGCGCGCGCTGCTGCTCGGGCATTTCGTGAAGAACTTCGTCGGCTTCTCCGCCGCCGAATCGCAGGCCCTGTTCCAGCTGCTGCAGAACCGTGTCACCCGGTTGGAGAACACCACCCGCTGGAACTGGCAGCTCGGCGATGTGGCGATCTGGGACAACCGCGCCACCCAGCACTACGCCATCGACGACTACGACGGCCAGCCCCGCCGCCTCACCCGTATCACCCTGGCCGGCGACGTCCCGGTCGGCGTGAACGGAGAAACCAGCACCATCATCACCGGTAATGCCGAGCACTACTCGATCATCGAGGAGGTCGCCCCCCGCGCCGCCTGAAGCTGTGTTCGATTTGCCCTCCGCTTCGCTCCGGGCGGGTTCGCGGCCCTGAAGGTCTCGTTCTTCCCTCCTCCGCTTCGCTCCCCCGCTCCGAGGCGGAGGTCGATCAAGCCGCAGTCCAGAACGAGACGGGCCGCGAACCGACAGGGTGGTCCGAACTTTCGTGGGGTCGTTGCAGGTTCCGCGATCGGCACGCCGGTGCAACGGTCCTCTCGACCGTCGCACCGGCTTCGCCGTTTTCGGGGTACGCCCATCGTGCAGACTGTGGGCATGGAGATTCGGCCGCTCGACGGCGTTCGGGTTCTGGAACTGGGCAACTACGTGGCCGCGCCGACGGCAGGGCGGATTCTCGGCGACTTCGGGGCCGAGGTGATCAAGGTGGAGCGGCCGAAAACCGGTGATGAGCTGCGGAATTGGCGGCTCTACGGCGGTGACACCTCGATGCTGTACCGGACGGTCAACCGGAACAAGAAGTCCATCACGCTGGATCTGCGCACCGAGGCCGGACGCAGGATCGTGCTGGATCTGATCGAGCAGTGCGATGTGCTGCTGGAGAACTTCCGGCCCGGAATGCTCGAGAAGTGGGGGCTCGGGCCCGAGGTGCTCAACGAGGCCAATCCGAATCTGGTCATCACCCGCATCTCCGCGTACGGCCAGACCGGTCCGCTCGCACAGCGGCCGGGCTTCGCGGCGGTGGCCGAGGCGGTCGGCGGGTTGCGCGAACTCGTGGGCGATCCGGACCGGCCGCCGGTGCGGGTCGGCGTGTCCATCGGCGATTCCATTGCCGGGATCTACGCCGCGTTCGGCACCGTGATGGCGCTGTTCCAGCGCGAGCGGATGCAGCGGGTTCCCTTGGAGCAGCGCGTCATCGACGTGGCGCTCAACGAATCCATCCTGTCGGTCATGGAATCCCTGGTGCCCGACTATCTGGCCTACGGCATCAATCGCGAACGCGTCGGCGGGCGCATGGAGGGCATCGCGCCCAGCAATGCCTATCCGTGCGGCGACGGCACCAGCATCATCATCGGCGGCAATGGCGACGCCATCTTCCAGCGGTACATGCAGGTCATCGATCGTCCGGACCTCGCCGCCGATCCGGAGCTGCAGGACAATGCCGGACGCTGGCGTCACCGCGAGCGGCTCGACGCCTCGATCGCCGAGTGGACGCGAGTACGCACCCGCGAGGAGGCGCTGCGGGTGCTGGAGGCGGCCGCGATTCCGTGCGGGCCCATCTACACCGCCGCCGACATCGTCTCCGACGAGCAGTACCGGGCGCGCAATATGATCCAGCCCTTCCGGGTGGACGTGGGCGAGCCCGAGCCCAGGGAGGTCGGTTTCCCGGGCATCGTCCCGGTGATCGGCGGCCGATCGCTGCCCATCCGCAATGTCGGCCCGGACCTCGGCGAGCACACCCGCGAGGTGCTCACCGGCCTGCTCGGCCTGACCGACGCCGATATCGATGCCCTGGAGGCGAACTCATGACCCTGCGCGATGTCACGCTGCGCGACGGCCTGCAGCTCACCGGGAAAGTGCTGCCCACCGAGCGCAAGGTCCAGATCGCGCGGCAGCTGCTGGCGCTGGGCGTGCCCGAGCTGGAGATCGGATCCATGGCGCGCCCGGATCTGGTGCCGCCCATGGCCAATACCCTCGATCTGGTCGCCCGGCTCACGCCCGCGGAACTGGAACGCTGCTGGGTCTGGGTGGCCACACCCCGGCACGTGGTGCGGGCCGCGGAGGCCGGCGTGCGCAATTTCCAGTACTGCTTCTCGGTGTCGGATGCGCACAACAAGGCCAATATCGGCCGCACCACCGAGGACAGCCTGGCCGCCATGCCGGAGGCGGTGCGGCTCGCGGCGGAGGCGGGCGGGCGCATTCAGCTCTGTCTGGCAACGGCTTTCACCTGCCCGTTCGACGGGCCCGTGGATCCCGCGCGGGTCCTGGCCATCGCCACCGATCCGCGCACCGAGGGGTCGGCGGACATCGTGGTGGCCGATACCCTCGGCCAGGCGCATCCGGGTCAGGTCGGCGCGCTCATCGGGGCGGTGGCCGCGACCGGGCACTGGGGAACGCCGCAGCACCGCATCGTCTTTCACGGTCACGACACCTGGGGCATGGGCGTCGCGAATTCTCTGGCGGCCCTGGCCGCCGGCGCGGCAGTGGTGGACGGTTCGCTGGGTGGGCTGGGCGGCTGCCCGTTCGCGCCGGGCGCCTCCGGCAACACCTCGAGCGAGGATCTGTTGTTCGCTACCCGTCCGGCATGGTTTACCCCGTCCGTATTGTCGGATCTGGTGGGGATTTCCGAAGAGTTGCTGACGGAACTCGGTGAGCCCAACCGATCCCGGACGATTGAGGGCGCACGATCCGAAGCCGAAGCATTCGAATGGGTAGTTGCCGCAAATGACTAATTCGCGGAGGATTAGCCAGTGTGCGCGTCGGCCCGAAGTTTGAGCAACACCAAACCCGCGGTGCAGGCGAGAATCAGTCCGGCGACGGTGATTTCGACGCGTAGCCCGGCAATGCCGAGTACCGCGCCGGCGAGCCCACCCAGGAAGATCAGCCAGGCGACGACGCGGGCCAGGATTGCCGACATCCGCAGCCCGGGGGCCGCAGGTTCTCCTGCACGCGCCGACGCGCGCAGCGGAGATGCCGAAAATGCACCCATCATCCACTCCTCGATGACGCCCGCCGGGTCTCGCGATTCTTCGGCGCGCCCCTCGGCAAATTTCGAGCGTCTCACGTGTAACTTTGGACACACATTACGGCTCTGCAACGGAAAGTCCATACGACACGTGCCCAAAACGCGGCGAGTTTACTAATTCGATATCTGAATCATGGCTGTTTGAGATATTTCCGAGGCCTACGGAATCGCCTGTGCCATCCGGTTATCGAACCGACCACCCGCCTGGCCCCACCCTGCGGCCTCCGTTAGGGTGAGCCCACTCGACACGAATCAGGAGTGCCACCAATGGACGGCAGCAACGCCGGCGCGGACGAGCGCGGCCTCACCCCGCTGCGTCACCTGCCCAAGCCCGTGGCGGGTGCCGCCGCGGCGGTCGGCATGGTGTCGGCCGGGCTCATTCTCCTGGGCGCCTGCGGCCTCGGGCACACCGACACCTACGTCGCGCCGCCGCCGCTGAACGCCGATCTGCAAGCGGCGCCGGTGACTTCGACGAACAGCAGCGCGAGCGCCACTCCCGCCGTCGTCATCCCGCCGTCCCCCACCTGGCGGGTGGCCGCCGACCAGCCCTCCCGGCGCGCGCCGATCTCCACCATCACCGGCACCCCGGACGATCCGGCCGCGGACCCGAATGCGAGCACCCACTCCACGCCGTCGCGCACCACCACGCGCCCGGCCACCACCGAAAGCCCGCGCGCCACAACCGAACTCCCGGTCACCACGGTCCCGCCGACCGCCTTCCCGACCACGGATCACCCGGCCTCGGACAACTCCGACGGGTAGCGCTACGCTCGCACCATCCGTCCCCGACACCGAAATTCCAACTTCGCACCCTGGGCACGACCGCGAGCAGGAGCGAGTAGGAGCACGCCGAGATCCACGGTGCACCAGTGAATTCTGCGACGGCCCACGCACCCGCTCCGGGTGGAGCGGGGCGCGGCCTCGGTGCTGGGGGTCAGAACTCCACGAGGGTGTAGTCGCCCACGCGGTCGGTGAGAACGCGCAGGTGTTCCAGGTCGCTGCCCAGGGTGCGGGCAATGGCGGTGAGGCGGGCCACGTAGTGACTGACCGGGTATTCGGTCGTGATGCCGATACCGCCGTGCATCTGGATGGACTCCTGCCCGATGTGGCGGGCGGAGCGGCCGACCTGCAGCCGGGCGCGCGACGCCGCCACCCGGTCGGCGGAACCGTCGGCGACCGCGGCCGTGGCGTACAGGCTCATGCTGCGCGCGAGCTCCAGGGACACATACATATTGGCGGCACGCTGGGTCAGGGTCTGGAACTTGGACAGCGTGACGCCGAACTGCTTGCGCGTCTTCAGGTATTCGGCGGTCAGCCGCAGGGCCTCCTCCATCGCGCCGAGGGATTCGGCGCACAGGCTCGCCTGCGCCGCCAGCTCCACCGCGTCCACCACCGGCTGCGCGTCACCGCCGTCGCCGAGGAGTTCAGCGGCGGCGGAGGCGAATTCGAGCTGCGCACCGCGGCGCTCGTCGAAGGTGCGGTAGGGGGTGCCGGTGACGCCCTCGGCGTCGGCCGCGATCAGGAACAGGCCGATGCCACCGCCGGGAAGGGCGGCGCTGACCACCAGCTGATCGGCGCAGTCACCGTGCGGGACCGGGTTCTTGACGCCGGTGATCCGATAGCCGTCACCGTCGCGGACCGCGGTGGCGGCCAGTTCGGTTGCGGGCCACCGGGTGCCGGGCTCCTGGTGCGCGAAGGCCAGCAGGGTCTCGCCGCCGGCGAGCGCGGGCAGCACGCGCTGCCGCTGGTCGGCGGTGCCGGCGCGGGCCACCAGCCCGCCGGGTACGAGCACGGCGTCGAGGAAGGGTTCGGGCGCATTGCGGCGGCCGATCTCCTCCATGACCACCATGGTCTCGACCGGCCCGGCGCCCACGCCGCCGTCTTCCTCGTCGAAAGCCAGTCCGAGGACGCCCAATTCGGCGAGCTGCCGCCAGACGTCCCGGTTCCAGCCGAGGTCGGTGTCGATGACCTTCAGGCGGGTCTCCGGGTCGTAGGCGCGGCCCAGCAGATCCCGGACCGTGTCCCGGAGCATGACCTGTTCATCGGTGAGTTCGAAATCCATGGCGGCGGCTCACAATCCGAGAATGGTGGAGGCGATGATGGTGCGCTGCACCTCGCTGGAGCCTCCGTAGATGGTGGTCTTGCGGAAGTTGAGATAGCCGGGACCGCTGCGCTGCGCCCAGCCGGGCGAGGCGATGTCCCCGGCGTTCACCGGCAGCGCGTCCGGCCCGGCGACGTCCAGCAGCAGCTCGGTGGCGGCCTGCTGCAGCTCCGAACCGCGCAGCTTCAGCACCGAGGAGGCCGGATTCGGCTTGCCGTCATTGGAATTGGAGACCACGCGCATGAGCGTGAGCTCCAGCGCCAGCAGCTCGTTCTCGATCTCGGCCACGCGCGCCGCGAACGCCGGGTCCTCGAGCAGCGTGCCGTCGCCCGAACGGATCTGCGCCGCATACTCTTTCGCGACGCCCAGCTTCACCTTGGTGCGGCCCACACCGGTGATGCCGGTGCGCTCGTTGCCGAGCAGGAACTTGGCGTAGGTCCAGCCCATGTTCTCCTCGCCGACCAGCTGATCGGCGGGCACCCGGACGTTCTCGAAGAAGACCTCGTTGACCTCGTGGTGGCCGTCGATGAGCTTGATCGGCCGGATGGTCACGCCGGGGGTCTTGACGTCGAAGAGCAGCATCGAGATGCCGGCCTGCTTCTTGACGGTCGGGTCGGTGCGCACCAGGCAGAAGATCCAGTCGGCGTACTGGGCCAGGGTGGTCCAGATCTTCTGGCCGTTGACGATGTAGGAGTCGCCGTCGCGTACCGCGGTGGTGCGCACCGCCGCCAGGTCCGAGCCCGCGTCGGGCTCGGAAAAGCCCTGGCACCACCAGATGTCGAGATTGGCGGTGGCCGGCAGGAAGCGCTGTTTGAGCTCCTCGGAACCGAACTGGGCGATGACCGGGCCGATCATCTGGGCGTTGAAGGTGAGCGGCTCCGGCACCGAGGCAAGCTGCATCTCGTCCTCCCAGATGTGCAGCTGCATGGGCGACCAGTCGCGGCCGCCCCACCGCACCGGCCACTTGGGCACGGCCAGGCCGTTCTCGTTGAGGATGCGGTGGGAGGTGACGATGTCATCGCGAGAGAGCTCGAGACCGTATTTCATGCGGTCACGGATCTCCGCCGGGATCTTGGTCCGGTAGATCTCGCGCAGGTCGTCCCGGAATTTCACCTCATCGGGTGATAGGGCCAGCTTCATTGCTTCTCCCGAGCGTCGCTGTGATGTCGCCATCAAACTTACCCCCCGGTAATGGTCTGATTGTCATCCAGATCACACCGGCCGGACGGCCCGGGGTGCTCGGTTCGCAGCGACTCGATATCCCGGCTCTCGAGCTGAGCTGGTAGGTTGCCCAGGAATCCGATACCCGAATTCCGGGACGTCGGGCTGTTGTGGCTCGGCGAGAATATCGACGCAGGAGCAGCACGAGTGAACGGTTGGACTCTGTCCCGGCGCGCCCTGGCGGTCGCCGCCCTCACGGCCGCGGCCACCGTCGGCGCGACCAGCGCAGCCACCGCCGACCAGCCGAAGACGCCCGTCGAAACCGGCATCGACCAGCTCACCCAGGCCGTCGGCGACAATGCCGACGGCCGGGCCGCGGTCGCCGACATCGCCCGATCGGCCCAGCTGATCGCCGCCGCGAAGCTGGAAAACGTTCAGTTCACGCCGTTCTCGTACCTGGCGCCCACCCTCGGCTGCGGCTTCAATATGCCGTTCAGCCTGACCTCGGCGATGGCCGTCACCGGCGTCACCGGTCCCAACGCCTCGGTGTCGCTGCCGCCGGGCAATGTCAGCTTCCAGGTCATGGCGCAGCAGAACGGTTTTCCGACCGCCTCCGGCCTGAGCGTGGCCTGGCTCAATGTGAACAACGGCCGCAGCGGCATCACCGCCCTCGACGACCAGACCGAGTACAACCTGCCCTCGCTGTCGAAGACCGTCGACGCCGGCGCGGGCACCGTCGTCGCCTCGCTGTGGGGCACTATCGACTACCCGGGCGCGCGCTGCGTGGTGCTGCCGACCGTCGGCCTGTTCACCGTGTCCGACACCCCGCCCGCCCAGCCCGCGGTCCCCGCCACCCCGGACGCCTCGGCTCCGACCACCTCGGCCGCCCCGGCGACCCCGGCGGCTCCGGCACAGGCTCCCGACGCCGCCCCCGCCGCGGGCGCGCCCGGAACGAACTGACCTACGGCGCCGCCGCACCCTCGAAAACGCAACGCCCGCATCCCTTCCGGATGCGGGCGTTGATCGTTTCGAGCGGCGGGCTCAGAACCGCGGCTTGCGCCGGGCGTCCGGGCGCTTGCCTTCGCGGCGCGGGGCCCGGCTCATGGAGCGTCCTCCGGGCGGGCCCTGATCCAGCTGGAGATCGATGAGCTGACCACTGATCCGGGTGCGGCTCAATGCATTCAGGGTTTCCTTGGACAGGTCGGCCGGCAGCTCCACCAGCGAGTGGTCCGGACGGATGCTGATGTGGCCGAAGTCGCTGCGGCGCAGGCCACCCTCATTGGCGATGGCGCCCACGATCGCGCCGGGGGCGACCTTGTGGCGCTTGCCGACCGAGATGCGATAGGTGACAAGCTCCGCACCGGTCTGGCGATGCCGGGACGGCCCACTCGGCTCGCGCCGCTCGCGCGGACCGCGGTCGCGGTCTTCGAAGGAACGCGGGGCGCGTTCGCGACGCTCGCGCGCCGTCGGCTCCGGATCCGGCTCCATGAAGAAGTTGTCGCCGTCGTGGCCGCCCACCGCCAGCGCTGCGGCGATATCCACCAGCGGGATATTGTGCTCGCGCTCGTAGTCCTCGATCAGCTTGCGGAACAACGGCAGATTGACCGAGGCCAGATTCTCGGTGATCGTGTCGCCGAACTTCTGCACGCGCTGCGCGTTCACGTCCTCGACGCTGGGCAGCTGCATCTCGGTGACCTGCTGGCGGGTGGCGCGCTCGATGGCGTCGAGCAGCCGGCGCTCGCGCGGGGCCACGAACAGCAGCGCGTCACCGGAGCGGCCCGCGCGGCCGGTGCGGCCGATGCGGTGCACGTAGGACTCGGTGTCGTGCGGGATGTCGTAGTTGACGACGTGCGAGATACGTTCCACGTCCAGGCCGCGCGCGGCCACGTCGGTGGCGACCAGGATGTCGAGCACACCCGACTTGAGCTGGCCGATGGTGCGCTCCCGCTGCGCCTGCGCGATGTCGCCGTTGATGGCGGCCGCGGAATACCCACGCGCGCGCAGCTTTTCGGCCAGCTCCTCGGTGGCCTGCTTGGTGCGCACGAAGATGATCATGGCCTCGAAGGACTCGACCTCGAGGATGCGGGTCAGCGCGTCCAGCTTGCGCTGATACGACACCAGCACCCAGCGCTGGGTGATATTGGTGTTCGTCGACGTCTTGGTCTTGACGGTGATCTCGGTCGGGTTCTTCAGGTACTGCTTGGAGATCTTGCGGATGGCCGACGGCATGGTCGCGGAGAACAGCGCGACCTGCTTCTCGTCGGGCGTGTCGGCGAGGATGCGCTCGACATCGTCCTGGAAGCCCATCTTGAGCATCTCGTCGGCCTCGTCGAGCACCAGGTACTGCAGCTGCGACAGGTCCAGGGTGCCGCGCTCGAGGTGGTCGATGACGCGGCCCGGCGTGCCGACGACCACCTGCGCACCGCGCTTCAGACCGGACAGCTGCACCGCGTAGTTCTGACCGCCGTAGATGGGCAGCACATGCAGGCCGGGCATGTGCACCGCGTAGCGGCCGAACGCCTCGGCGACCTGGATGGCCAGCTCCCGGGTCGGGGCCAGCACCAGCGCCTTCGGGGCCTTGCCGGTCATCTCGATGCCCATGAGGATCGGGATGGCGAAGGCCGCGGTCTTGCCGGTACCGGTCTGGGCCAGGCCCACCACGTCCGCGCCGTCGAGCAACGGCGGAATCGTCGCCGCCTGGATGGGCGACGGCGATTCGTAGCCGACATCGGCGATGGCCCGCAGGATGCGGTCATCGATACCCAGATCAGCGAAGGACGGGCCGGAAACGTCCCTCTCGTCGTCAGTGGGAACGCTGTCGGCCGGTGAGGTACTCATTGCCACGGATTTTACTGCCTGCTAGCTGCGGGCTTGACCATCGGGTGAATACCCTGGGAGTCGTGCAACCGGACAACCCGCCCGCGCCCGCCGCCCCGACGCCCTCGAGTTCCGTGTCCGGACTCGGAAATCCCGAACCCGCTCCCGCTCGCAACTACGTCACCGGAACCCTGGCCACCGCCGATGCGGGCAGCTCGGGAGCAGTGGTGACGGCCGTGCACGAAACGGCCGCCGCGGCGGAGCGGCCCGCCGGGACCGAACCGGCCGGGTCGGTGGATGTGGCGGTGGTGCAGTTCGATCCGTACACCGACACCGTGGCCAATCTCACCGCCCTGCGCGCGGAGGTCAAGGCTGCCAGCGAACTCGGAGCGAAGGTGGTGGTGGCGCCGGAGTATTCGATGTTCGCCACCAAGCGCCTCGACGATCGGGTGCTGGCCGCCGCGGAACCGCTCACCGGACCGTTCGTCACCGGATTGCGCGGTATCGCAGCCGAATTCGGGGTGCACGTGGTCGCGGGCGTGGTCGAGTCCGGGGGCCCGGACCAGCCCGCCGGGCACGTCTACAACACCCTCGTTGCCGCCTCGCCCGACGCCGAATTCGCGGCGGTCTACCGGAAGGTGCACCTGTACGACGCGTTCGGATCGCGCGAATCCGATCTGCTCATCCCCGGCCCCTTGGACCAGTCCCCGACCTTCACCGTGGACGGCGTGGTGTTCGGGCTGCAGACCTGCTTCGATCTGCGCTTCCCCGAAGGCATTCGCCGGTTGGCCGGCGCGGGCGCGCACGTCCTGCTGCTGCCCGCCCAGTGGATTCCCGGTCCCGGCAAGGTCGATCAGTGGACCACGCTGCTGCGCGCCCGGGCCATCGAGAACACCATGTACGTCGCCGCCGCCGACCAGGCCGCCCCGCGCGGGTCCGGCGCCTCCATGATCGTCTCCCCCACCGGCGCGGTGCTGGCCGAACTCGGCGACCAGCCGGGCATCGCCACCGCCCACATCGACCTGCACCACCTCACCGAGGTCCGCACCACGAATCCGAGCCTGGCATTACGCCGCTACACGATCCGCGGAGAGTAGAGCCACCCAGAACCCTGCCCCGGAGCGCAGCGGAGGGGCAAAATGGACAGAGCGATGATCTATCCGGATCGGGCGGCCGCCGGGCGCGCGCTGGGTGGGGTGCTGGGGCACCTGCGCGCGGCGGATCCGCTGGTGCTGGGGTTGCCCCGGGGCGGGGTGCCGGTGGCCGTGGCAGTGCGCGACGTGATCGGCGGCGACCTCGATGTGCTGCTGGTGCGCAAGCTCGGGGTGCCGTGGCAGCCGGAACTGGCCATGGGGGCCATCGGGGAGGACGACGTCCGGGTGCTGAACTACGACGTGGTGCGGCACACCGGAGTGACGCCCGATCAGCTGGCGGACATCGAACTCGTCGAGCGGGCCGAGCTGGAGCGCCGCCGCGGGGTCCTGCGGGCCGGGCCGCCGATCGACCTGAAGGACCGGACCGTGGTGATCGTGGACGACGGTATGGCGACGGGCGCGACCGTCGCCGCCGCCTGCGAGATCGCCGGGCTGCACGAGCCGCGCCGGGTGGTGGTGGCGGTGCCGGTGTCCTCGGTTGAAGCGCTGCACCGGATCCGGGAGATCGCCGACGAGGTGGTGTGCCCGCTGGTACCGCGGGCTCTCGGCGGAGTGGGCGGGGCCTACCGGGACTTCCATCAGCTCACCGATGCGGAAGTGGTGAAGCTGTTGCGCCCCACCGCTTCCCGGGAAACGGATCAGTGAACCTCGGTGATGCCCGTGCGGTGTCGCTGCGCGAGGTCGGCGTAGAAGCTCGGATTGGTCTTGACCCACAGTTCGGCCGGGGTGCCCGCGAGCGGCTTCTTGACCCGGGCGGGCGAGCCGGCGGCGAGCACGCCGTCGGGAATCTCCTGCCCCGGGCCGACCAGCGAGTGCGCGGCGATCATCACGCCGCTGCCGATCTTGGCCATGTCCAGCACCGTACTGCCGTTGCCCACAATCGATTCCGCGCCCAGCGTCGCGCCGTGGAACACCACCGAGTGCGCGATCGTCGAACCCGCGCCGATCTCCACGGTGACGTCCTGCGGCACATGGATCACGGCGTTGTCCTGCACGTTCGCGCGTTCCCGAATGATGATGGGCGCCAGGTCCGCACGCAGCACCGCGCCGTACCAGACCGAGGCGCCCGCCTCGACGCGCACATCGCCGATCAGGGTCGCGGTGGGCGCGATGAACGCGGTCGGATCGACAGTCGGGCGCTTGCCTTCGAATTCGTAGAGGGGCACGCCCTCACCGTAATCCTCAGGACCAGCGCGAATCCTTCAGACCAGCGAGCGGGCGTGCACGAATTCGACGATCTCCGCGGTGACCTCGGCATGCGCGGGCTCGTGCAGCAGGTCGTGGCCGGCATCGGGGTAGGTGTGGAAACGCGCGCCGACCTGGGCCGACCACTCCCGCACCGGTTCCACCGGCGCCCGGCGATCGTCCGCGCCGTGCACGATCAGCACCGGCAGGCCCGCGGGCAGCCGCGGTCCCGGCCAGTCCGACTCCTGCTCGGTCGCCAGTGCGGCACGCGAGCGGGAACCGCCCTGGGCGCGAGCACGATTCGCGGTTTCGGCGCCGCGGGCGGACTTCGGGGACCTGCCCTCCAGCACCGCCTTGGGCGTCCCGCACAGCACCAGTCCGGCGAAGTCGCCCGGTTGCGCGTCGCGCAGCACGGCCAGGGTGGTGGCCGCGCCCAGGGAGTGACCCATCAGGAACGGGGTGGAGGTCGCGTGCGCATGCACCTGGTCGAGGAACAGCCGGGCGTCGGCGGCCAGCTCGTGGATCGTTCCCGGCCTTTCGGGATCTCCTTCGCTGAGTCCGTGCCCGGAGGTGTCCAGGGCCCAGAGTTCGATGCCCTGGGCGGCCAGCGCCCGGGCGAATCGGTGGTAGTGCGCGCTGTGCTGGCCGATTCCGGGTAAGAACGCCAGGACGGCCTGTGCATTATCGAGCTGCCAGCGGCGGTAGTGAAGGCGGCCGCGAGCGCCCGCTAGGTAGAGCATCGGCAGATTGTGACAGACCCGCACGGGTTGCGGGCCCGCCGGAAACAAGCGACTGGCGAGTAACGAGCGAACCCGCCGGACCGCGACGCGCCGCCGGGTGGTCCGCGGGGCGACACGCCGGAATGGCGATGCGATTTCTGGCGTACGACCGGGCCTCGAGCCGCTGTCGGCGGCTGCGGCGCGCGCGAGTCGCGTTGTCTCCCAACATCGCCCGCAAACGCGTGCTGACATGGGCGGGTCATGGCGGGTCCGGACCGGTGCGCGGGCCGCACCTGGCAGCACATCACACCGCCCGCAGTCATTACGCTATGGCCCGACTCGGCCACGTGACGACAAGACCCCGGCCGGGTGCGGGTGTCGGCGGAGGAGAGGCACAGGAGGGCCGCGATTGATGCTGTTCGGTGATCGTGTCGTGTGCAGCACCGGAGACCTGGTGACGGCGGCGCGTTGTGAGTTCGCGCTGCTGCGCGCGCTCGACGCCGAACTGGGACTGGTGACGCCGGTCGAGTTCCCGTCGCCCGGCACGCTCACACGCACCCCCGACCCGGCCGTCGAACACCACCTCGCCGACCTGCGCGACCGGTACGGGCCGGGCGTCACCCGCATCCGCCTGTCCGAGCCCGCGGCCGACGCCCTCGCCACCACCGCGCTCGTCTCCGAGGACCTGCGCGAGCGCGCACTGGCCGGACTGCGGGACGCGCACGACCGGACGCTGACGGCACTGCGGGCGGAGGCCGAGGCGGTCGCGGGCGGTGTGGTGTTCGACGGGGACTTCGTGGCGCGCTGCGAATTCCTGGTGCGCGATCACGCCCCCGAGGGACACGACTACATCGTGGCCGGGGTGGCGGGCCGGCGCGGCGGGATCGCGACCCTGCTGGGACTGGCGGCCGCCGCAGAGGCCCTGCGGCGCAACGGTTTCCGGTCCGCGCCGCAGGTGCGGGTGTGGGAGGACGGCGTCCCGGTCACCTACACGCTCGCGGACATGTCGGTCGTCTACCAGGCGCGGCGGGCGCGGCTGAACCTCATTGTCGACACCAAGCTCGGCGAGCTGCTCCCCGTGCAGTGGGGGGACCGGCGCTTCCTGGCCTGCGGCCACTGCCCCACCTGCACAACCGAACTCGAGACCCGCCGGGATCTGCTGCTGGTGGCGGGAATGCGCCCGGCCACCCGCGCCCACCTGCGCGACGCGGGGATCACCACCGTGGACCGGCTGGCCGTCGCCGACGCCGCCGTCACCGGCATCCCGTCCGCCACCCTGACCACCCTGCGCCGCCAGGCCGAGGTCCAGATCCTGCGCGAGCGCACCGGCCGTCCGGTGCACGCCCTCATCGATCCGGCCGCGCTGGCCGCCCTGCCCGCGCCGACCCGTGGCGACCTGTTCGTCAGCGTCACCCCGGTCAATCCCCCCGACACCGCCGGCCTCCCGCGCGCGGGGTCCGGAATCGCCCGCACCGCAGGCGATGTGATCGTGCAGATCAGCGCGCTCGAGCCGGCCGACCGGGCGCCGGCGGACCACCCGGCCGCGCAGGGCCTCCGCGTGGCCGAAACCTCCTCCGCGCCGGCGATATTCGTCCAGGACCCGGTGGAATCGCCCGATGGCGAACAGTTCGCCGAAAAGCGCGGCAACGCCGCGGTCGCGACCTTCGAGCAGGGGCCCGGGGTGAGCACGGTCGCGCTGGGATTCGTGCCCGCGCCCGCCGTGCCGAAACCGGCGCGCACCTTCGTCATTCGAGCCGACGGCCCGGATACCCTCGGTCACGGGAGCCGTTCCCCCCGCCGCGACGACGCGGACGCGCTGCTGGAGTTCCTGATCGAGCGCCAGCGCGAATGCCCGGATCTGCGGATCCACCACTATCGCGGCGATCTGCGCGGCCTGCTGCACACCATCGGCGAACGCGATTCCGAGGGTGAGGATGTGGTGGCGGAGCTGCTACCCGCCCTGGCCGACCTGTACCCGGTGGTGCGGGCGGCGCTGGTGGTCGGCGAACGCTCCTACGACCTGCACCAGCTGCCGCCCAATCAGGAGGAGAGCGGCGGCGGCGCGGAAGCCGTACTGCGACTGCGGGATTGGCTGCTCGACCTGGCCGCGGGACACGAGGTCCGGCCCAGCCGTCGGTGGTCCTACGACTACGCCGAGACCGGGCCCGACGAAATCGAGGCGGCCCTGCGGGAATTCGCGGAGAGCGACGGCGAGGAGCGCGGCCCGGCGCAGGAGGCGGCCGGGCTCGCGGCGGCGGCGCTGGGCTATCACCGGCGCGAGCGGCGGCCGCTGCGCTGGGCGCACGACGACCGGCTCGACCATCCGGTGGCCGAATGGGCCGACACCGCAGGGGTTCTCGTCGCCGACTCCGGCTCGGTCGACACCGACTGGCACGGCACCGGGCAACAGCCCATGCGGCGCTACCTGACCCTCACCGGCCGGCTGGGCACCGGCAACGCACCGCCCCCGGGCACGGCGGTGCTCACCCTCTACGACCGCCCCGCGCCCGGTATGACGGCCGCCCCGGGCCTGCGCGCGACGGCACACGCCACCGTCCTCGGCTGCGCGCTGGACACCAATTTCGAGGACGTGGTGCGGGTGGTGGAGATACTCCCCGTGGGCTGCGAACCCTACGACGAGCTGCCCGCGGCCATCGCGCCCTGCCCGCCGGGCCACGACATCCATCTCGCGGAAGCCTTGGAGGACACCGCACATCAGCTGCTGGTGACCCTCCCCCAGGTGCCCGAGACCGCCGTCTTCGACATCCTGTGCCGCCGCCCGCCGCGTCTGCGCGCGGGCGCGGCGCTGCCCGAGGTGTTCGGCGATCACGCCGCCGCCGTCACCGCCGCGGTCCTGGATCTCGACAATTCGTATGTGGCCGTGCAGGGCCCGCCCGGCACCGGCAAGACCGACACCACCGCGCGCGCCGTGGAACGGCTCGTCACCCGCTACCGGTGGCGGGTCGGCGTGGTGGCGCGCTCGCACCAGGTGGTCGAGCACGTGCTCGACGCCGTGGTGCAGATGGGCGTGCTGCCGGAGCTGGTCGCCAAGGCCGACAGCCGGGCGGTGGCGCCGGAATGGCTGCCCATCGAGGCCTCGCGCTATCCGCGCTTCCTCGACAATGCCGTGAACGGCTGTGTGGTGGGCGGACTCTCGAGCGACTTCACCGATCCCGAGCGCGTCGCGCGCGACAGCCTGGATCTGCTGGTCATCGTGGACGCCGGGAAGTTCCCGCTGGCCGAGGCGGTGGCCGTGGCCGTGTGCGCCCGGAATCTGCTGCTGGTCGGCGACCCCGCGCCGCCGGCGGGACACGGCGCGCATCCCGAGCCGATCGCCGAATCCGTGCTGGGCCGGCTGCTCGGCGCGCACCGCACCCTGCCCGCCGGCTACGGCTACTTCCTCGACCGCACCTGGCGCATGCACCCGCGCATGTGTGGCCCGGTGTCGCGGCTGCGCTACGACAATCGGCTGCGCTCCAATGAAACCGTCACCCTCGCACGGGAACTCGACGGCATTCCGCCCGGCGTGCGCACCGTGCCGGTGGAGCATCACGGCAACAGCACCGAATCCGCCGAGGAGGCACGGGAAATCGTGCGCCAGGTGCGCACACTGCTCGGATTGCCCTGGCACACCGGCGCACTCACCCGCCGCCTGCATCCGCACGACATCCTGGTGGTGGCCCCCTACCACGCCCAGGTGGCGCGCATCCGGACCCTGCTGTCGCGGGCCCGCATCGAGGACGTCCTGGTCGGCACGCCCGATCACTTCCAGGGCCGCGAGGCCGCGGTGGTGCTGGTCTCCATGACCACCTCCGCGCCCGAGGACGCCCCGCACGGGATCGGCGCGCTGCTGTCGCGGCACTGGCTGACCAGCGCGATCTCGCGGGCCATGTGGTCGGCGATCATCGTGCGCTCGCCGCTGCTGACCGAATACCTCCCGGCCACCACCGCCGAGCTGTCCGACCTGGCCGCGGTCCTGCAGCTCGACCGGGTCTAGCAGCCCGGGCCCCGCGCTCTCGGCTCAGCCGAAGCAGTGCCCCTCGCCGCGATAGGTGGGCACCGTGGTGCGGCTGCCGTCCCCGTCGATCAGGTGCACCTCGTTGAAGCGCTCGCACAGCTCGCCCGCCTTGGCGTGCCGGAACCAGACCCGGTCGCCGATCTCCAGGCCGTCGGCGCCCGTCAGCGGGGTCTGCACCTCGCCCGCGCCCTCGGTCCCGATCAGCTTCAAGCCCGAGGGCCACACCGGTTTCGGCACCCGCGAGGCCCCGGTGGGCCCGGAGGCGATGTAGCCGCCGGAGAAGACGGTGGCGATGCCCGGCGCCGGCCGGCGCAGCACCGGCGTGGCGAAGTACATGGACGGCCGCGGCGCCAGATTGCGGTAGCCGTCGAACAGGGTCGGCAGGTACAGGCCCGAACCCGCGGTGACCTCGGTGACGCCCGGGTCGGTAATGCTGACCTCGATGGACCCGGTCCCGCCGGAGTTGACCAGCTCGAGTTCACCGACCGTCGACCGCACCGCCTCCAGCACCTGGCGGCGGCGCTTTCCGATCTCCGCTGCGGACGCCCACTTCACCAGGCGTACAGCGGGATTCGTGTCCGGCAGACCCGCGATCTGGGCCTCGTAGGTCATCACGCCGACGACCCGGAAACCGCGGGAACGGGTTTCGGCGGCCAGCCGGGCGGCCTGCTCGGGGGTGCGGATGGGCGAACGGCGCACCCCGAGGTGCAGTGGGCCGAGGCGCAGGGAGGCGTCCACATCCAGACACACACGGGGAGCGACCTTTTCGCTGCCGACGGCCTCGCGAATCAGGTCCAGCTGGGCAGTGTCGTCGACCATGAGGGTGATGGAGTCGAGCAGCAACTGGTCGGAGGCGAGTTCCGCCAGGGCGTGCCGGTCGGCGGTGGGATAGCCGAGCAGTACATCGCGCGCGCCCTCGCGGACCAGCCAGATGGCTTCGCGCAGTGAGTAACCCATGATGCCCGCGAAGCCGCCGGAGGCGGTGAGCTTGGGCCCGAGGACTTCCTCGAGAACGGCGCGGCAGCGCACGGATTTGCTGGCCACCCGGATCGGGACGCCGCGGGCGCGGCGCACCAGATCGTCGGCATTGGCGCGCAGGGCGGTCATATCGACCGCGGCGAGCGGAGGTTCGAGGTCGGCGGTGGCCGCGTGCAGCCCGCTGATCGGCGACGAATCGGTCACCAGATCATTCGACCATGAACCTGGTCATGCGTCCAGCATTAAGTTTCGGGGCAGGCCGGATGTGTCAGGGCAGGTCGACGGCCTTGGTCGACAGGTACGAGACCAGGTCGTCCAGCACCACCAGCGAGATCTCGTCATCACAGTCGGCCAGCCAGCGCAGGACCATGCCCTGGATGACGGCCAGCAGATAGGCGGCGATGGCATCCACCGGCTCCAGCCACTGGGTGCCCGAGCGGCGGGCGCAGTGGTCCAGGAAGGACGTCACGTCGGCGTCCAGCTCCCGGAACATGGCCGTGGCGACCGGGTCCGGAACACAGGTGGCCTGGTTCTCCCAACGCCGCCGCAGCACCGCCAGGGTGGACTCGTAGGCCCGGATCTGCCGGTCCGGGGAGGATTTCAGGATCGGCCACAGCGTGCTGAGTCCCGCGTGCAGCAGGATGCGCAGGGCGCGATTACCCCTGAAATCAAGCGACACGGCCGCGGCCTCGATGGCCTCGGTCATGGCCGGACGAAGTCCGACCTGGGTGATTTCTCCACTTGCGCTCAACGACGACTCCCTTTGGCGAAAGAACTCGCGCACCTCGCCTGCGCGGCTCGCTCAACGGGTGTTGCAGATCGGCAGTGATCTCCGGCTTGTACGCCTGCGTACCCGTTCAACGGGTATTGATGTTACGTCTTTTTCTGGCCCGGCAACCAGCTTTGATAGCCGATTCCATACCTCAAGAATGTTTTGTTACCTAATTGGAACAGGCCCGCGACCGGATGGGAATGATCAAATTGAACGATCGCCCGGTAAGGCCGTTGTTTGGACCGGACGGTATTTTATCGGCGGGTGTGCGATGAAACATAGCGGGTGTGCGCGAACCCACAACGCTCCACTGTTCGACACTCTGGCGTTACCCGCCCACCGTTAGCCTGAGCGGGTGACTTCTGCGCGCCACGACCAATTCCTGATCTCCGGCACCTTCAATTTCCGCGATCTCGGCGGCGCCCGCACCGCGGGCGGTTCCACCGTGCGGGACGGAGTGCTGCTGCGGTCCGCCCAGCTCAGCCGCCTCGACGAGACGGGCCTCACGACCCTCGGGACGCTGGGCGTCACCGACGTCCACGACCTGCGCGGGTTCGCCGAGATCGACCACATCGGCCACGACGTCGTCCCGGACGGTGTGCGCTTGAAGGTCACCCCCTTCGACCCCCGTATGGGCGAGACCCCGCCGCACGAGGCGCGCCGCCACAGCAGCGCCTCCGGCCACATGCTCGAGGTCTACCGGCTCTTCCCCGCCCTGCCCGAGGCGCATGTCGCCATCCGGTCGCTCGCCGACTCCGTACTGAGCGGCACCGCGCTGGTGCACTGCGCCGCGGGCAAGGACCGCACCGGGTGGGCCGTGGCCACACTGCTGCGGGCGGTCGATGTCACCGAAGAGGACATCTACGCCGACTACCTGCTCAGCAATGACGCTGTCCCCCACCTGCGCGCGTTGATGACCGCGGGCACCGACGAGGAACTCTCCGACGATCTGCTCGGTGTCCGCCCCGAATACCTGGAGTCGGGCACCAACTCCATGAACGCCATGTACGGCGGCCTGGACGGCTATCTCGCCGAGGTCGGCATCACCCAGGAGCTGCGCGAGGCGCTGCGCGCCCGGATGCTCGTCTGACCGCTGCGGTTGTTCTCCGCGGCAGCGCGCGATCAGTCCGCGTTCGACCGGCGGACCAGGCCGTTACGGTCGATGCTGACCTGGTTTCCGGTGTGGAACCAGGAGCCGGTGAAGCGGGACTGGGTGGTCTGCGGGTCGTTCCAGTAGCGGGGGCTGACATTCGGCCCCCGGCACAGCAGCTCGCCGTGGCCGACCGCCGCGAGCGGGCCCCACAGCGCGAGTTCGGTTCCGCCGAAGGCGAATCCGAGCGCGTCCCGGCCCGGGGCGGTGTCGTCACGGGCCAGCCCGATGCCGGAGGTCTCGGTCGCGCCCCACACCGACCACTGCCGGGCCTCCGGGAAGACCGCACGCAGGGAGTTGGCGACGGATTCGGAGGTGGCCGGGTCCGCCGCGGCCAGTTCGGCGCGGTGCCCGGCACTGCAGATCTGCCGCACCCGCTCCACCCGCAGCCCGGCCAGGCCGGGCAGCAGGCCCGCGAAGATGCGCGGGGTCGCGGCGACCATGTCGATGCGTTCGGCGACAAGGGCTTCCGGCACCGCGGACCGGTCGGGGGTGAGCACCACGGTGCCGCCGACCGCGAAGGTGGGCAGCAGTTGGTCGACGCAGCCGCTGGCGTGCGCGAGCGGCAGCAGCACCAGATTGCGCAGGCCGTCGGTGGGCAGATCCAGCGCGCCGACCACGGAACGGACCGCGGAGAGCAGGTTCTCGTTGGTCAGCTCCACCCCGCGCGGGCCGGCCCCGGAGCAGGGGCTGGTGTAGCTGAGCAGTGCCAGTTCGCCGAGGGACGCGCCGTCGTCGATGAAGGCAGCGCCGTCGGGCAGCGCGTCGCGGAAGCCCGCCGCGCGGCCGCCGCCGTCGAGCACGAAGTCGGCGCAGGCGTCGTGAATCACGCGGTCCGCCACGCCATCCGGCAGCCCGTCGTGGACCAGCACCGGCACCGCCCCGGAGAGCAGCGCGCCCAGGAACGCCTGCACCCAGCGGGCGCCGACCGGCATGCGGACCGCCACCCGGTCGCCGTAGCCGATGCCGTGTTCCTGCAGGCCGCCCGCGATGCGGGAGGCCGAGTACCAGAGTTCGCGGTAGGTGAGCCGGGGGCCGCCGATCTCGACCACGGCCTCGCGGGCGGCGAAGGTGTGGACCTGGACGTCGAGGAGTTCGGTGAGCGCGGGCGTGAGGTTGCCGTAGCGCAGGATGCCGTCGGCGGCGCGGGCAAGCGGGTTGTCGCACCAGCCGTTTCGCGTCTGCGGATATTCCACGAGTAACTGCGACATCGTCGTCCCTCCGGGTACCTCGAAGCCCTGCAGGCAAGAGTGACTATATGATGCAGATCACATCGGTGGGCGGATTGTCGGCAAACGGATGTCAGGCTTTCACACCACGGAAACAGATCGCCGCCCGGTCGACCCCACGTTCCCCCGATCGAGCCTGCGGAAACATCGATTTTGCGGTGGCTTCGCAACAGTCGCACCGGGATTCCCCGCCGGGCGGTCTCGTGCCACCCCCGATCCCATACCAGTGCAGGTAACAGGCTTGACACGCCCGGGCGGCAGCCGACACGCCCGGACGCGCACGGTCGATCCTGTTCTTCGAGCAGAAGCGCGGCCGCGGCCCGGCCGATCGACGCCTACCGACCTGTGTACGTGGCCTTTCCGGGGCCGACCTCGAGGAAGCTGCGCACCGCCCCCCGCAGATCCGCGGTGCCGAAAAGTTGCCCGGACACCTCCGGAGTCACCGAATCCGCGTGCGCCACACCACCGGAGCGCCAGGCCTCGATGATCGCCTTGGTGGCGGCGTGCGCGCGGGTCGGGCCCTCGGCGAGCCGGGCCAGCAGCGCCCGGGCCGCGGTGTCGACATCCTCGTGCACCGCATTGACCACCCCCCACTCGGCCATGGTGGCGGCGGAGTAGGTGTCACCGGTCATGACGAACTCACGGGCGCGGCCGGAACCGGCGCGCTCGGCCAGCCGCTGCGGGCCGCCCATCGACGGAGTCAGGCCGACCACGGTCTCCACCAGGCCGAACTTGGCCTTGGGCGCGGCCAGGATGATGTCGCAGGCCAGCGACATCTCGAAGGCCGCGGTCAGGGTCAGCGAGTGCGCGGCGAAGATGACCGGGCAGGGCAGCGCCTCGAGCGGGTGGATGATGCGCGCGAACAGGGTCCGCCACAGCTGCGCGCCCTCCTCCTCCGATAGGCCGTCGAAGACGTGCACGTCGACGCCACCGGAGACCAGCTTGCCGTCGGCGCGGATCAGCAGCGCCCGGGGCGGATTCGCCGACAGCTCGTCGATATCCGCGGCCAGCGTGTCCATCAGGGCCTTGTCGAAGAGGTTCAGCGGCGGATTGTCGATGGTGAGGATCGCCGCGTCCGCGCCGCCGTCGGTGACGATGCGCTCCAGGCGGGTGGGCTTCGAGTCAGTCATGACCCTGAATGTATGCGGACGCTTACTTCTGCAAAGGGTCGAGCACGAAATCGGCGATGCCGACCGAGTAGTAGATCAGCCAATGGCCGCGAACCCGCCCCGGAGCGAAGCGGAGGGGCAAAATGAACACAGTGACCTCGAAATCCGAGCCGGGGACCTACGTCGAACCGGGCGAATTCAAACGCGATACGAACTACATCGACACGCGGATCACCGCCGACGGCCGAGACGGGTATCCGGTCGAGCCCGGCCGGTATCGGCTGGTGGCGGCGCGGGCTTGTCCATGGGCCAACCGCACGCTCATCGTGCGGCGGCTGCTCGGACTGGAATCGGTGCTGTCGCTGGGACTGTGCGGGCCCACCCACGACAAGCGCAGCTGGACCTTCGACCTGGATCCGGGCGAGGTGGATCCGGTGCTGGGCATCCACTTCCTGCAGGACGCCTACTTCAAGCGGTTCCCCGACTATCCGCGCGGCATCACCGTGCCCGTCATCGTGGACCAGCGCACCGGCGCGGTCGTCACCAACGACTACGCGCAGATGACGCTCGACTTCTCCACCGAGTGGGCGGAATACCACCGGCCCGGCGCACCGCGGCTGTATCCGGAAGACCTTCGCGCGGAGATAGATTCGGTGAACCGCCGCGTCTACACCGAGGTCAACAACGGCGTGTACCGGTGCGGGTTCGCGGGCGGGCAGGACGCCTACGACGCCGCCTACGACCGGCTCTTCACCGCACTGGACTGGCTGTCCGAGCGACTGGCGACCCAGCGGTACCTGGTGGGCGACACCATCACCGAGGCCGACGTCCGGCTGTTCACGACACTGGCCCGGTTCGATCCGGTCTATCACGGCCACTTCAAGTGCAATCGGCAGAAACTCACCGAGATGCCGGTGCTGTGGGCCTACGCCCGCGACCTCTACCAGACCCCCGGGTTCGGCGACACGATCGACTTCGTGCAGATCAAGCAGCACTACTACATCGTGCACGCCGACATCAACCCGACCCGGGTGGTGCCCAAGGGGCCCGAGCTCGGCAACTGGCTGACCCCGCACGGCCGGGAAGCCTTGGGCGGCAGGCCCTTCGGCGACGGCACCCCGCCGCCCCCGCCGGTTGAGGCCGAGCGCGTGCCCGCGGGACACGCCCCGGCCCGACCCGGCTACTCGCCGGCCGCGCCCCGGTAGGTGCCGAAGCTCCAGTAGACGCCTTCGGGGTCGCGGCAGGTGAAACCCCGTGACTCGTAATCGGTTTCATCGCGCAGCTCGCGGGTGATGGTGGCGCCCGCAGCCTGCGCCCGGGCGTACAGGGCGTCCGCGTCGTCGACCGCGATGTACACCGAGCCGACGCCGGGCGGCTGGCAGTCCAGTGCCATGCCCTCGCGGACGCCGCCGAGCATGATGGCGCCGCCGCCCGGCCAGGCGAGTTCGGCGTGCGCGACGGTGTCGCCCTCGTCGTAGCGGGCGGTGGTCTCGAAGCCGAAGGCCCGCTCCAGGAATGTGATGGCGGCCGGGGCGTCGCGGTAGACCAGGGTCGGCCAGACGACGGTGCCGGTCGCGATGGGGGTTGTCGTTTCGCTCATGGGACTAGCCTCCGGTCTCGGCGGCCTGCTGGTCTTGGACGAATGGGAACTCCTCGCGTTCCCGCCACACCGACGGCGGCATGCCCGCGAGTTCCCGCCATTCGCGGGCCATGTGCGCCTGGTCGTAGTACCCGGCGGCGGCCGCCACCTCCGCGAGCGAGGGCAGAATCGGGTCCCGCAGCAGGCGGTGCGAGCGTTCGAAGCGCGCCACCCGGGCGGCGTCCTTGGGGGTGATGCCGAATTCGGCGCTGAAGCGGCTGCCGAGATGTCTTCGGCTCCAGCCGATCTCGTCGGCCACGGCGGCCACCCGCACCGCCGGGCCGGGGCCCGACAGCAGCGCCCAGGCGTGGGTCAGCTCGGCATCCCAGCGCACCGGATCCACCTGGCGCAGCAGGATTTCATCGATGACGGCGAAGCGCCGCGGCCACGAGCGCACCGACGACAGCCGCTCCCGCAACTCCGTCGCGCGCGGCCCGAGCACGTCGGCCAGATCCACGATCCACGACCCGAGCGCCGCCGCGGGCATCCCGAACAGCGCCCGGCAGCCCAGCGGCGTGAGGTTCAGCTGCACCCCGTGCTGGAACCCGTTGTGCGCGATCACCGCCGGCCGCACCGTGAGCCCGCTGGCCAGCATGTCCCAGTGACCGCCCGCCTGCTCCGGATGCGAGGACACCGGCACGTGGATGGGCTCGTCGATGGTGATGATCACGGTCAGCGCCGCCGCGGGCATCCCGACATGCGTACCCGGCGCGAAGCCGTGCAGCAAATAGCCCTCGTATCCGAGGACGTACGCGCGTAATCGCGGGTCGGGCACTCCCGACGCGCCTTCGGACACGCCTGCCACGCCGTCCACCCTAGGCCGATGATCTCCGGCGTGGGACCCTCCCGTCCGGAACCGGTCTATCTCGCGAATCGTTGTCGAGGTGCCATAGAGTTCGGTCTGGAGGACCGCACGAAGAAGGGGTTGTCGTCGATGTTCAAGACCGGGCTCGAAAAAGCGGTCGTCTCGTTGCTCGACAACGGGTCCCAGGTACAGGCCCCGGCTGTCACGAAATACGTGGGCAAGCTGCGGGATGCGCATCCGGGTGAGACGCCCGGGCAGATCATCGCCCGCATCGAGAAGCTCTACCTCAATACCGTGACCACCTCCGGCACGGCGGTCGGCGCGACCGCGGCGGTGCCGGGCGTCGGGACGGTGGCGTCGCTGGCGGCCATGAGCGCGGAGACCGCCTTCTTCCTGGAGGCGTCCGCGGTGTTCACCCTGGCGGTGGCGGCCGTGCACGGAGTCGCGCCCGAGGACAAGGAGCGCCGCCGCGCCCTGGTGCTGGCCGTGGTGCTCGGCGAGAGCGGCATGGAGATCGTGCAGAAGAGCGTCGGGCACTCGGCCGCGAACTGGGGCGGGCTGCTGGCGGGCAAGATCCCGGGCCTGAGCGCCATGAACGATTCGCTGCTCAAACGCTTCATGATCCAGTTCATCGCCAAACGCGGCGCGCTCATGGTCGGCAAGGTGATTCCGGCCGGAATCGGCGCGGCCATCGGCGGATTCGGCAACCGGGCGATCGGGCGCGGCGTGGTCGACAATGCCCGCAGGGCGTTCGGCGCGCCGCCGCTGACCTGGCCCCAGCCCCTGGTCATCGACGCCGATCCGCTGCCCGCGGTGGAGGCGCCGACCCGGGCCCGGCAGCCGTGAACGCGCGGCCGCTCGCCTTCGCCGCCGGGGGCCTGACCAAGACGTTCGAGAACGTCACCGCGGTCGAGGACGTGAGCTTCGTGGTGCCCGCCGGCAAGGTGGCCGCCCTGGTGGGCCCGCACGGCGCGGGCAAGTCCACGGTGCTGCGCATGCTGCTCGGACTGCTCACCCCCACCGCCGGCACCGCGAGCGTGGGCGGACCCGGCTCCGGCGTGCGGGCCGGACGCCAGGTGGTGGGCGCCATGCTGAATCCGCGCGGCCTGCACCCGGCCCGCCGGGTGTTCGCCCAGCTGCGCGTCTATGCCTCCGCCGCAGGCGTTTCCGATGCCCGGGCGGAGGAACTGCTGGCGCTGGTGCGGCTCACCGAGGCCGCCGACCACCGCATCGGCGGCCTGCCGGAGGGCATGCGGACCCGGCTGGCGCTGGCCGTCGCGCTGCTCGGCGATCCGCCGCTGCTGGTGCTCGACGATCCGGCCACCGGGCTCGATATCGGGGAGACCGCCTGGCTCAACGACTATCTGCGCGGCCACGCCCGCCGCGGCGGCACCGTGCTGCTCACCTCTCGCATGCTCAGCACCGTGCTGCCCATCGCCGACGAGCTCCTGGTACTGGACCGCGGCCGCATCGCCTACCAGGGCAGCCCGGCCCGGCTGCGCCGCAGCCACCCGGACCGGCTGCTGGTGAAGGCCTCCAGCCCGATCGCGCTGGCCACCACCCTGGCCGCACAGGGCTTCACCGACGCGGTCATGCGGCCCGACGGCCGCCTCGCCATCGCGGAAGCCTCGCTCTCGCAACTGGAATCGGCCGCCTCCACGGCCCGCGTCCAGCTCACCGAGATCACCCCCGAACACATTCATCCCGACCAGGTCCTGGCCGCCCTCACCCACAGCGGACCCCCGTCGCCCGCGTACCCGGGCCCGGCCGCCTACCGGAGCTACCGGTGAAGTCGTTGCGCCACACCGCTATCCGCCATGGGAGCACGGTCCATCGCCGGGCCGACGACCTCCCACGAAAGGACATTCGATGATCCTCACTGTGCCGCCGGTGGTGGCCCGGGCCGCGAATTCCGAAGTGCGGAAGGTGACTTCGGTGCGGTCGAACTGGCTGATCGGCGGCGGGGTCATCGTGGCGGGCGTGATCGCGTTCGTGGCGCTGGGCACCGGATTCCAGCCCGGCGACCAGCATGCGCAGGGCTTCAGCTCCGGATCCGGCTGGGCGGCGCTGCTGACCACCTGGGTGCTGGTGCTCACGGTCGCGGCGGCGGCCACCTTCGGGGCGCTGGGCGCCGGCACCGATTTCCAGTCCGGATCGCTGGCGATGAGCTCGCTGTACACCCCCGACCGCACCCTGCTGCTCGGCGCGAAACTCGCGGTGGCGGGGGCGTTCTCGCTCGGCACCGTGCTGCTGATGGAGGTGCTGGGCGGGGCCGCCATGCGGCTGGCCGGCGGCTCCCGGGTGCCCCTGGACGGCGGTTTCTTCGGCGTGCTGATCGGGGTCGCGCTGGCGGCGGTGTGCTGGGCGGTGATCGGCACCGCGATCGGTGTCGGGCTGCGCTCGCCCACCCGGGCGCTGGCCGCCGTGCTGGGCTGGGCCGTGCTGGAGCCGCTGATCTGGATCACCGCGCGCGCCATCGGATTCGGCGGGCTGGCGGCCATCCTGCCGGTGTCCTCGACGGTCGGGGCGATCAGCGGCGGCCGCTACGCCAAGAGCGCGCTCATCGCGCCGACCCCGGCCGCCATGGCGCTGCTGGTGCTGTGGAGCGCCGCGGCGGGTGCGGCCGCCTGGTGGATGCTCACCCGCCGCGACCTCTGATCAGGCGCGGCCGGAGAACAACCGCCGCCACACCTCGTGATCGGTGCGCGGACCGCCGGGAGTGTCCGCGCCGTACTTCGCGATGAGGCCCGGCAGGTCCAGTGGGAGGCTCGGCGCGGTCATGGCGGCCAGCTCCGCTTCCACCGCGGCGTCGGGAACCAGCCAGCAGACCTCGAATTCGATGCCGTCGGGGTCGGCGGCGTAGAGGGCCTTGGTGGAGGCGTGGTCGGACGCCCCGGTGAGCGCGCCCGCCGCGACCAGGGCGTCGCGCACCCGCTGCAGTTCGCTCAGCGTGTCCACCTCCCAGGCCAGGTGATAGAGGCCGACCCGGCCGGTGCGGTGCGGGACCGACGGGTCCGGCGACTGGAACAGGCCGAGGTCGTGGTCGTTGGCCGACCCGGCCGCCTGCAGGAACGCCCCGCCCGGGAAGCCGCCGGGCAGCCGGCGAAAGCCCAGCACCTCGCTGTAGAAGGCGACCGAGCGCTCCAGGTCGGAGACGAACAGGACGGCGTGATTGAGACGCTGAATCGGCATGGGGGCGACTCCGTTTCGAAGGACCGTGACCATCCAGCCGACCACGGCGTGCCGCGCCGCACAAGCCACCGTCCCGGCACACTGGTCAGGGCGGCACGACGACGGGAACAAAGTGGGGGTGGGGAGACGGTTGTTCTCCGGGATGACTTCGAAGGATGTAAACAGGGTGCGTGGCTGGCTGCGCAGGTTGTGGGAGCGTTGCGCCGGGCACCCGTGGGTGCTGTCCGGGCTGGGGCTGGCCATCGTGCTCGGCGCGATCGTGGAGGTGACCGGGCCGCTGCTGGCCAAGCGCGCCCTCGACGGCGCGACCGCCGGGAACACCGGCATCATCGCGGCCATGGCCGTGGCGCTGGGCGTGCTCGCGGTCGGCCGCTTCCTCGCCTCCTTCGGGCGGCGCATGCTCGCCGGGCGGCTCGCCCTCGACGTCCAGCACGAACTGCGCGTGGATCTGCTGTCCGCGCTGCAACGTCTGGACGGGCCCGGACAGGACGGGCTGCGCACCGGGCAGGTCATCTCGCGCTCGATCAGTGACCTGACCCTGGTGCAGGGCCTGCTGGCCATGGGCCCCTGGTCGGCGGTGGCGGCACTGCAATTCGTGCTGGCCGCGGGCGTCATGCTGTGGCTCTCGCCGCCGCTGGCCCTGGCCGCGCTGCTGGTGGTGCCGGTGCTGGCGCTGGTGGTCTACCGGGTGCGGCCGCGGCTGTACGCGGCCACCTGGTCCGCGCAGCAGCGCGCCGCCGACCTGGCCCAGCACGTCGAGGAGACCGTCACCGGCGTGCGCGTGGTGAAGGGCTTCGGGCAGGAGGCCCGCATGGTCGACGTGCTCGAGCAGCACGGCCGCACGCTGTACGCCGAGCGCATGCGCGCCGCCCATATCGACGCCCGCTTCAGCCCCACCCTGGGATCGATTCCGCAGGCCGGGCAGGTCGCGGTGATCGCGGCGGGCGGGCTGCTCGCCTTCCACGGCAGCATCGGGCTCGGCACCTTCCTGGCCTTCGTCGCCTACGTGTCGACGATGACCAACTCCACCCGGATCGTGTCGTACGTGGTGGTCATGGCGCAGCTGACGCGCGCGGCGGCCGAACGCGTGAACCAGGTCATCGACAGCGCGCCCGAACGCATCGATCCGGAGCACCCGGTGGCGGTGCCCGAGGGACCGCTCGGCATCGAAATCGACGATCTCACCTTCGGTTTCGAGCCCGGCCGGCCCGTGCTGCGCGACTTCACGCTGAACATCGCACCCGGCGAGACGGTGGCCGTCATCGGCCCGGCGGGCTCGGGCAAATCCACCCTGAGCCTGCTGCTGCCCCGCTTCTACTCCCCCGGCTCCGGCCGGATCACCCTGTACGGCAAGGACTCCCGCGCCGACATCGCCGACCTGCGCGCCGCCGACCTGCGCTCGGCGGTCGGCGTGGTCTTCGACGAGGCCTTCCTGCTCTCGGACACCATCGCCGCCAATATCGCCCTGGGCCGGCCGGATTCCACCGAGGCGGAGATCCAGGCCGCCGCCGAACAGGCCGCGGCCGACGACTTCATCAACGCCCTGCCCGACGGCTACGAGACCGTGGTCGGCGAACGCGGCCTGACCCTCTCCGGTGGTCAGCGCCAGCGCATCGCGCTGGCCCGCGCCCTGCTCGCCGACCCGCGCATCCTGGTCCTCGACGACGCCACCTCCGCGGTGGACGCCGTCACCGAGGCCGCCATCTTCGCCTCCCTCCCCGCCGATTCCGCACGCACCACCCTCATCCTGGCCCACCGCGAATCCACCCTCGCCCACGCCGACCGCGTGATCCGGCTGCCCGCACCGGAATCCGGCGACGAGCAGGTATCGGTGATTGCGGACGCGCGGGACGTGATCGCGGAAACGGCTGCCGGAGGCCGGCACCCGGTCGATCGGGACACCCCGGCGGAGGTGCGGCGGGTGCTGGGGAAGCTGCCGCCCGCGACCGAGCGGCCGGGGCTGGACGCGGCCGAGCTGCGCCGGCCCGACCCGGGCTTCCGGCTGAGTCATGCGCTACGGCTGGTGAAGTGGCTGGTCGCCGGCACCATGGTGCTGCTCGCGCTGAACGCGGTGGTGGGCGTGGGCTTTCCGTCCGTGGTGCGGTACGCGGTCGATTCGGGCGTCGGCACGCACAACGGCTGGGCGCTGGTGCAGGCCACCGTGATCGGGGCCGTGCTGGTCGGGCTCGGCTGGCTGGTCGCCTCGACCTCACTGTTGTGGAGCAACCGGGCCGGGGAGCGCGTGCTCTTCGGGCTCCGGGTCCGCAGCTATGCCCACCTGCAGCGACTCGGGCTCGACTTCTACGAGCGAGAACTGTCCGGCCGCATCATGACCCGGATGACGACCGACATCGACGCTCTGTCCACCTTCATGCAGACCGGGCTGCCGGACGCGCTCGTCGCGCTGCTGACGGTGGCCGGCATCGCGGTGGCACTGCTGGTGATCGACTTCCAGCTGGCGCTGGTCGTGTTCGTGACGCTGCCGCCGTTGCTCCTGGCCACCTGGTGGTTCCGCAAGGTCTCCGATTCCGCCTACAGTGCGGCGCGGGAACATTCGGCCACCGTGAACGCCGACTTCGCCGAGAATGTCGCGGGTCTGCGGGTGGTGCAGGCCAATCGGCACGAGGCCATCTCCGCGCGCCGGTTCGCCGGGTACTCCGACAATTTCCGGGTCAGCCGGATGCGGGCCCAGCGGGCCATCGCCACCTTCTTCGCCTTCGTCGGCATGTGGGCGGATCTGGCGCTGGCGTCGGTGGTCTTCACCGGGGCGTGGGCGGTCGCGCACGGGTCCACCACGCCGGGCACGCTGGTGGCGTTCGTGCTCTATCTGCAGCTGCTGTTCGGGCCGATCATGCAGCTGTCGCAGCTGTTCGACGGGTATCAGCAGGCACGAGTCGGGTTGCGACGCATCGGAGGACTGCTGCGGACCCGGTCCTCCATCGCGCCGGATCCCGCGGACGCGGCGCCCATCGACGGGCGGCTGCGCGGGGAGGTCGTCTTCGACAATGTCCGCTTCCAGTACCCGGGCGCGGTGCGGCCCGCGCTCGAGGGCGTCAGCCTGACCATCCCGGCGGGCGGCAGCCTGGCGCTGGTCGGCGAGACCGGCGCGGGCAAGTCGACCATCGTGAAGCTGCTCGCCCGGCTCTATGACATGCCCCGGACACCGGATGACCACACAGCCCGGACAACGGGTGACGGGAATCACGAACTTTCCGGCAGTGTTACGCCGTTCTCCATAGCGGATATGCATGACAGGGGCCATGATCCGGACGGCACCGGCGCAATTCGCGTGGACGGCGTCGATATTCGCGACTATCGGCTCGCCGAGTTCCGCTCGCGGCTCGGCGTGGTCCCTCAGGAAGCTCACCTGTTCACCGGCGACATCGCCAGCAACATTGCATTTGGCAAACCTTTTGCGAGTCCCGGGGAAATCGAGGCGGCCGCCGCCGCGGTCGGGGCACTGGACACCATCACCGCCCTCCCCCAGGGCATGCGGCAGCCGGTCGGCGAACGCGGACGCGGGCTCTCCGCCGGTCAGCGGCAGCTCATCGCCCTGGCCCGCGCCGAACTGGTCCGCCCCGATCTGCTGTTGCTCGACGAGGCCACGGCCGTGCTGGATCCGGCCGCCGAGGCATCGGTGCTGGTCGCGAACGAATCGGTAACGCGCGGCCGCACCTCGGTCATCGTCGCGCACCGGCTGGCGACCGCCGCCCAGGCCGATCGGATCGCCGTCGTGCAGCACGGCCGGATCAGCGAAATCGGCAGCCACGACGAACTCCTCGCGGCACAGGGCGCTTACTCGCGCTTGTGGGCTGCGGCGCAGGCGACGGAAGGAATATTCTCGGGCGAAGACGAGTCGTCATCAGAGAATGTGTCCGCTCGGTGGTAGCCATGCCCGACGGCGAACAGGGGTGGGCATATCCTCAGTGGGGGCGCATCGGCGCGCATCCGCCGATTACCCGTGCCGGGCACGTCACAAACGTCGCAGCGCGAAGAACGAAATGAGGCGAACACCTGCTGTGAGCAGCTCAACAGACCAGTTCGGACAGAACCAGTGGCTTGTCGACGAGATGTACCAGAAGTACAAGCAAGACCCCTCGTCCGTCGATGAGAGCTGGCACGAGTTCCTGGCGGACTACACGCCGGAGAACACTGCCGAGATTGGTAACAACAGCCAGGCGGCCGCCGCCGTCGCTCCGGCACCCGCCGCAGTGCCTACTGCCCCCGGACCCGCCCAGAGCGCCCCCGCCGTGAATTCCACCCCCGTCGCCACCCCCGCCCCGGCCGCCCCCGCCCCGGCTCCGGCCCCCGCCCAGGTGCGCACCCCCCAGACCACTCCCGCCCCCAGCTCCAACGCGGCCCCGACCTCGGGCGGCCCCAAGCCCACCGCCGAGGACGAGACCAAGGTGCTGCGTGGTCCCGCCGCGGCCGTCGTCAAGAACATGTCGGCGTCGCTGGCCGTCCCCACCGCGACCTCGGTGCGTGCCATCCCGGCCAAACTGATGATCGACAACCGCCTGGTCATCAACAACCACCTGGCCCGTACCCGCGGTGGCAAGATCTCCTTCACCCACCTGCTGGGTTACGCCATCGTGCAGGCCATCAAGGCCTTCCCGAACATGAACCGGCACTTCGCCGAGGTCGACGGGAAGCCGAACGCGGTCACCCCGGCGCACACCAATCTCGGTCTGGCCATCGACCTTCCGGGCAAGGACGGCAGCCGTGCGCTGGCGGTCGCGGCCATCAAGAACGCCGAGGGCATGACCTTCGCGCAGTTCCACAGCGCGTATGAGGACGTCGTGCGCCGCGCCCGTGACGGCAAGCTGACCAACGACGACTTCACCGGTGTCACCATCTCGCTGACCAACCCCGGCACCATCGGCACCAACCACTCGGTGCCGCGCCTCATGCTGGGCCAGGGCGCGATCATCGGCGCGGGCGCCATGGAGTACCCGGCCGAGTTCCAGGGCATGAGCGATCAGCAGCTCGCGGAGATGGGTATCGGCAAGCTGATGACCCTGACCTCCACCTACGACCACCGCATCATCCAGGGCGCGGAGTCCGGCGACTTCCTGCGGACGGTCCACAACCTGCTGATCTCGGACGAGTTCTACGACGAGATCTTCCACGGCATGGGTGTCCCCTACGAGCCGGTGCGCTGGCGCAAGGACATTCAGGAACGCGGCATCGACAAGTCGACCCGCGTGCAGGAGATGATCAACGCCTACCGCAGCCGCGGCCACCTGATGGCCGACACCGATCCGCTGCGGCTGGTGAAGGACAAGTTCCGCTCCCACCCTGACCTGGATGTCACCCAGCACGGCCTGACCCTGTGGGACCTGGACCGCGAATTCAATGTCGCGGGCTTCCACGGCCAGGAGCGCATGAAGCTGCGCGACGTGCTGTCCATCCTGCGCGACGCCTACGCCCGCCACGTGGGTGTGGAGTACACCCACATCCTGGATCCCGAGCAGCTCAAGTGGATTCAGGACCGCGTGGAGCAGAAGCACGCGAAACCCACTGTGGCCGAGCAGAAGTACATCATGTCCCGGCTCAATGCGGCCGAGGCGTTCGAGACCTTCCTGCAGACCAAGTACGTGGGCCAGAAGCGCTTCTCGCTGGAAGGCGCCGAGTCGGTCATCCCGATGATGGATGCCGTCATCGACCAGTGCGCCGAGTACGCCCTCGACGAGGTCATCATCGGTATGCCGCACCGCGGCCGCCTGAACGTGCTGGCCAATATCGTCGGCAAGCCCTACTCGAAGATCTTCACCGAGTTCGAGGGCAACATGAACCCGGCCGCCACCCACGGCTCCGGCGACGTGAAGTACCACCTCGGCGCGCGCGGCACCTACCTGCAGATGTTCGGCGACAACGAGATCGAGGTCTCGCTGACCGCCAACCCCTCGCACCTCGAGGCCGTCGACCCGGTGCTGGAGGGTCTGGTCCGCGCCAAGCAGGACCTGCTCACCAAGGAAGACATCGTCACCAAGGGTGAAGAGGCGCGGTCGTTCTCGGTCGTGCCGCTCATGCTGCACGGTGACGCGGCCTTCGCCGGCCAGGGCGTGGTGGCCGAGACCCTGAACCTGTCGGGTCTGCGCGGCTACCGCACCGGTGGCACCGTGCACATCGTGGTGAACAACCAGATCGGCTTCACCACCGCGCCGGAGTACTCGCGTTCCACCGAATACTCCACCGACATCGCGAAGTTCATCGGCGCCCCGATCTTCCACGTGAACGGCGACGACCCGGAAGCCTGTGTGTGGGTGGCCAAGCTGGCCGTCGACTACCGGCAGAAGTTCAACCGCGACGTGGTCATCGACATGATCTGCTACCGCCGTCGCGGCCACAACGAGGGCGACGACCCGTCGATGACCCAGCCGGGCATGTACGACGTGATCGATACCAAGCGCTCGGTCCGCAAGGCGTACACCGAGAGCCTGATCGGCCGTGGCGACATCTCCATGAAGGAAGCCGAAGACGCCCTGCGTGACTACCAGGGTCAGCTGGAGCGGATCTTCAACGAGGTGCGCGAGCTGGAGAAGTTCCCGCCGGAGCCGTCGGAGTCGGTCGAGGACGAGCAGCAGCTGCCGCCGAACCTGGTGACCTCCGTGGACAAGACGGTGCTGCAGCGCATCGGCGACGCGTTCGTGAACGTGCCCGAGGGCTTCAGCGTGCACCCGCGCGTCAAGCCGGTGCTGGAGAAGCGCCGCGAGATGGCCTACGAGGGCAAGGTCGACTGGGCCATGGCCGAGCTGCTGGCCTTCGGCACGCTCATCGACGAGGGCAAGGCCGTCCGCCTGACCGGTCAGGACTCCCGCCGCGGCACCTTCTCGCAGCGGCACTCGGTGATCATCGACCGCAAGAACGGTGACGAGTACACCCCGCTGCACAACATCGGGTCGAAGAACCCGGGCTGGTTCGCGGTGCACGACTCGGCGCTGTCCGAGTACGCCGCCGTCGGTTTCGAGTACGGCTACTCGCTGGGCAACCCGGACGCACTCGTCCTGTGGGAGGCGCAGTTCGGTGACTTCGTCAACGGCGCGCAGTCCATCATCGACGAGTTCATCTCCTCCGGTGAGGCCAAGTGGGGTCAGCTCTCCGAGGTCGTGCTGCTGCTGCCGCACGGTCACGAGGGCCAGGGCCCGGACCACACCTCGGGTCGTATCGAGCGCTTCCTGCAGCTGTGCGCCGAGGGTTCGATGACGGTGGCGGTCCCGTCCACCCCGTCGAACTACTTCCACCTGCTGCGCCGCCACGCCCTGGACGGCATCCGCCGCCCGCTGGTGGTCTTCACCCCGAAGTCCATGCTGCGCAACAAGGCCGTGATCTCCGAGGTCGAGGACTTCACGGACAACAAGTTCCGCACCGTGCTCGAGGAGCCCACCTACGAGTCGGGCGACGGCGACCGCGCCAAGGTCAAACGCGTGCTGCTCACCTCCGGCAAGATCTACTACGAGCTGGTGGCCGAGAAGAAGAAGCACAACCGCGACGACGTGGCCATCGTGCGCGTCGAGCAGCTGTACCCGATTCCGAAGTTCCGCCTGAACGAGGCGCTGGAGCAGTACCCCAACGCCGTCGATCTGGCGTGGGTCCAGGAGGAGCCGGCGAACCAGGGCGCGTGGCCGTTCTTCGGCCTGAACCTGCCGGAGATCCTGCCCGCCCGCTTCGGCAAGCTGCGCCGCATCTCGCGTCGCGCCATGTCGGCCCCGTCCTCGGGTTCGTCCAAGGTGCACGCGGTGGAGCAGCAGGAGATCATCGACGAGGCTTTTACCGCCTCCCCGGGACTTTAGCGCCCGGCCAGGAGCCGTTGACCGCCGTGCACGCGTGCCGGCGGTCACGTGCCGAACCGATTTCGGGGGTGCCCGAGGAGTTACCCTCGCCTCCCGAAATCAGTTGTTACGTATGAATGAACAGGAGCCCCGGCGCTTTCAGCGCCGGGGCTCGCTGCTTTTCCGTTGCCAGAGCGCTTACTTGTCCTGCGCGTCCGCTTCACCCTTGGCGGAATCGTTGGCGCCCTTGAGGTCCCAGACCGCCATCATGGCGGCGATGCCCTCGGCGGCTGCGTCCTGGGTCGATTCCTGGTCGGACATTGCGTGCACCTCTCTCTGCTACTTCCGTAACGAAAGTTGATGCTACCGGCCGGAATTACTTGCGGCCTGTCGGGAAATGGCCTGCGACAAGGCATTTCGCCAAAGTCGTGATGGTCATCACAGCGAGGGACGGGCGGCGGGGGCGGGGATTGCCCTCGACATCCTCCGCATCGTATATTCCACGTGGAATATTTGGTGCGGAGGATGTCGGTGACCGGCGCTAGCGTCGAACGGTCACGAGAACGGAGGACCGGTGACGAAACGGCAGGCGATACCAGCGTTGACGCCTTTGGCGATCGCGGTGCTCGCACTGCTCGAAGAACGGCCCATGCACCCCTACGAGATGTATCAGCTCCTGATCAGCCGCCACGAGGACGAGCTGGTGAAGATCAAGCCCGGCTCGCTGTACCACACCGTGGCCCGGCTGGCCGAGCAGGAGCTGGTCCTGGCCGAGGGCACCGATCGCGCCGGTAACCGGCCCGAACGCACCACCTACCGGATCCGCACGGCCGGCCGCGCGGCGCTGCGGGCCCGCATCTCGGAATTACTGCGGCAGCCGGTGAAGGAGTATCCGATCTTTCCGGTCGCGCTGGCCGAGGCACACAACTTGCCCGCGGGCGAAGTCGCCGCCGTGCTGCGCGAACGGATCGCCTGGATCGAGAGCCGGATCACCGAACTGGAGGCGCTGCGCGAGTGGGCGAGCAACCGCCAGGTCCCCAGGCGTTACTGGGTGGCCATCGACTATGTCCACGACCTGTCCGTGACCGAGGCCCGCTGGCTGCGCGGGTTCATCGACGACCTGGACAGCGGCGCACTGGAGTGGGAGCCCTTCGATGCCGAAGGCGAACGCTGCGCCATCCCCGAGGAAAACAAGGGCCATGACTGGGGCGCGGGCCTCACCGCCGAGGACCTGGCCGCCGTCCGCACCCACCACCCGAGATAGGAAACCCGAATTCCATGTCCACTCAACGTAATCCATGGCTGGCGCTGTACGCGCTGGTCGTCGGGTTCTTCATGATCCTGCTGGACATGACCATCGTCGCGGTGGCCAATCCGGCGATCATGAAGGACCTGCACGCCGATGTCTCCCAGGTCATCTGGGTCACCTCCGCCTACCTGCTGGCCTACGCGGTGCCGCTGCTGGTCACCGGCCGGCTCGGAGATCGCTTCGGCCCCAAGAACATCTACCTCGGCGGCCTGGTCGTGTTCACCCTGGCCTCGCTGTGGTGTGCCGAGTCGACGAGCATCAACATGCTGATCGCGGCCCGCGCCGTGCAGGGCCTGGGCGCGGCGCTCATGACGCCGCAGACCATGGCGGTCATCACCCGCACCTTCCCGCCGGACAAGCGCGGCGCGGCCATGGGTCTGTGGGGCGGCGTGGCCGGTCTGGCCACCCTGGTGGGCCCGATCCTGGGCGGCGTGCTGGTGGACTGGCAGGGCTGGCAGTGGATCTTCTACGTGAACGTGCCGATCGGCGTCATCGCCTTCGCCCTGGCCTTCTGGCTGGTGCCGTCGCTGCCCACCAACGAGCACAAGTTCGACCTGGTCGGCGTGGCACTCTCGGGCGTCGGCATGTTCCTGCTGGTGTTCGGCATCCAGGAGGGCAACAGCCACCACTGGGACGCCTGGATCTGGGCCATGATCATCGCCGGCGTGGCGGTGCTGGCGCTGTTCATCGTCAACCAGGCTCGCAATACCGGTGAACCGCTGGTGCCGCTGAGCCTGTTCAAGGACCGCAACTTCGCGCTGTCCAACCTGGCCATCGCGGCCATGGGCGCGGCGGTGACCAGCGTGTTCGTGCCCGCCTACTTCTATCTGCAGCAGGTACACGACATGACGCCGACGCGCTCGGCGCTGGTGTTCGCGCCCATGGCGATTCTGACCGGTGTGTTCGCGCCGATCATCGGCAAGATCTCGGACAAGGTCGCGCCGCGCGTCATTCCGACCATCGGTTTCGCGCTCTTCGCGGCGACCCTGTTCGGGTTCGGCGTCCTGATGAAGCCGGACGGCTCGATCCCGCTGTTCATGATCGTCGGCGGCATCTCCGGTATCGCCAATGCCTGCATCTGGGCGCCGCTGGCCACCACCGCCACCCACAACCTGCCGGTGCAGCAGGCCGGTGCGGGCGCGGGCGTCTACAACACCACCCGTCAGATCGGTTCGGTGCTCGGTTCGGCGACGATCAGCGCACTGCTCTCGGCTCGCATCTCGGCGCAGGGCCTGCCCAGCGGCCCGATCGGCGAGGGCGGCGGCGGCAAGAGCCTGAGCAGCCTGCCGGCCGAGGTCCGAGGTCCCATTCTGGAGAAGCTCAGCACCGCGCTGAGCCAGTCCATCTACCTGCCCGCCCTGATCCTGTTGATCGGCGTCGCCGCCTCGGCGCTGTTCATCGGGCACGGCAAGGCGGAGGGCGATGAGCGCGACGATATGGCGAAGGCCGATATCGGGGTGCACTGATCCGCTGATATTCGAAAAGCGCTGCCCGCCGGGGCTTTCCCGGCGGGCAGCGCTGTCCGTGCGGTCGGAGCGGCAGGCTCGCTGAACTCCGCTGTGCCCTCAGCCGATTCGCACGGTGAGCGAGGGATATCCGGTCGCGCCGTCGGGCACGACGTCCTGCTCCCTGTCGGTCTGGGTCTCCCCGGTGCCGTCGGTCGCACGCGCCCACACCGTGTGCACGCCGGTGCTGCCGGTGGCGTCCCAGTCGTAGGCCCACTGCACCCAGGTGTCGATGGACGGGGCCACCGCCAGCCGGGCGGGTCGCCAATCCCCTTGGTCGATGCGGACTTCCACGCCGCGAATGCCGCGATGCTGCGCCCACGCCACGCCCGCGATGGTGACCTTGCCCGGGGCGATGGTGCCGCGGCCGCGGGGGGTGTCGATACGGCATTCGGTCTTGATCGGGCCCTTGGCCGACCAGCCGCGCTTGGTCCAGAACGCCTCGGCGCGATCGAATCTGGTGATCTCCAGCTCGGTCACCCATTTGGTGGCCGACACGTAGCCGTACAGCCCGGGTACCACCAGCCGCGCGGGATAGCCGTGCGCGGTGGGCAGCGGTTCGCCGTTCATGCCCACGGCCAGCATGGCGTCGCGGCCGTCCAGCAGCACGGCGAGCGGGCTACCCGCGGTGAAGCCGTCGATGCTGCGCGAGAGCACCATGTCGGCGTCGGGGTGCGGACCGGCGGCGGTGATCAGCTCGTCGAGCCGATAGCCGAGCCAGCGGGCATTGCCGACCAGATCGCCGCCGACCGGATTGGACACGCAGGCCAGCGTGACCAGCCGTTCGATGGGGGTCTTGGCGGCGAGATCGGCGTAACTCAAACGGATCTCGCGATCTACCATGCCGTGGATACGCAGTGACCAGTCGTCCTTGCTGACCTGCGGCACGGTGAGTGCGGTGTCGATGCGATAGAAGTCGGCGTTCGAGGTGAGATACGGCGTCAGGCCTGGAATCCGCAGATCCGCGCCGGGCTCGATGGACGGCTCCGCGCCGGTGGGCGTCGGCAGCTGCACGTCCGCACGCTCGGCCGACACATCCCGCGACCGCAGCCCAATGATCCGTCCCGCGATACCGCCGACCGCCGCGGCCACGCCCGCGATCACGATCCCGCGCACCACCAGCCGCCGCTCCACCGCCAGCTCGGCGGGCGAAAGCCGCTGCGGCTCGGCCGTTTCCGCGTCCGCGGCGGTCGCGGCGAATTCGCCGAACCGGGTGACCCGGCCGATCAGGCTGCGCAACACCAGGATTCCGGCGACCATGCCGAGAATGGAAGGGAAGGCCCAGGTCCAGGTCGCATTGGGGCGACCGAGCGCGGCGATGGTGGACAGCAGCCCGAAGATCGCGAACAGGATCGACCCGAGCGGCCGCCGCTCCCGCTCCACTATCCCGGCGACCGCGGCCAGCACCACCGCGACCACACCCATGCATACGAACAGCAGCACTTTGTCATTGGTGCCGACCAGGCCGATGATCCACTCCCGGAACCCGTCCGGCGTATGGTCGACGATCCACGCTCCGACCGCCTGCAAGGGCGTGCTGTCGGGGCTGACCAGCACGGACACCAGCTCAGCCACACCCAGGGTGACACCGCCGGCGACAATTCCGCAGGCCGTCCGTAATCCGCGATCCGCCACGAAACCGACCCTACTGCGCGGGTCGGCTCGTGGAACGGCTCGAAGGATTACGGAAGCGTGACGCCCGGGGGCCGCAGCGCCACGGCGGCGATCACGGCCATGACCAGCATGGCTGCCACCCGCCACCGCGAAGGCGTGGTGCAGGCCGGTCACGCTGAGGTCCGGCCCGGCGGGCAGGAGTGAATCACATCTGCGCGCTGCCGGTGTAGTTGATCATCCACGGCACCGAGAACTTGTCGGTGACCATGGCGAACGCCTCGGCCCACTGCACCCGGTCCAGCGGCATCGACACGGATCCGCCCGGCGCGAGCTCGTTGAACAGCCGCTCGGCCTCGGCGGCCGACTCGACCTCGACCTGCACGGTGAAACCCGGCTTGGAGTTGTCGATCTCGCTGCCGGGCGGGCAGTCGGAGACCATGAGGATATTGGTCTCGCTCAGCGGCAGCTGGGCATTGGCGACCCGGTTCAGCACGTCCTCGGGCATCTGCGGCGGGGTCTCACCCATATCACGGAAACGGACGATGGTCGCCTCGCCGCCGAAGACGGACTGGTAGAAGGTGATGGCCTCTTCGGCATTGCCATTGAAGAGCAGGTACGGGTTCAGCGCGGGCATGGGTTCCTCCTCGATCGTTTTCGGGCAGGTGCGGCTGCACCCGGAAGGTAGGACTCGGGGGCCACGCGAAAATCATCGGCCCCCGCCGGGGAGATTCGGGTGAACCGGCGGGGAATTCGGTGAATCAGTCGGTGGCCCGGTGGCGCTGGTAGTAGCGGGCGACCCGGACGCGGTTGCCGCACCGCTCGGGCGAGCACCACTGGCGGCGCGGATGTGCGGGCAGGAAGAGCATGACGCAGTCCTCCGCACCGCACTGCCGCAGGCGATCGATGGCCGGATCGGTGAGCAGGGTCGCGGCGGCATCGGCCAGGTGCGCGGCCAGCCGGGCGCCCGGATCGCCGAGACGCGCCACGGTTTCGGTGACCGCGTCGCCGTTCCAGTCCAGGCGGCGGACGGCGGGCGCGGCCGATTGCGCCTCGGCGAGGCCGCGCAGTGCGGCGGCCGGCGGGCGGCGGCCGTGCAGCATCGCGTCCAGCGCCGCGGCGGTGTGGTCGCGCACCGCGCGGACGGCGGCCAGGTCGGCCCCGGTGAGGTGCTGGGGTGGCGGCTCGGGTAGGCGATCGGCCTCCAGGCGCAGCCAATCCGCCAGCTGCTCAGGGGTTTCCAGCAGGTCGGCACCGGTGGGCCGAGTGTTCACCAGGTCCAGTGCGAGGGGTTCACCGATCAACGGTTCGAGATCAGCCACGTCGCTAATGCTACCTCGAGCCGTTGACGCATTAGCCGGTCTCGGCGTAGAACTAATGCAACATCGCCGACAGAAAGCATGTGAAGCCGTGAACGCACCCACTCAGGTCCTACACCCGCTCTCCGCCATCCGGCACGGCCGCCTCGAGGTCGATGGCGTCGAGGTCTTCTACCGGGAGTCGGCGCCCGCCCGCGCGGACGCCCCGGTCCTGTTGCTACTGCACGGTTTTCCCACCGCGTCCCACCAGTTCCGCCGCCTCATCGACGCCCTGGGCGACCGCTACCGCCTCATCGCCCCCGACTATCCCGGTTTCGGAAACACCGTCGCCCCCGCGGATTTCGATTACAGCTTCGACCACCTGGCCGACATCGCCGAGGGTTTCGTCCAGCGGCTGGGCCTGACCAGCTTCACCATGTACATCTTCGACTTCGGGGCGCCCATCGGCCTGCGCCTGGCCACCCGGCATCCGGAGTGGATCACTGGTCTCATCGTCCAGAACGGCAATGCCTACGAAGCCGGTTTGTCCGAGGCCGCACAGGGTTTCGTGGCCCTGCGCCCCGACCATGAGGGCGACGAGGAGGTCATCCGCGGCCTGCTCACCCTCGAGGGCACCCGCGGCCAATACGAGACCGGCGTCCCCGACCCGGCGCTGCTCGACCCCGATGCCTGGACCCTGGACCAGCACTACCTCGATCTCCCCGGCCGCAAGGAAGCCCAGGTCGCCCTGGCCTTCGACTACAAGTCGAACGTGGCGCGCTACTCCGAATGGCAGTCCTGGCTCCGCACCTACACTCCCCCCACCCTCATCACGTGGGGCGCGAACGACCCCTTCTTCCCCGCCCCGGGCGCGCACGCCTACCTGGCCGACCTCCCCGATGCCGAACTCCACCTGTTCGATACGGGCCACTTCGCCCTGGAAACCCATGTCTCCGAAATCGCCGGGCTCATCACCGATTTCCTCGACCGGCTACCCACACCCGCACGGTGAGGCGAGAGACCTCGCCCCTGCCATGACGACAGGCCCCGCGCGGGCGGGGCCTGTCGAATGATGTTGGCGGCGTGGATCAGTGGGCCTCGCGGGGCGCGTGCGGGAGCAGGAAGGCCAGGCAGAAGGCCGTGACGCCGAGCCCGATGCCGATGAGCGTGACGTGCTCCATGCCGATCAGCGCATTGCCGCGCGGGGTGCCGCCGAGGTGGGTGAAGTGGTTGAAGAACACGGTGCCCAGCACCGCGACGCCGAGCGCGCCGGCCAGCTGCTGCACCGATTCCAGCAGCCCCGAGGCCGAGCCGACCTCGTCGTCCTCGATCTCGCCGATGATGATGCTAATCCGCGGGCCCCTTCGTGCACTTGCGGCCGTGACCTGGGAACGCGAAGGGGCCCGCGGAAATCCGCGGGCCCCTTGCCTTTCCGGATGTCTCCGGAGCCGATCAGGAGTTGTAGATCGCGTCCACGTCGGCCGCGTACTGCTTCATGACGACGGCACGCTTGAGCGACAGCTTGGGAGTGAGCTCGCCGCCCTCCTGGGTCCAGTCGACCGGCAGGATGCGGACCTTCTTGATCGCCTCGGCGTGCGACACCAGCTTGTTGGTGGCCGCGACCGCGTCATTGATCTCGCCGACCAGGGCCGGGTTCTCGATGACGTGCTCGATCGGGGTGTCGGCGGGAATCCCGTTGCGCGCCTTCCACGCCGGCAGAGCCTCCGGGTCGAGGGTGACGAGCGCGCCGATGAAGGGCTGACCGTCGCCGACCACCATGACCTGGCTGATCAGCGCGTTCTGGCGCAGTGAGTCCTCGAGCATGGCCGGGGAGACATTCTTGCCGCCGGCGGTCACCAGGATTTCCTTCTTGCGGCCGGTGATCGAGACGAAGCCCTGCTCGTCGATGGCGCCGAGGTCACCGGTCTTGAACCAGCCGTCGGCGTCGAAGGCGTCGGCACTGGCCTCGGGGTTGTTCCAGTAGCCGCCGAACACGACCGGGCCGCGGATCAGCAGCTCGCCGTCCTCGGCGACCTTGGCGCCGTGGCCGGGCAGCGGGCGGCCGACGGAACCGACCTTGATGAACTTGGGGGTGTTCACGCTGACGGCCGCGGTGGACTCGGTGAGACCGTAGCCCTCGTAGATGGTGACGCCGGCGCCGCGGAAGTAGTGGCCCAGGCGCGCGCCCAGCGGGCCGCCGCCGGAGACGGCGGACTCGCACTGACCGCCCATGGCCTCGCGCAGCTTGGCGAAGACCAGCTTGTCCAGCACCATGTGCTGCAGCTTGAGCACGATGTTCGGGCCGCCGTTCTCCAGCGACTGGCTGTACTGGATGGCGATCTCGGTGGCGTAGTCGAAGATCTTGCCCTTGCCGCCGTCGTGCGCCTTCTGCTTGGCGCCGTTGAACACCTTCTCGAACACGCGCGGCACCGAGAGGATGAAGTGCGGCTTGTACTGCCCGAACTGCTCGACCAGGGTGGACCAGTCGGCGGTGTGGGCCACGGTGACACCGGCGTCGAAGGCGGCCAGCGCGACCGCGCGGGCGAAGACGTGGGCCAGCGGTAGGAACAGCAGCGACTTGCGGCCGGGCAGCAGGAACTCGCTCATGGCGGAGCGGTCGGCGGCCGACTCGGCGTACAGGTTGGCGTGCGAGAGCATGACGCCCTTGGGCCGGCCGGTGGTGCCGGAGGTGTAGATGAGGGTCGCCGGGGAGGCGGCTTTCACCTGGGCGCGGCGCTCGTGCACCACGGCGTCGTCGAGGTCGGCGCCGCGGGTGACGAGGTCGGCGATGGCGCCCTTGTCGATCTGCAGGACTTCCCTCAGGCTGTCCAGTCCGCCTTCGATTTCCGCGATCGTGGCGCGGTGCTTGTCGTTCTGGACGACGGTGAGCTTGGTGGCCGAGTCCTCGAGGATCCAGCGCGCCTGCTCGGCGGAGGAGGAGTCGTAGATGGCGACGGTGCAGCCGCCGGCCGCCCAGATGGCGAAGTCGAGCACGACCCACTCGTAGCTGGTCTGGGCCATGATGGCGACGCGGTCACCGAGCTCGATGCCGGAGGCCACCAGGCCCTTGGCCACCTCGGTCACGGTCTTCGCGAACGTCGCCGCCGTGACGTCGTTCCAGCCGCCCTTGCCATCCGGGGTGTTGAAGACGACCAGGTTGGGGGTCTTCTCCGCATGCCGGAACGCGCCGTCCGACATGTTGGCGTTCTCCGGAATGGTGTAGGTAGCCGGGACTTCGAACTCTCGCATCGCTGCCCTTCCACAGTGGGTTTACTGGCGGGTAATCTACGCCACGCTCAGGGGTAACTCCCGGCGGACCGTCCGAACCTGTTATCGGACGGTCGCACGTTATGTCTTTTCCCTATCCTATTGACCGGCTCTGTGCTGGTCGAAGGGCATGCCCCCGGAGGAACTGCCCGAGCTCGGCGGTCACGGCCGCGGCGGGGGCCACGAGACTGGCCTGCAGCTGGGCGACGTGCCACAGTCCGCGGGTCTCGGTGAACTCGACCGGCACCCCGACCGCCCGGAGCTGCGCGACCAGCCGCGTGCACTGGGCGTGCAGCAGTTCGTCCACGTCGGCCTGGACATAGGTGGGCGGCAGCCCGGACAGGTCGGCGAGCAGCGGCGCGTACCCGGTGTCGGTGCGGTCGCCAGCACCCAGGTAGGCGGCGGCACAGGCCCGCGACCACGGCTTGTTGATGACCAGATCGCGGTTCCGGACCGGTAGCTCGTTCGGATCGGCCCAGGGCGCGATCAGGCCGAGTGCGGCCGGAACCAGCCGGTGCCGGTCGCGCAGCCGCAGCGCCAGCGCCAGGGAGAGCCCGCCGCCTGCCGAATCACCGGCCACCGCAATGCGTTCCGGCCGGTAGCCGGCGGCCACCAGGTCCAGGAAGGCCGCCTCGGCATCGTCGAGCGCCGCCGGGAACGGGTGCTCGGGAGCCAGCCGGTAGTCCAGAACCTGGACGGCGCAACCGGTTTCCCGCGCCAGATAAGCCGCCAGCGACCGGTGCGTGGCCGGCGAGCAGACGGTGTAACCGCCGCCGTGCAGGTACAGCACGGTGGCGTTGTCGGAGACCGGCCCGACCGTCACGCGTTCGGCGGGGCGGCCACCGAGTTCGACGTGCTCCACGTGGGTGCCCCGCGGCGCGCGCTGCGCCACCGAGCCCCAATCCATCAGCGCCCGTTGGACGCTGAACGGCAGCCGGTGGTTGAGCATGATCCGGAAGAGCAGATTCAACACGGCGCGGACGATGGGCAACGGCGGTGTCACATCGGGCATGACCGAGCGTCCTTTATTCGTCTCTGGCTTACGGCAGGAAGCGCTGCTGCACCACGGCGGAGATGCGCTGGTAGTACGAGGCGGTGGTGCGCACGAACAGGTCGAGGGCTTTGGCCTCCCAGCCGATGAGCACCCGGCCGTGACCCTTGCGAACGGCCTCGGTAATGGTCTGCGCGGCCATTTCCGGGGTGTGCAGGGCCAGCTTGCTGTCGAAGAGAGCGGCCAGGTTCTTCTGGTTGAGACCCTCGGAGACGGTGGCATTGCGGGCGACCGCGGTCTTGATGCCGCCGGGGTGCACGCAGGTCACCTTGACCGGGGTGCCGTTCATGAGCATTTCCTGGCGCAGCGCCTCGGTGAAGCCGCGGACCGCGAATTTGGCCGAGTTGTAGGCACTCTGACCGGGGACCGCGATCAGGCCGAAGAGGCTGGACACGTTCACCACGTGGCCGTCGCCGGATTCGATGAGGAACGGCAGAAACGCCTTGGTGCCGTTGACGACGCCCCAGAAGTCGACGTCCATGATGCGCTCGATGTCCTTGAAGGCGGTGTCGAGCACATCGCCGTGGTGGGCGATACCGGCATTGTTGTAGATCTGGTTGACCTTGCCGAAGTACTTCTTCACGTCATCGGCGTAGAGCAGCACGGCCTCACGCTCGGCCACATTGAGCCGGTCGGATTTGACCTTGACGCCGTATGTCTCGCAGCGTCGCACGGTTTCGGCGAGGCCCTCGTCGTCGATGTCGGACAGCGCCAGGTGTGCGCCGCGCCGGGCCAGGTTCTCGGCCAGGGCGCGGCCGATGCCGGAACCCGCACCGGTGATCACGCAGACCTTGTCCTTGAAGTAAGCGTCATTGCTCACGGTTACCGCCTTCGGTTGTCTGGGTTGGGTGACTAGTCGGCCTGTGCGACAGGCTCGGTGGTCGTGTCGTACGCCGAGACATCGAAGTGCTCGAGCAGGGTGCGGAACCGGAAGGTGAAATCCGGCCACAGTGTGGTGTTGTTGCCGTGCTTGTCGAGATACCAGGAGGCGCAGCCGCCGGTGCTCCACACCGCACCTTCCAGTTTGCGCTGCAGGCCGGCGTTGTATTCGTCCTGCACGTTCTTGCGGACCTCAACGGTGCGCAGGCCCAGCTTGTCGAACTGCGCGATGGCGTCGGAGATGTAGTTGATCTGCGACTCCAGCATGAACACCATCGAGGTGTGCCCCAGGCCCACGTTCGGGCCCAGCATGAAGAACATGTTGGGGTAGTTGTTGATGGCCGAGCCCTTGTAGCCCTGCTGGCCGATGGCGTCGAAGACCTCGGAGAGCGTGCGGCCGTCGCGGCCGGTGACGGTGTCGTAGACCGGCGAGTCGGTGACGTGGAAGCCGGTGGCCACGACGATGGCGTCGACCTCGCGCTCGGTGCCGTCCTTGGTGACGATGGAGCCCGGACGGATCTCCTTGATCCCGTCGGTCACCACGTCGACATTGTCGCGGCTCAGCGCCGGGTAGTACTCGTTGGAGATCAGCATGCGCTTGCAGCCGATGCGGAAGTTCGGGGTGACCTTGCGGCGCAGCTCCGGATCGCGCACCTCGGCGAACAGCTTGGCGCGGGCGATGGCCTCGAGGCCGAGCATGGCGGGCGGGAACTTGGCCAGCCCGACCACCTGGGTCTCGCGGGCGGCGTAGATCCCGGCGCGGTAGAGGCTGCGCAGCGCGGGGATGTGCTCGAGCGCGAACTTCTCCGGGGCCAGGTACTCGCGGTCCACGCGGGGCAGCAGCCAGGGCGCGGTGCGCTGGTACACGTCCAGGTGCGCGACCTGGCCGGCGATGCTGGGGACGATCTGGATGGCGGAGGCGCCGGTGCCGATGACGGCGACGCGCTTGCCGGTCAGGTCGGAGTCGTGGTTCCAGCGGGCGGAGTGGAAGATCTCGCCCTGGAAGTCGTTGATGCCCTTGATGTCCGGCAGGTTGGGCTCGCAGAGCGCGCCGACGGCGGAGACCAGGATGTCGGCGGTGAAGGGGCCCTGGCTGGTCTGGAGCTCCCAGCGGGCGTCTTCGGCGTTCCACCGGGCGCCGGTCATCTCGCAGTCGAAGATGTGCTGGTCGCGCACGCCGTACTTGTCGGCGACGCCCTGGATGTAGCGCTGGATCTCCGGCTGCTTGGAGAACGAGCGGGACCATTCCGGGTTGAGCGCGAACGAGTAGGAGTACAGCTGGGAGGGCACGTCGCAGGCCGCGCCCGGGTAGGTGTTGTCGCGCCAGGTGCCGCCGACGTCGCTGCCCCGCTCCAGCACGAGGTAATCGGTGCGCCCCTGCTGGCTCAGCCGGATGGCCAGGCCCAGGCCCGAGAACCCGCTGCCGACGATGATCACGCGGGAGTGCCGGACCGGCCGGTTGCCGACAGCTTTGTCTGTAACCTTGCGACTCATGTATCCGAGCGTAGGGTCTTATTGAGCGAGAGTCAACAGTATTGACTCACGTTCAGTAAGGCCTGGGACATGACAAGATGACCTGACGTTGGACCGATGACCAAGGAGCGCGCCGTGAGCAGCAGACCGGACAGCCGGGGCAAACGCGTGCGCCTGAGCCCCGCCGAACGTCGCGAGCAGTTGATCACACTCGGCGCCCGCATGCTGGGTGAGCGTGCCCTGGACGACATCTCCATCGGCGAGATCGCCGAGCAGGCCGGCATCTCGCGCGGCCTGCTGTTCCACTACTTCCCCACCAAGCAGGATTTCCACCTCGCGATCATCCAGCACGCCAATGCCGAACTGCTGGAACGCACCTCGCCCGACCCGACGCTGGCGCTGTTCGACATGCTCCGCGACTCGGTCGAGCGCTACATCGACTACGTCACCGAGAACCGCACGTCCTACCTGGCCCTGCTCCGCGGCCCGGCCAGCGCCAGCCCCGAACTGGTCGCCCTGGTCGACGCCACCCGCATGGCCCTGGTGGACCGCATCATCGCCGAGGCCCCCATCCCCGCCGACGACCCCGACCGCCCCCGCCTGGGCCTGGCCGTTCGCGGCTGGATCGCCTTCGTCGAGGAAACCACCCTGACCTGGCTCCGCGAGGAACCCATCACCCGGGAGTCCCTGGTCGATATGCTCGTCGCCTCGCTCCCGGCCCTGGCCCTCAACGCGGATCTCGCGGCGGCCCTGCGGCAGTGACGCGGGAACCTAACGAACTCTGACCGCGAACGCGGTCGCCGCGTCCCGGTCCGGCCACCGCCCCGTCACGGCGGCGACGATGAGCGCGGCCGCCACTGAGCTGTGGACAAGGGTCAGTGCGCGATAGAGCTCGTCGACCGCTGTACATCCGGACGGTATTTCGGGTGCCGACATCGGTCACACCTCCCGAGGGTTTTGCCCCAGATCCATGATGGGGAGACTCCTCGAGGGTGACACGGTGCGGGTGTACGAACGCCTGAAAAATCAGGTCTCTCAGAAGGATTTCGGGAATCACTCATCCAATTCCGCGAATCGGCGCAGTTTTTCGAGGTCCCGGACGTGGACGTGCCGGTTGTTCAGGCGCACCAGGTCGGCCTCCCGCATCTCGCGCATGGCCAGCCCCACCGCGTCCACACCAGCGCCGACGAGATTGCCGAGCTCCTCGTAGGACAGTCGCACGGTGATCTCCCACCCCGCTTCCGCACGCCGCCCGCAGGATTCGACGAATTCGACCAGCAGACGCGCCAGCCGGATGTGCACGTGGCAGCCGCCGAAGTCCAGGCGCCGCTGATCGGACCAGGCCAGCCGGTCCGCCAGCGAGCGGCACAGCACCAGCGAACCGTCCGGATGGGATTCCAGGAACGCCATGAACACCGATCCCGGAATGCGGTGCGCGATGGTGGCGGTGCACACCGTCGCGGTATTGGACCGTGGCGAATCCGGTACCAGCGCACCCAGTTCGCCGATCACGTCGCCGCTGACCCGGATCGCGAAGAGCTTGCCGTCGGCGGCGGTGATCTTCACGCACGCCGACAGTGTGCGATCCCGCGAGCGCAGCAGGTACACCGTGGTGCCGGGTTCGCCCTGGCGCATGAGCACGGTGCCCGGCGGGCAGTAGGTCTGCACGCCGAGCTGGAGCAGGTCCTGGCGGCTGCGCGCGCACAGCCGTTCCATGAAAGTTCCCGTAGGCCAGGGCCAATCGCCCAGATGCCCGCCGCCTGGTGGGTTCACAGTCGTATCCGGTTCCGTACCGCCGTGGGAAGCTGCCCCGATCCATCCACGGTAGGCGAGCGAAACCGGTTGCGACGCAGGGGACGCCGAGGTGTTACGGATTCACGACCGGACGGGGGTCACAGAGCGTGCGCGTCGAGCCAGACCCGGGCGACGGCTGCGGGGACGGCGCCCTGGTCGCGGACCTGGTGGATCATGTCGGCCAGGTCGGTGGTGGTGAGTTCGCCGGCGACATAGTTGAGTTTGCGGAGTTGCTGGTCGGTCAGGGCGGATTTGCGCATGACCGGGAGGACCATGGCGGCGCGGAACGCGTAGTCGGGGTCGGCGAGTGGGGCGAGGCCGGCGCCGCCGTCGGGGAGGAAGGCGGGCGGGCCGGGTAGGACGGCCAGCTGGATTTCCCCGTCGGAGAGGGCTTTTCGCAGGTCGGCGTCGGTGTCGAAGGTGACCGGGTGGGTGATCGCGCAGTGGTAGACCGTGCGCAGCGGGTCCAGGACGTCGCGTTGCGGGTCGAGCGGGGCGCGCAGGGCGTCCAGCGGCGAACCGGTGTCGATACCGATGATGAGCTCGGCGCAGCGCGCGCCCAGGTCCTTCAGCGAGGATGGCAGGCCGTCGAGGCGGGCGGCGGCGACCACGGTGGGGCGCAGGTCGGTGCCGTCGGCGGCATCGGAGTCGACGACGCCCTCCGGAAGCGCCTTGGACAGAGCCGGATTCACCTCGTCCGGTTTGGTGGCGGTCGCGGTGGAGTCCAGAGCGGTCAGCAGATCTCCGCTGACATCGCCGAACAGCGCGATTCGGTCGGCGTCGAGAGCCGCGAGCAGATCCGTGCGCTGTCCGATCCGATCCTCGACCCGGGTGCGCAGTCCGGTGCGGGCCAGCGCGCCCGCGTAGATCTCGGCGATCATCATCGATTCCACCGAATTCCCCGCTCCCACTGTCAATACCGGTCCGGTGCCCGAGCTGCCGCAGGCCACCGCGGCCGCGGCGACCGCGACGACCAGCAGCGCCGACCCGAGGCGGGGCCGCCGCGCGAGGCGGAGCGAGCGGACGCGACGGCCGAGGGCGCGCGGTGCGGAGGAGTCTGTGCCGGACACGCGCAACAGTCTGCCGCCCCACCCCTCCCCCGCGCGAAACCGACCCGCGCATGAGCGCACCGCGGAGTTCCGCGCAGCTCGAGCCGAGACGTTCCGCCGCTGGAAACGACCCGGCAGGATGGCTCGACCGTATCCGCCAAATGCACGAAACCGACCACAGGTAGGCAACGTTCGCAGGAACAGCCGGGCAATATGGACAGTTGAGTCTGTTTCAGGGGTGGAATCCGCCCCGCCCGCGCAGGCACCCCGCTCGGAAGGACGACAGTGCACTCGCTCATCACCACCCGCGCCGACGGCAGGCGCACCGCCCGGACCGTACTCCGAATTCTGGCCGCGTCGGTGGCGCTGGCCGCGGCCATGGCGCTGTCCGCCTGTGGCGGCTCCAAGTCCAATCCGCTCGGCGGTGGCGGCGACTGCGGCAGCGACGCCAACAAGGTGACTGTCGGCTCGGCCAACTTCCCGGAATCCGAGACGGTGGCCGATGTCTACGCGGAAGCGTTGCGCGCCAATGGTTTCGGCATCGAGACCAAGCTCAATATCGGCAGCCGCGAAGCCTACGTGCCCGCGCTGAAGCAATGCGCCATCACCCTCATCCCGGACTACACCGGCAATCTGCTGCAGTACCTGGACAAGTCGAGCACCGCCACCACCCCGGACGAGGTGAACGCGGCACTGGCCAAGGCGCTCGGCGATCAGCTCGCCATCGGCACCCCCGCGCCCGGTGAGGACTCCGACGCCGTCGTGGTCACCAAGGCCACGGCCGAGAAGTGGAGCCTGACGAGCATCGCCGACCTGGCGGCGCACTCGGCCGAGGTGAAACTGGCCGCGCCCGCGGAGTTCTCCGAGCGGCCCGGCGGCCTGCCCGGCCTGAAGAAGAACTACGGCCTGGACATCGCGGCCGCGAACTTCGTGCCGATCGCCGACGGCGGCGGCCCCGCCACCGTGAAGGCGCTGACCGAGGGCCAGGTCACCGCGGCCGACATCTTCACCACCTCCCCCGCTATCGCCGCCAACAACCTGGTGGTGCTGACCGACCCGAAGCACAACTTCCCGCCGCAGAACGTGGCGCCGCTCTACAACACCGCCAAGAAGAGCGACAAGCTGACCAAGGTGCTCGACGCGGTGTCGGCGAAACTGACCACCGCCGAACTCATCTCGCTCAATACCGCCGTCTCCGGCAGCAGCAAGACCGAACCGGCCGCCGCCGCCAAGCAGTGGGTGGCCGCGCAGGGGCTCGACAAGCCGATCGTCTAGGGAGGGCCGAACACGGTGTCCGCCATCGAATTCACCGGCGTCAGCAAGACGTATCCGGACGGCACCACCGCCGTCCACGACCTCGACCTGCGCATCGAATCCGGGTCGTTCACCGTGTTCGTCGGGCCGTCCGGCTGCGGCAAGACCACCTCCATGCGCATGATCAACCGCATGATCGGCCCCACCACGGGCACCATCACCGTTGGCGGGCAGGACATCTCGCGCAGCAATCCGGTCGAGCTGCGGCTCGGCATCGGCTACGTGATCCAGAACGCGGGCCTGCTGCCGCACCGCACCGTGGTCGACAATGTGGCCACCGTGCCGGTGATGCGCGGGCAGTCCCGTCGCGCGGCCCGCCGGGCGGCGCTCGAGGTGATGGACCGGGTCGGGCTGGATCGCGGCCTGGCGCAACGCTATCCGGCACAGCTGTCGGGTGGCCAGCAGCAGCGCGTGGGCGTGGCCCGGGCGCTGGCCGCAGACCCGCCGATCCTGCTGATGGACGAACCGTTCAGCGCCGTCGACCCGGTGGTGCGCACCGAACTCCAGAACGAGATGTTGCGGCTGCAGGCCGAACTGCACAAGACCATCGTCTTCGTCACCCACGACATCGACGAGGCCATCAAGCTCGGCGACCACATCGCCGTCTTCGGCCCCGGCGGCTACCTCCAGCAGCACGATGTGCCGCGGACCGTACTCGCCCAGCCCGCCACCGATTTCGTGGCCGGCTTCGTGGGCCGCGACCGCGGCTACCGGGAGCTGTCCTTCCGGACCGCCGATACCGTTCCGCTGCACGGACTCTCGACGGTCACGCCGGAGGAGGTGCCCGGCATCCGGCTGGCGCTGGGCGAATGGCGGCTGGTCATCGACCGGGCCAAGCGGCCCATGGGCTGGATCGACACCACCGGCGTGGAGGGCGTGCGCGCCGGGCACGCGCTGACCGACAGCATGGCCGCGGGCGGCTCGCTCTTCCCACAGGACGGCGATCTGCGCCAAGCGCTCGACTCCGCCATCTCCTCGCCGTCGGAAATCGGTGTGGCGGTGGATGATTCCGGGGCGGTGGTGGGCGCGATCTACGCGCGCGACGTGCTGGAGCAGCTGCACCGGCAGCGCACCGCCGAGGAGGCCGAACGCAATCGGGTCTTCTTCGAGGAGCCCCGGTGAGGTACCTGATCGACAATTTCGACGAGATCACCGGATACGCCCGCACCCATCTGTATCTGGCCCTGCTGCCGCTGCTGCTGGGCCTGGTGATCGCGATCCCGGCGGGCGCGCTGGCGCATCGGGCGCGCTGGCTGCGGCGGATCACCACCACGGCGGCCAGTGTCGCGTACACGATTCCGTCGCTGGCGCTGTTCGTCATTCTGCCGCCGCTGCTGGGCCTCGGCGTCATCGATCCGCTGAATGTGGTTATCGCGCTGACCATCTACTCGGTGGCGCTGCTCATCACGGCGGTCCCCACCGCCCTGGATTCGGTGCCCGCCGACACCCTCGACGCCGCCGACGCCATCGGCTATCCGCGCTGGCGGCGGGTGCTCACCGTCGACTTCCCGCTCGCCCTACCGGTTTTCATGGCCAACCTGCGGGTTGTGGCCGTCACCAATATCTCGATGGTGACCGTCGGCGCGCTGATCGGCGTCGGCGGGCTCGGCAAGCTGTTCACCCAGGGCTATCAGCGCGACTATCCGGACGAGATCGTCGCGGGCATCATCGTGGTGCTGGGGCTGGCCCTGATCGTGGACCGCCTGCTGTATCTGCTCGGCCGGGTGGCGACGCCGTGGCTGAAAGGGCGTGCGGCATGAGCGGTCAGGCCGCGGAGGAGGCAGCTCGTGTAACCACGCAGCTTCCCCGCCCATGCCGAATGGAGTCAGCATGAACCTCTTCCTGGATGCCTGGCGCTTCCTCACCGACGGCGCGAACTGGTCCGGCCCGGCCGGCATCGGACGCCGCATTCTCGAACACCTCTGGTACAGCCTCCTGGCCGTGGGCCTGTCGGCGGTGATCGCGGTGCCGATCGGGCTGCTGATCGGGCACACCCGCCGCGGGTCGGCGCTCATCGTCGGCTTCGCCAACTCCATGCGCGCTTTGCCGACCCTGGGCGTGCTGACCTTCGTGGTGCTGCTCATGGGTCTGGGCCTGACCCCGCCGCTGCTGGCGCTGCTCACCGTCGGCATTCCGCCGCTGCTGGCGGGCGCGTACGCGGGCATCGCGAATGTGGACCCGATCGTGGTCGACGCCTCGCGGGCCGTGGGCATGAGCGAAGCCCGGGTGCTGCTGCGGGTCGAGCTGCCCAATGCCATGCCGGTACTGCTCAGCGGCCTGCGCGCGGCCACCCTGCAGGTGGTGGCGACCGCGACCATCGCCGCGTACGTGAACCTGGGCGGGCTGGGCCGCTACATCTTCGACGGCATCAGCCTCTACCGCTACGACAAGGTGCTCGTGGGCGCGATCCTGGTGGCCGCGCTGGCGCTGATTCTGGACGGTCTGCTGGCGTTCGTGGTGTGGCTGAGCGTGCCGGGAACCGGCCGGTTGCGGCGGGTCACGGGTCGCTTCAGAAACGTGCGCATTGACCTTCCGGTGTGATCGGGGTCACGATGTCTCCTGGCACACCCATCCCGAGACAGGAGGTTGCAGTGAAGGCTCGCGACATCATGCACCGGAGTGCGGAATGCATCCCCGCTGATGAAACCCTGGATCGCGCCGCTCAGCTGATGCGCAACATGGACGTCGGCGCGCTCCCCATCTGTGAGGGCGACACGCTCATCGGCATGCTCACCGACCGTGACATCGTCGTGCACTGCGTCGCCATGGGGCACGACCCCAGCCGGGTCCGAGCCGGCGATCTGGCCCAGGGCCGCGTCTGGTCGGTCGATGTCGACACGGATATGAGTACCGTCCTGGACGTCATGGAGCAGAACCAGATCAAGCGCATGCCGGTGCTCGACATGCGCAAGGGCAATCAATTGGTCGGCATGATCTGTGAGTCCGACCTCGCCAAGAACATCACCGACAAGCAGCTGGCCGAGTTCATCACCGCCGTGGCTGTCCCGCACTAGAACCAGGGAGGCGTCCCGGTTCGCAGCGGATTCACAGGCGCAGGCCTGAGAATTGCCGGGTGCAACCGGGACGCATTCTTGTCATCGAAGACGCCGAGGCCATTCGGGCCGCGGTAGGAGCCGGACTGTCCGCCGCCGGGCACGAGGTGCTCACCCGTGCGGACGGCGGCTTGCTGGAACAGGACCTGGCCCAGTTCCGGCCCGATGTCGTGGTCCTCGATGTGATGCTGCCCGGCCGCGACGGTTTCGCCCTGCTGGAATCGGTGCGGGCCCGCTCGGCGGCGGGGGTGGTCATGCTCACCGCCCGCGACGGCGTCGAGGACCGGGTGCGTGGACTGCGCGCCGGCTCCGACGACTACGTGGTGAAACCCTTCGACCTCGTCGAACTGGTGGCGCGAGTGGACGCGCTGCTGCGGCGGATGGGAAAACTTCAGAGCCGCATCGTGATCGGCGACCTCGAGGTGGACGTGGACGCCGGCGGCGCGCGGCGAGCCGGGCACGAGCTCACCCTGACCGCCACCGAATTCAAGCTCCTGGCCTACCTGGCCGCGCAGCGGGACCGGGTGCTCACCAAGACCCAGATCCTCACGGCCGTGTGGGGATACGAGGACTACGACCCCAACCTGGTCGAGGTGCACGTGAGCGCGCTGCGCCGCAAACTCGAGGAACACGGTGAGCGGGTGGTGCACACCGTGCGCGGCCTCGGCTACACCCTGCGGGTGCCGCGGTGAGGACGGTCTCGCTGCGCGGCCGCGTAACCCTCACGGCCGCACTGGTTTCCGGCATCGTCCTGGTGCTGGTCGCGCTGAGCGTGCACGCGCTGTTCGGGGTGGTGGTGACCCGCAGCGAGAACACCGTGCTCACCGACCGCGCCCAGCTGGCCAGACAGCTTGCGCAGGAAGGGGTTTCGCCGGAGAACCTGATCACCCGGGTGGACACGCATTCGGTGCGGGTCCGGCTGGTGCTGCCCGACGGCCGCACCTTCGGCAGCCTCGACCACCGGCTGGCCGAGGACAGCACCACCAAGACCCGCCTCATCAAACTCACCGGGCCCGGGACGCTCAACGACAGCCGGCTCACCCTGCAGGTGGACACGCCGCTGATCGCCCGGGTGCAGTCGCGGCTGGGACTGCTGCTGGCCCTGGCCACCACCGGGGCCATCGCGGTGATCTCGCTCGCACTCTGGCTCGGGGTGCGCCGTGCGCTCGCGCCCCTGGACGCCATGACCCGGCTGGCCCGCGATATCGCGCACGGCCACCTCGGCCGCCGCCTCGAGCCCTCCCGCACCGACACCGAATTGGGCCGCACCGCAGCCGCTTTCGACGAGATGCTCGATGCCCTGGAGGGCGCGCTGCGCGATACCGCCGCCGCCGAGGCCCGCGCCCGCGCCTCCGAACAGCGCATCCGGGTGTTCGTCGGCGACGCCGCCCACGAACTGCGCACCCCTATCACCGGCGTGCGCTCGCTGGCCGAAGCGGTGTTCCAGCAACCCGCGGACACCGATCCCGAGGACCGCCAGCGCATGCTGCTGCTCCTGGTCCGCGAGACCCAGCGCGCGGGCCGCCTGGTCGACGACCTGCTGGACCTGGCCCGCATCGACGCCGGCCTGCAGCTCCGGCTCGAACCGGTGGACCTGTACGAGCTGACCGCCACGCATCTCGACCGCATGCGAATGCTGCACCCGCACACCGAATTCCGGCTCACCGGCGAGGCGGCCACGGTGCCCGCCGATCCCGAGCGCATCACCCAGATCCTCACCAACCTGTGCAGCAATGCCTGCCAGGCCATGAAGGACGACGGCGGCGTCACCGTCGAGCTGCGCGCGTATGCCGATGCCGTCGACGTTGTCGTCTCCGACAGCGGCCCCGGCATTCCGGCCGGGGATCGCGAGCGTATCTTCGACCGCCTGGTCCGTCTCGACCATGCCCGCCATCACCGCCCGGACGGTTCGGGTCTGGGCCTGGCCATCGCGCGCGGCCTGGCCCGGGCGCACGGCGGCGATCTGACCTGTGCCGACCCCGCCCCCGGCACGACCGGAGCCGTCTTCGTCCTCCGCCTGCCCCGCAGCGCACCCCCGGCTCGCCCGTGATCACCGGGGTTGCCGAGGTTGCCGGAGTATGGCTGAAGATCACCTGAAGATGGCCGTCCGATTCAGGCCGCCTTCAGTTTTCGCGGGCAGATTCGGTGGGGACCACAACCCACGAACCTGGAGTGAGAATGAAACGCACCCTTGCCGCGGCCCTGGTCGGCGCCGCCGGAGCGGCCGCCATCGCCCTGGCCGTGCCGGGTACCGCCTCCGCCGACACGCCGCAGTGCAGCCCGCAGGCCGCCGCCGCGGCCCGCGCGGACGCCGCCCCCAAGGTGGCCGCCTACCTGGCGCAGCACCCGGATGTGGCCGCCGAGATCGCCAAGGTGAAGACCCTGCCCAAGGACCAGCGCCGCGCCGAACGGCAGGCGTGGCGGCAGGCCAACCCGCAGGAGGCGCAGGACCTGAAGGCCGCCCGCCAGGCCGTGATCGACTACCACCAGGCCTGCGGACGCCACAGGTAAGCGGTCACCACGTCAGGGCCCGGTCGAAATGACCGGGCCCCATGCGCATTTCGGCGCGCTTCCGATCGATCAAACGCGGGACAGATCGAACTTCCCCGCCGTGACCGCGCCCACGAACGCATCCCACTGACCGGCGGTGAAGACATGCGCCGGCCCGGCGGGATTCTTGGAGTCACGGACACCGACCCGGCCCCCGACCAGGAACGCGGCCTCGACGCATTCCTTACTGCCGCCGCTTCTGCTGCTCTTGAACCAACGTGCACCGTTGAGTTCGTAGTTCACGCGTTGTACTCCCTTGCTATCTCGCGCACCAGATCTCTGCTGCTCGACTCATCCAGCGCAGCCCGCTGGAGGACTCTGTACGCCTCGATGTAGCGGTCGACGACATCGTGCTTCTCCGAGTACATGTCGCTCGAGTAGCCCTCGCTGTAGATCGTGGTCGGCGCGATGGGCTGGCCACGTCCATCCGGTCCGAAATCGATGATCACGAATGGTCCGGTCTGATCACCGGTCGGCATCCCGGCGGAGAACGGAAGGATGCGGAGGGTCACATTCGGCAAAGTACTTGCCTCGGCGAGACGTTTGAGTTGGTCTGCCATTATCTTCGGCCCGCCGATCACTCTGCGCAACGCAGTTTCTCCGAGCACCATGTTCAGCTGAGGCTTCTTGAGGTTGTGGGTGAGGAGGCGCTGCCGCCTCGCCTTCAACTCCAATCGCCCTGCGAGAGCGGCTTCTCCGTCCTCCGGGTTAGCGGTGTAGGCCAGTACGCGTGCGTAGGGACGCGTCTGGAGGAGTCCGGGGATGAGGTCGGGCTGGTAGGTCGTCAGCATCGTGGCAGCGGATTCCATATCCACGTAGATGCGGAAGTCCTCCGGAAGAACGCGGCTGAACTCGTGCCACCATGATTTCCCGGCAGCGGTTTCCGCGAGACCCCTCAGGTGCGCGGCCTGGCGATCGTCTATCTGGTACAGCCGGATCAGGAGGTCCAGATCGGGACGGCGGATCTTCGCGACCTCTCCGGCCTCGTGTCGCTGGAGCTTGCTCTTGCTCCAGTCCATCTGTCTGCCAGCCTGTTCCAAGGTAAACCCGGCCTCCTCACGGGCCGACTTCAGGTACCGGCCGAGCTGGCGGCGGGTGAGAGTGCTTTCGCTTTCGGACATGGAATTTCCCGTTCTCGGGTCATCATGTTTCCCGCTCCGAGACGACGATGATTCCCGAAGCGGGAAAATCATCTCACGATCTGAGGGTCGAATCCTGGTGAAACAGTGAGAAAATCCGGATTCCCGCTTTTCACTTCCCACGTCCTCGTCGCCTCGATGCACTTGACGCATGACAACCCAGCAACCGAGCAAGGAGCCCGAGCACACGAGATCCTGGGTCGACGACGACTGCCTGAACGGTTCGATTCACCCCATCACCCGGGCGCGGGCCGAAGGCATCAGCGCGATCCACGCCAACTGCGAGCCGCCGTGCCCGCGCGCGGAGAGCGCCCGAAAGTACCTGACACGGGAAGGAATTCACCATGCCGGTGCAGCGCATGACCGGTGAGAGTCCGGTCGAACGGCGGATGTGGCTGTACCGGGAGCTCTACGGTCTGCCCTGTCGGATATCGGGCACCCGAATCACGCTGTCCACCAGCGATGTCAGCGCGATCAATGCGCCGAGCGGCCTGGCCGCGCTGATCGACGATGAACTGTTCTGGAGCAAGAAGGTCACGCCGATCCTGGACGAGGGCACCGGCACCGGCGACCTGATCCTCCTGGCCGCCCCGAGCCCCCTCGACATGACCGGCTGCGCCGCCGATCTCCGCCGCCGCGCGCAGTGCGAGTTCCTGCCGCCGGGAAAGCAAATCACCCTCCCCTCCACGCTCCCGCCCAACGGACCCGAGCCCCACTGGTTCAGATACCCGCAGTCGGAGAGCCTCCAGCCCATCACTGCGGTCCTACGCGCGATCCGCATCGTCCTCCGCGACATCCCCCGCACCTACCCCGGCTAGCCACGAGAGGACGCCATGCTCACCGAAATCATAACCACCACAACAACTTTCATGTTCCTCGCATGGCATCTCGCCCAGACCGGCCGACGATACCTCCCCAGCCCACGCCTCCCCGACCACCACTCGGTCGCCGCCATCCGATCCCGCATCGAAGGCGAAAAGCGCGTCGCCGCAGCCTCGAGACGCGAGGCCGCCCTATTGGCGACCCAACTCACGACCACAACATGACAACCCACCCGACCGCCACCCCAGAACCGTTCCACCTTCGGCATACAAGGCTTGGGCAACGGCGTCCACGGCGGAATCAACATCTTGTTCGGCGGGGCCTACGGAGGCGGCGGCAAACCCCTTCGGATCCGACCAAGGAACCTGGTGGTATCAACTCGGCAAACAGATCGGCACTTGGAGCCAGAACTGCAACCAGCGCGGAAACCGCACCTGCTACGACGGCAACACCCGTACCCCTGCGGATAGAGCTACCGCCCCACGAAATTGTGCCTTCGGCAGGTCCTGTCCACCGCGAACCCTCAGGCGCATACTCGAACGATGCACACCGTTCTGATCCTGGGTGCGGGATTCGGTGGGCTCGAACTCGCCGCCAGCCTGTCCTGGTCCGTGCCGGACGAGGTCCGGGTGACACTCCTCGACCGCGCCGACGGATTCGTATTCGGTTTCTCCAAGTTGGACGTGCTGTTCCGGGGCCGCACTCTCGACGACGTCCGGATTCCGTACGACACTCTCGACCTTCCGGCCGTGGAGTTCCGGCGCGAAACGGTCACCGCGATCGATCCCGCCAACCGAAAGGTCACCACCGACCGTGGCGGGTACGCGCCGGACACGCTCGTCGTCGCGCTGGGTGCGGAGTACGACTGCGGCGCCACCCCCGGATTCGTCGAGGACGGTCACGAGTACTACTCGCTCGAGGGAGTTCACCGGCTGCGTGAACGCCTCGACGCCTTCACCGGCGGCACCGTCCTGCTGTCGATCCTCAGCGTCCCGTTCAAGTGCCCACCGGCACCGTACGAAGGTGCATTGCTGCTCCACGAGGAACTCGTGCGACGCAACCTGCGCGGTGCGACCCGCATGCGAATGCTCACCCCGATGGACTCCCCCATCCCGGTGTCCCCCAGCTCCAACACCGCGATCGTCGGCGCACTCGCGGACCGCGACATCGAGTACACGACCGGAACGCGGGTGCGCGCCCTGGATCCGGCCACGCACACCGCGTCGACGCGCGGTGGCGACCTCGCCTATGACCTGTTCGTCGGGGTCCCCCGCCACCGGGTTCCGGATGTCGTGCAGGCCTCCGGACTGACGGAGGGCGGGTTGGACGGCTGGATCCATGTCGACGCGGCCACCCTTGCGACCCCGTACCCGGGGGTGTACGCGCTGGGCGACTGTGCGGACGCTCCCGTCCCCCGGGCGGGCGTGTTCGCCGAGACGGCGGCACGGACCGTCGCGGCGGACATCATCGCCCACCTGCACGACAGCCCGCACGAGGGCAGATACCTGGGACAGGGCACATGCCACATCGAGTTCGGCGGCGGCCTCGTCGGAAAGGTGGAAGCGGACTTCCTCTCCGGCCCGGCCCCGGTGGCTCCGTTCCTCGGACCATCCGTCGAATTCGCCAGGGAGAAAGCGGAGTTCGCAGCAGACCGCCGCAGGCGCTGGTTCGGGTCGTGAGATGAACGGCCCGGCCCGCCGTCCCACCCGCTGCGGTCGGCGCGATGCCGCCAGCCTGCTTGCGTGCGGTGAACTTCGGCAACAGCAGCTCTGCCGGCAGCGGCACCCGCCGGCGAACGCGCTATGAGTCGTCACACCGCGCAGCGCTCCAGTTGGGTACCGCGGCGCGGACCGATCGACATCAGGTCGCTCGGCTCGTCGAGTTCCAGACGGTGCCAACGGCCGCGCGGTACGACGTAGGCACGGCCGGCTGTCAAACGGACGAGATCCTCTGTCGCGCCGACGGTCTCGGGCCGGAGATACATTCGGATGCCGCCGGTCAGCACGCTCACCAGTTCGTCGCCTGCGGGATGCATCTCCCACAGGTCGCCATGGACATCCGCATCGGTCTCGGCGTGGAACATGGCTACCGTCCAGCCGTCCATATCGCCCTGCATGCGGCGTTGCTCGGTCAGCAGTCGCCCGTCGGCGAGTAGTCGCACGCCGCGCTCGAACAAGTTGACGACGTCGGATTCCATTGGTGTTTCCCTTCTTTCGAGTCGGTCCGCCGCGGGGAGTCGGCAGTTGGAATCAGTGTGCTCAGCAGGGCGCGGTGGCCGGGATAGCCAATCCACCTGCCAGCGAGGCCTTCCCGAACGCCAGTCATGAACCGTGCCATGGCGATCGCACCCGGCGCAGCAGATCCGAGCACTTTGTATACACGTACACAAAGTACCCGACGCATCCTCTACATGTCGATACCCTCGTGCCAAGATGATCGAGTGAGCACCCGCACCGGACGCCCCTCCCGCCTGTCGCGCGCTCAGATCGTGTCCGCGGCACGCGACCTCGTCGAGGCGCAGGGCGTCGAGACGCTGACCATGCGCCGCCTTGCGACCGAACTGGGCGCGACCCCGATGGCCGTATACCGGCACGTACGCGACAAGCAGGAACTACTCCTGCTTGTCCTCGAGGACATCGCCGCAGGAATGCGCCGCCCCGAACTCCCCGTCGACCCGCGGGACCGCGTCGTGGTCACAGCGCTGGCCATGCACGCCACCCTGGCCGAGGTGCCCTGGATCGTCGAGGTCCTCACCGGCGACGAGTTCTTCGCCCCCGCAGCGCTCTGGTACAGCGAGACGATCGTCGACGCCGCCATGACCTGCGGCCTCAGCGCCGACGACGCGGTATACGCCTATCGAACGATCTGGTACTACACCGCGGGGAACCTGATCGTCCGCGCCTCCACAGCCAGCCGTGACACGGACCGGATCACCTTCCGCGACAAGGTGTTCGCCGAATTGGACCCGGAAACCCTGCCGCGCTTGGCCGCACTGGGCGCACGTTACGTGGAACTCGCCGCCAGGGACACCTACGAGCAGGGTCTGCGCGCCCTGGTCGCGGGTTTGCTCGCACCGCCCACCTGAACCCGCACCGCATACCGCGCTGACCGAACCAGCCAGTGCGAGCGCTCCAAAGATCAACGAGCTCAGATCATCTCGCCCGACCGGGCCCGCCGGCACTAGCAGCGGGCACGCGATCAGCTCTCGCGCCGGGCCGCGTCCACGATCCACGCCGCGATCTGAGCGCGAGAGGTGAACCCGAGCTTGGTCAGGATGTGCTCGACGTGGGCATCTGCGGTGCGCTGGGAGATCACCAGGCGGGATGCTATCTGCTTGTTGGTGAGCCCTTCGGCGACCAGGTCCGCCACCTGGCGTTCGCGTTTGGTCAATGTCGTCCCGCCGGCCGACGGGGTGCCGGTCGATTGTTCTTCGTTCAGCGCGTAGGCGACCACGGCGTTGATTCTCATTGCCTGGCCGCGTCGCCACGCCGCATCGAAGCGCGTTTCACCGAGCGCGCGGCGCACGACACGCTCGCAGTCGAGGTGGGCCTCGACCATCTGCGGGAAGTAGATCGCCACGCCGGGGGCGGTCTGCATCATGTTTGCCGCGGCGCCCATCAGCACGGCGGATCGCTGGTCGTCGGTGCCGGCCGCGAGCCACGCCAGCACTTCGAGATCGAGCGCCGCGACGAGCAGGCTGCGCATGCACTGGTTGAGCCGCAGCGATTCCCGCAGCAAATCCTCTGCGCGGGCGCCCTCACCCTGCTGCCACGCCGCGATCCCGGTCATCCCCAGAACGGTCGACCGGAACAACGACTCGCCGCACGCCTCGGTAATGGACAGGATCCGCTGATGGCACTCGGCCGCCCGCCTGGAGTCGCCCTGCTGCGCGTGCGCCACACCGAGCAACAGCAGCGCGACAACGTGCAGACATCCTCGCGGGTCGGAGCTCAGCACCCCGATGGCTCGATCGATACACGACACCGCGCGCGCGGGCTCCTCGAGATAGAGAGCCAGATCACCCTCCGCGAAGGCGATCAGTGCCTGGTTCATGGGCGTGGGATCGCGCTCGGCGAGCGCACGCCCCTGCGCGAGCAGGGTGGCTGCCGTCTCGAGGTCCCATTGCCGCGTGGCCATGAAGACGCTGGCGTGCAGCGCCCGGACCCGGTCGGTTGTCGAACGTGCGCAGGGATGGGCCAGGGCGCGATCGAGCCAGCGGCGGCCTTCACCGAACAAGCCACGGAAACTCCAGAACACGAAGGAGGCGGCGGTGATGCGCAGCCCCGCTTCGGCTGACTGCTCGGTCTGGTCGGACATGCAGAATTCGAGCACCGCACGGATGTTCCCCTGCTCGCGGTCGAGCCGGGCCATCCAGTCGAGTTGCCGGTCGCTGATCAAGTCGGCCTCGGCATCGAGCACCAGCCGTCGGTACCAGTCCCGGTGCCGCCGCCGCAGATCCTCGTCCGCGCCGGCCTCCCGCAGCTTGTCCTGCCCGTAGGCCCGTACGGTGTCGAGCATCCGGAAGCGGACCGCACCCGCGGGTTCTTCCCTGATCACAACCGATTTGTCCACCAGCCAGGACAGCACATCGAGCAGCTCTGCCGCCTCGGTATCGGCACCGCACACCGCCTCGGCGGCGTCGAGTTCGAAACCACCGGCGAACACCGACAACCGGGCCCACAGCCGCTGCTCGGCCGGAGTGCACAGCTGATAGCTCCAGCCGATGCACCACCGCAGGGTCTGCTGCCGGGTCGGCGCGGTGCGGTGGCCCCGGGTGAGCAGCGCGAACCGGTCGGTGAGCCGCTGCAGAATCTGGTCCGGCGACATGGTGCGCATCCGGGCCGCCGCGAGTTCGATCGCCAGTGGCAACCCGTCCAGCCGGGAACAGATCCCGACCACCGCGGCCTTGTTCTCCTCGGTCAGCGCGAATCCGGGCACGACCGCCGCGGCGCGATCGCCGAACAGCACCACCGCATCGTATTTGCGCAGCTCTCGCAGCGTCGGCTCGCGGCCGGCGGCAGGAACGCTCAGCGGTGACAGCCGCCGCACCGCTTCTCCGCTGATGTCCAGCGGCTCGCGGCTGGTGACCAGGATCCGCACTCCCGGACACCCTGACAACAACGTCTGGGCCAGGCTCGCCATCGACTCGGCAACCTGCTCGCAGTTGTCCACGACGAGCAGGGTTTCACGGGATCGCAGAAACTCGACCAGAGTGTCGTGGACCGGCCGGGCCGAATCGACCCGCACGCCGAGCGAGGCGGCGACGATGGGAGCCACCAGCGACGGATCACGCACGTCGGCCAGATCGATCGCCCAGACTCCATCGGCGAAGTCGCATCGAACAGCCGAGGCCGCCTGCAGCGCCAGCCGGGTCTTGCCCACGCCGCCCATTCCGGCCAGCGTCACCAGCCTCGACACGGTCAGCAGGTTCTTGAGCTCGGTCAGCTCGGCGCGCCTGTTGACGAAGCTGGTCAACTCGGGCAGCACATTGCCGCCGCGGCCTATGCTGCGCGACGAGGTTCCGACGGCACGCAACTCCTCCGCTACCGTCATGCTCACGTCACGGCGGGTACGGTTCGCGGCGTCGTCGATCATCAGCCGCGCGCAATCCTCTCGGTATTGCTGTGAGCACCGGACATGATCAACTCACCTTTCGACGGTGCCCAGCCTATCGCCCGTGACGAGCGGACATCCAGCTATTCGACGGTTGCGGGCACGGCTATCCACGGATGCCTCCGCGCCGACCGCGAACACCGGGAAGCAATCCCATGGCGTCGATATCCGAGATCCTCACCCTCGTACATCGCGACCCCGACCGCGGACGGCGCGATGCCACCGACGGCGGCATGGCCGCGTTCCGCACAGCGGACCTGAACGTCCTCCATTGGCTCGAGAAGATCCGTTGGCGGTCAACGGTTCTCGTGCTGGTCGGCACGCACATGCGCGCGCATCCCTTGGAGGCCGAACAGGATGAGTAGTTCGACCGTTCCGCCGTCGGCGCTGCCCAGCCAGTGCGGCAACGAGGTGTCGAACTCTGCGGCTTCACCGGGCGGCAGTGTCAGGTCGCGTTCGCCGACCACCAGCCGGAGGCGACCGTTGAGCACGTACAACCATTCGAAGCCGTCGTGCTTCTGCGGTGTCGGGTCGAGCGGTTCCGTCTGGGCGGGGATGACCATTTTGAACGCCTGTATGCCACCCGGTCGCCGGGACAGCGGCACGAAGGTCATCCCGGACCGCCGGATCGGCTTGAGGTGGATCCGCGGATCACCGGTGCGCGGGGCGCCGACGAGGTCGTCCAGGGGAACGTCGTAGGTGCGGGCCAGCGGCAACAGCAACTCCAGGGTGGCGCGGCGCTGCCCACTCTCCAACCGGGACAGCGTGCTCTCCGACACCCCGGTCCGCGTCGCGAGGTCGGCGAGGGTGATCCCGCGGGCGCGGCGCAGCGCACGCAGTCTCGGTCCCACTGCGTCGAGCACATCGTCGATTTCGCGGTCCACGAGGCCATCTTGCCGGAACCGCAAGTTTGCGTGCCAGATCCGGATGGCCGCGGCGAGACTGGGCGCGCCCCGACCGAAGGAGTCCCGATGAACGCCAGCACTGCGAAGCGCCTGACACGCCGCAAAGACACCCCGCCGCCTCGCACGGTGGCGGTCGCCGCGCTCGCCCTGCTGATCACGATGGGCGCGGCGGCCTGCGCTCCGGCCGCCTCCGATGTCGCCCCCTACGCTGTCGCCACCCAGGGCGACCCCGCGTTCGAGAGCACCTTCCGGCACGAGTTCGCCGACGTCGATGGTGTCCGTATGCACTATGTGACCGGAGGCAGCGGCTCGCCGGTGGTGCTGATCCACGGTTGGCCGCAGACCTGGTACGGCTGGTGGCCGATCATGCCGGCACTCGCCGAAGGACACACCGTCTACGCCGTCGACCTCCCCGGACTGGGCGACAGCACCGGCTCACCGACCGGCTACGACAAGGCCACCCTGGCCCGGTATGTGCACGCCCTCATCGCCGATCGGCTCGGAGTGCGGGATGCCCGCGTTGTCGGGCACGACTTCGGCGCCGCGGTGGCCTTCGAGTACGCCGCCCAGTACCCCGCCGACACCGCGCGCCTCGGCTACCTAGACCTACCGCTACCCGGGCCCGCGATCGACGCGCCGACCTACCGCTCATTGAGCTGGCACATCGCCTTCCACTCCCAGCGTCGAGTCCCCGAAACCGTCGTCGGCGACCACGTCCGCGAGTACCTGGCCCTGTTCTACCCGCAGGTCTCCTTCGGCGGCACGGCATTCGGCGGCGCCTCGGACCGATCGCCCTTCACCGACACCGAAATCGACGAGTACGCAAGAACATACAGTCGGCCCGAGAAACTGGCGGGCGGCTTCGACCTCTACCGCGCCCTGGACAAAGACGTTCGCGACACCGTGGCAGCAATACCCACTTCCGTCCCGACCCTCCTCATGACCGCTCAGGGCCAACTCGACGCGATCCGAGCGACCGTCGCACCGCGCATAACCAATATCGTGCGCGCGGTCGACGTGCCACACGCAGGGCACTGGCTCGTCGAGGAGAACCCCCAATTCGTCGCGGCGGAACTACAGCACTTCCTCTCCTGACGACCCCACCCGAACTCCCCTCCCCTTTCGACATATATCGCTTGCGGCAAGATCCGGGAGTGCCGCACAATAGGCGGCCGATGCCAGGGACCTGCGGAAATGCGGAAGCAGCAGCGACTGGGCGGGAGAGAACCGGGCGAATGGTGGCCGAAATCGGTTCCGGCGATGTCACGCAACCCTCGTTTGAAATCCTCGAGGGTGGGTGGTTCCGCGCGACCACCTCGCCCGCTGGTTCGGCAAGCCCGCCAACTGATTTCGACCGGGCAGCCGAAAGCCCGGTTCGCTACTCCTGGGGCATCGCCCAGCGGCCGCGGGCCTGCTGGATGTGGTCGCGCAGGAAGTGTTCGACGGCGTCCTGATCGCGGGATTCGAGGAGGTCGACGATTGTGAGATGCTCGCGGGCGACGTCGACCAGTTCGCCTTTCTGGGCCAGGGAGGCGAGGCCGAACAGGCGGGTGTGGTCGCGCAGGTCGGCGACCAGGGCGTTGAGGCGCGGGTTGTCGGCGTAGCCGAGCAGGGTCAGATGGAAGATCTGGTCGGCCGCCGTGTATTCCACCAGGTCTCCGCTTTCGGCACCTTCGACGATCTTCTCGGCGAGGGCGCGCAGGTGCGGTATATCCGATTCGGGAATCAGCGGGGTGACCTCGCGGACCACCGGCGGTTCCAGCAGCAGCCGGATGCGGGTGATGTCGTCGAGGTCTTTCTCGGCCACCTCGGTGACCCGGAATCCCTTGTTGGGCACAATCGAGATGAGGTTCTCCCGGGCCAGATCCTGCATGGCCTCGCGGACCGGGGTGGCCGATACTCCGAACCGCGCGCCGAGCGTGGGTGCGGAATACACTACGCCGGGCTCCATTTCACCGGCGATGATGGCCGCGCGCAGTGCCCGCGAGACCTTCTCGCGCAGGCTGACCTTCTCCACCTGGGTGAACTGGTCGATACTCACGTGGTCGGCTCCCGTGCCCGTGATCGATGGATTCGATCGGTTCCCGACATTCTATGCCATGTCACGTTGCATAGCCGTCACGCCCTCGACACCCGGCCCGGAGTCGGCGCATGCGGCCTCGGCATCGACCGACCGCAGCGACTTGCCCGCGGTCTCCTTGGCCAGCCCGACCGCCAGCACCGAGATCGCCGCGGCCACAATCAGATACAGCGAGATCGGCACCGAGCTGTGGAAGCGGTCGAACAGACTGATGGCGATCAGCGGGGCCAGCGATCCGGCCAGAATCGGCGCGGCCTGATAGCAGAACGACAGGGCCGTATATCGCACATGCGTGGGGAACATCTCGGTCATGAGCGCGGAATACGGTGCGTAGGTGAGGGATTCGACGGCCAGACCGAGGGTGATGGCCACGATGATGACGGCGTAGTTTCCGGTATCCATCATCGGGAAGGCCAGGAAACCCCAGCCGGCGGTGAGCACGGCCCCGGTGAGATAGACCGGCCGCCGCCCGATCACATCCGACAGCAGGCCTGCCGCCGGAATCATGAAGAAGTGCAACAGGTGCGCCACCAGCATCAGCGCCAGGATCGGCGCGGTGTCCACGTGCACGGCGAGCTTGAGATAGGTGATCGAGAAGGTCACCACCAGGTAGTAGAGGATGTTCTCGGCGAAGCGCGCGCCGATGCCGATCAGCACCTGTCGCCAGTGATGGCGCAGCACTTCGACGATGCCGAGCGCGTGGCGCCGGTCGGCGTCCAACCGCTGTTGCGCCTCGCGGAAGATCGGTGCGTCGTCGACGCTGGAGCGCACCCAGTAGCCGATCAGCACGACGACGGCCGACAGCCAGAAGCCGATCCGCCAGCCCCACGAAAGAAACTGCGCGTCGGACAGATTCGCCGACAGCACCAGCATGACCACGGTCGCCAGGACATTGCCCAGCGGCACGCCCGACTGCGGCCAGCTCGCCCAGAACCCACGCCTATGGTCGGGGCTGTGCTCGCTGACCAATAGCACCGCCCCGCCCCATTCGCCGCCGAACGCGAAGCCCTGGATCAGGCGCAGCGTCACCAGCAGCACCGGGGCCCAGTAGCCGACCGTGGCGAAGGGGGGCAGGCAGCCCATCAGGAACGTGGTGATGCCCACCACGACCAGGCTCAGCTGCAACAGCGCCTTGCGTCCGACGCGATCTCCGAAGTGCCCGAACAGGATTCCACCGAAGGGCCGGGCCAGGAACCCGACGGCGTAGAGCGCGAAGGCGGCGATGATCCCGTCGACGGCATTACCGTTGGAGCGAAAGAACACCTCCCCGAAGACCAGCGCGGATGCCGTGCCGTAGAGGAAGAATTCGTACCACTCGGCGACCGCGCCGACCATGGCCGCGGCCACGATCCGGCGCAGTCCGGTCGGCGAGGTAGTCGGGCTCGGATCGGATTGCCGTGCTGTCGCGGAGTCGTCAACTGCGGTCATGCGCCACCCTCATCTGTGATGTGTGACATTGCACCATAGGGTGGTGATCCGGATCACGCAAGTGGTTGACCGGGCATGACTCCATCACTTACCGTCAGTGCAATGTCACACGTCACATGGTGACAAGCGGCCGGGGCGCTCACCCCGGACTCTCACCCGATGGAGGCTCACATGTCCGAAACCACCACGTCGCCGGCGAACAAGCCCTGGCACGGGGTGATCGTCGCGACCACCCTGCCGTTCACCGAGGATCTCTCGGTCGACTACGACGCCTACGCCGAGCACGTACGGTGGCTGGCGGCCAACGGCTGCCACGGCGTGAGCCCCAACGGCTCGCTCGGGGAGTACCAGACCCTCGACGACACCGAACGCGCCCGGGTGGTGACCACCGCCATCGAGGCCGCACCGCCAGGCTTCACGGTCATGCCCGGCATCGCCGCCTACGGCGCGCTGCAAGCGCGTAAATGGGCCGAGCAGGCCGCCGAGGCCGGCGCCCAGTGCGTCATGCTGTTGCCGCCCAACATCTATCGGGGCAATCGGGAGGTCGTCCTCGATCACTATCGGACGGTGGCCGCGGTCGGTCTACCCGTCGTGGCCTACAACAACCCGATCGACACCCGCATCGACCTCACCCCGGACCTGCTGGCCGAACTGCACGCCGAGGGGCTGATCGTCGGCGTCAAGGAGTTCACCGGCGATGTCCGGCGTTTCTACGAAATCAAGGAACTGGCACCGGAACTCGACGTGCTGATCGGTTCCGACGACGTGGTGCTGGAACTGGGCATCGCGGGCGCGGTCGGCTGGGTGGCCGGCTACCCCAACGCCATTCCGCAGGTGACCGTCGAGCTGTACAACGCGGCGGTCAACCGCGATCTGGACAAGGCCCTGCCGCTGTACCGGGAACTGCATCCGCTGCTGCGCTGGGACTCCAAAACCGAATTCGTCCATGCCATCAAGCTGTCGATGGACCTGGCCGGGCGCCCCGGCGGCGCGTGCCGACCGCCGCGGATTCCGCTCGCCCCCGGGCTGACCGCCCAGATCACCGCCGACACCACGGCGGTGCTGGCCAAGGGTTACCGGTAATCCGCAGGCGAGCAGGCGAATACGGAAACGAGGACAACACGATGATCGACACGACAGCCGGATCGATCGCCGACACCACGGCGGCCGAGGTCGACGCCACGGTCGCCGCCGCGGCCGGGGCCGCCCCGGCGTGGGCGGCGCTGGGTGCGGCCGGTCGCGCTCTGGTGCTGACCGACCTCGCCGACCGGCTCGACGCCCGCGGCGCGGAGCTGATCGCCATGGCGCGCAACGAAACCCGGTTGACCGAGGCGCGGCTGACCGGCGAGTTGCGGCGCACCACGTTTCAGCTGCGCCTGTTCGCCGAGACCGTCCGCGACGGCGGCTATCTCGACGTGCGCATCGACACCGCCGACGCCGCGTGGCCGATGGGTGCGCCGCGCCCGGATCTGCGCCGGATGAACATTCCGCTCGGCCCGGTCGTCAATTTCGCGGCGAGCAATTTCCCCTTCGCCTTCTCCGTCGCCGGTGGCGATACGGCCGCCGCGCTGGCCGCCGGGTGCCCGGTCATCGTCAAGGCCAGCCCGGGCCATCCATTGCTGTCCCGGGCAGTCGGCGCGATCGTCACCGAGGCGCTGACCGAAAACCACGCTCCGAGCGGAACTTTCGGCCTGGTGTTCGGTGTCGACGCGGGTGTGCGGGTACTGACCCATCCCGCCGTCACCGCGGCCGCGTTCACCGGCTCCACCCGAGGCGGGCGCGCACTGTTCGACATCGCGGCCACGCGACCGGTGCCGATTCCCTTCTACGGTGAATTGGGTTCCGTCAACCCGGTTTTCGTCACCTCCGCGGCCGCGAGATCACGGGCCGCTGAGATCGCCGCCGGGCTGCTCGGCACGCTGTCGGCCAGTGCCGGGCAGCTGTGCACCAAGCCGGGGATCATCGCGGTCCCGGACGGGTCGCCGCTGCTCGCCGAACTGGCCGGGTCGGCACCCGAGCCGACCGGTGAGATGCTCAATGCCGCAATCGAGGCCGGATTCGTCGGGGCCGTCGAACAATTGCGCACGCACCCGCGGGTGCGGATCCTGAGCGGCGGCGCGGCGGGGCGCACCCTGCTGCTGACCACCACCGCCCAGGACGTGCTCACCGATCCGGAAACTCTGATACACGAGATGTTCGGCCCCGCAGCACTGGTGGTGACCTATCGGGAGACCGCCGAACTGCTCGAGCTGGCCCGCGCGGTGAGCGGGCAGCTGACGGTCTCGGTCTTCGGCGACCAGGCCGACGGTACCGCCCGCGCCCTGCTCGCCGAGGCGGCGGGCGCGGCGGGCCGGGTGTTGTGGAACAGCTGGCCCACCGGCCTGTCGGTGACCTACGCGCAGCAGCACGGCGGGCCGTATCCGGCGACCACCGCGCCCGCGTCGACCTCGGTGGGCACCGCCTCGATCGCCCGGTTCCTGCGTCCGGTGGCGTTCCAGTCGGTGCCGCCGGAGCTGTTGCCGCCGGAATTGCGCGACGACAACCCGCTGGGTGTGCCTCGATCGGTGAACGGGACACGGGCGCAATGACATTCGACACGTCAGGCACATCGTCCATGAGGGGGACCGATGTGCTGATCATCGGCGGCGGCGTGATCGGCTGCGCGCTCGCCGACCGGCTCGCCGTGGCGGGCCTGTCGGTGCGGATCTGTGAGGCGGGCGGAGTGGCGTCCGGGACCACGGCGCACGGCGAGGGCAACGTGCTGGTCTCGGACAAGGGCCCCGGTCCGGAGCTGGAGCTGGCGCGACTGTCGCGGCGGCTGTGGCCCGAGACGCTCGCGCGCATCGCCGAACGGCTGCCCCGGGCGGTCGCGGCCGTCGAGTGGGAACCCAAGGGCGGCATCGTCGTTGCGACCACCGACGCGGGTGCGTCCGCACTCGCCGCCTTCGCCGACGGCCAGCGCGCGGTCGGTGTGCACTGCGCCGATCTCGACGCGGCCGCGCTCGCGGCGGCCGAGCCGGCGCTCACCACCGAGGTGAGCGGCGCGGTCCATTACCCCGACGACGCGCAGGTCCAGCCGGTCGGCGCGGCCTCGGCACTGCTCGCCGCCGCGACCGCGGGCGGGGCGGTCGTCGAAACCCGGTGCACTGTCACCGGTTCGATCGTCAGCGGCGATCGGCTGCTGGGCGTGCGGACCACGCGCGGCGACCGGTTCGCCGATGTGGTGATCAATGCCGCCGGGCCGTGGTCGGGTCCGGTGGCGGCGGTGCTGGGCGCGCCGATCGCGGTCAAACCGCGCCGCGGCGATGTGCTGATCACCGCTCCGCTGCCGCCGACCGTCTTCCACAAGGTCTACGACGCGGATTATGTCGGCGCGGTGGGCAGTTCGGATACCGCGCTGCAATCCTCGGCCGTGGTGGAGTCCACCCGGGGTGGCCCCCTACTGATCGGATCCTCGCGGCGGCAGGCCGGATTCGACGACCGGATCCGCCCCGACAGCCTCGCCGCCATCGCACGCAAGGCACTGCGCCTGTTCCCGATGCTCGCGGACGTCGCGATCATGCGCGCCTACGGCGGTTTCCGTCCGTACGTCGACGACCACCTCCCGGTGATCGGCCCGGATCCGCGCCTGCCCGGACTGTGGCACGCGACCGGCCACGAGGGCGCGGGCATCGGGCTCGCGCTCGGCACCGCGCAACTGGTCGCCTCCGCCCTCACCGGCCGGCCCGACGAGGTCGACATCGCGGCCTTCACCGTCGACCGACCGGCAGTCATCACCTCGAGCCCGGAGTACGTCTCACCATGAGCCCCAATCTGATTCCCCCGGGCCGCGACCGCCTCGGCCGCGCGGACCGGCCGCTGACCATCCGCGCCGACGGCGTCGAGGTGGCCGGCGTGCACGGCCAGACCCTGGCCACGGTGTTGCTCGCCGCCGGGCGCACACACTGGCGCACCGCGCGCGACGGCGGTGGCCGCGGCGTGTTCTGCGGTATCGGCGTCTGCTTCGACTGCGTGGCGACCGTCAACGGCGTGCCGGACGTGCGCCTGTGTCGCCGCCCGGCGCGCGACGGCGACACCGTCACCAGTCAGAGCCGAGCAGGCGGGAGCGAGCGATGAACCGGCATGTGGTGGTCATCGGTGGTGGTCCGGCAGGCACGGCGGCCGCCGAAGCGGCGCTGCGGCACGGCGCGGCGGTGACGCTGATCGACTCCAACGAAGCGCTCGGCGGTCAGTACAACCGCCGCATACCGGCGGCCTATGGAGTCCGCCGGCCGCTGGCCATCGGGCACGGGTACGCGGCCGCCGAGCGCCGGGCCCGGCTCCTGGCCGAGCATCCGCGCTGCGAGTATCTGGCCCGGGCGGCGGTGTACCACCTCGAACGCCACCCCGAGGGCGGTTGTCCCACAGTGCGATTGCTCATCGGCCTCGAGGGTGATCGCCGTACACATCGGGCGGTGCGCGGGGACGCGCTGATCATCGCGACCGGAGCCTACGACCGCGTGTGCCCGTTCCCCGGCTGGGATCTGCCCGGCGTCTACACCGGCGGGGCCGCGCAGACCCTCGCGAAAACCCAGCGGCTGCTCATCGGGCGGTCCGTGCTGGTGTCGGGCACCGGGCCGTTCCTGCTCCCGGTCGCCCACTCCCTGGCCGATGGCGGCGCGCGGGTCCGGGCGGTGCTCGAGGCCAATCCGGCCCGGGCGATCCTGCGGCACTGGGCCGCCCGGCCGTGGGAGCTGCGGCACAGTGCCGGCAAGGCGGCGGAACTGATCGAGTACGCGGGTTCCGGTCTGCGCCATCGGATTCCGGTGCGCACCTCGACCGCGGTGGTCGCGGTCGCGGGCGACGGCCGGGTGGAAGAGGCGACCGTGGCCCGGCTCGACGAACACTGGGCACCGGTGCCGGGCAGCCATACGACCGTCGCGGTGGACGCGGTCGCGGTCTCGCACGGCTTCACCCCGCAGCACGAACTCGCGGTGGCCGCGGGCGCGCGCCTGACGGCCGACGGGTTCGTCAGCGTCGACCGGGATCAGCGGACGAGCGCCGACATGGTCTGGGCGGCAGGTGAACTCACCGGAATCGGTGGGGCGCAGGTCGCGGCGGTCGAGGGCGTCGTCGCCGGGATCGCGGCCGCGGGTGGCGATCCGAGCGCCGAGCGCGGCGTGCGCACCCGCCACCGCACCGCCCGGCGGTTCATCGCCCGGCTCGCCGCCGCGCACCCGATCGGCACCGAGGCGGTGGCCTGGTCCCGCCCCGAAACCGTGATCTGCCGGTGCGAGAACACCACCCGGGAGGAGCTGACCACGGCCTGGGCGGGCGCTGCGGGCGACAGCTATCGGGCCACCAAACTGGCCACCCGCGCCGGGCTCGGGCCGTGCCAGGGCCGCATCTGCGGGACCGCCGTCGCTGCCCTGCGCGCCGCGCAGTCCGCCGGTACCGACGATGCGGCCACTGGCGGCCAATGCCGCTACGGCACAGCGGATCTCGCTCCCATCGGCCTGGCCGCCGCCACTCCCGCCTGGCGTCCGCTGGCTGCCGTCGTGCGATTGCGCGAACTCGCCGAACTCGACACCGAAGGGCAATCCTGATGCACAGCAGCAGAATCATCTCCGCCATCGACACCCACACCGAGGGTATGCCCACCCGGGTGGTCACCGGCGGGGTCGGTCCGATTCCGGGTGACACCATGGCCGATCGGCGCGACTACTTTCTCGAGAATCTGGACGGCCTGCGGAAATTCCTGGTCAACGAGCCGCGCGGGCACGCATCGATGAGCGGGGCCATCCTGCAACCGGCCACCACCGCCGACGGGCACTACGGGGTGCTGTTCATCGAGGTGAGCGGGCTGCTGCCGATGTGCGGGCACGGGACCATCGGCGTGGCGACCGCGCTGGTGGAGGCAGGCATGGTGCCGGTGACCGAACCGGTCACCGAGATTCGCCTGGACACTCCCGCCGGACGCGTCGTCGCGACCGTGAATATCACGGCGGGCCATGCCGATTCGGTGGCACTGCGCAATGTCCCGGCCTACTGCGACAGCCTCGACAACGAGGTGAAGGTACCTGGGATCGGCACCGTCCGCTACGACATGGCCTACGGTGGAAACTTCTACGCCATCGTCGATCTCGGCAAGCTCGGGATACCGTTCGAACGCGCCCAACAGGATCGGATCCTCGACGCCGGCCTGCGAATAATGTCCGCTGTCAATGAATTCCGGCGTCCGGTGCATCTCGAGGACGAACGGATCGGCGGATGCAAGCACGTCCTGTTCCTGGATCCGGCCTCCGAACCGGCGCACACCCGCAATGCCATGGCCATCCACCCGGGCTGGTTCGACCGCTCCCCCTGCGGCACCGGCACCTCCGCGCTGCTGGCCCGCCAGCACGCCCGCGGTCTGCTCTCCGATAGCCGAGTGCTGCGCAATGACTCGTTCATCGGCACCACCTTCCACGCCCGCGCGGTCGAGACCGTCAGCGTCGCCGGACATCCCGCCGTGGTGCCGGAGATCACCGGTCGCGCGTGGTTGACCGGCACGGCCAATTATCTGCTCGACCCGGCCGATCCGTTCCCCGAGGGCTTCGTCTTCTGAGGCTCGCGACTCCCCGCCGTCCACCACCCCTAGTTGAAGAATCACCAGTTGAAAGGCGCGACAATGTCTGTCGTCACCCGCCGCCCACGCCCGCCCATCACCCTCGCCGGAGTCATGCGGCGAATGCCGGTCACCGATGCCGATTCCGGCGATTTCACCAAGAGCATGGGCCTGTGGCAACTGGTCGCGCTGAGCCTGGGTGGCCTGGTCGGCGCGGGAGTGTTCTCTCTGGCCGGCGTCGTGGCCAACCAGGTGGCGGGTCCGGCCGTGCTGATCTCCTTCGCCATCGCGGTCGTGGCCTCCGGCGCGGCGGGACTCTGCTACGCCGAATTCGCGGGCATGGTGCCGAAAGCCGGTTCGGCCTACACGTATTCGTATGTGGCGCTGGGCGAGATCATCGGATTCATGATCGGCTGGGACCTGCTGCTCGAATACACCGCCATCGTGTCGGTGGTGGCGATCGCGGTCTCGGGCTACCTGAACTACATCACCCACTACATCGGATTCGATCTGCCGACCTGGGCGCTCGGCGCGCCCGGCACCGGCGAGGGCCGCAAGATCGACCTGTTCGCGGTCGCTCTCTGCCTGCTGCTGGCCTATCTGCTCTCGCGTGGCACCCGTGAATCCGCCCGTGTGCAAACGGGATTGGTCGCGGTGAAGGTGTTGATCGTGGCCATCGTCGTCGTCGCCGGAGCATTCCACATCAAGGCGGGCAACTACACGCCGTTCTTCCCGTTCGGGGTCGGCGGCGCGGTTTCCGGTGCGGCGCTGGCGTTCTTCGCGGTCTACGGTTACGACGCCATGAGCGCGGCCGCCGAGGAATCCAAGGACGGCAAGAAGCTGCTGCCCAAGGCCATCCTGATCAGTCTCGGCATCGCCTCGGTCGTCTACCTGCTCGTGTGCCTGGTCATCGTCGGTATGGTCAACTACACCGATATCGATGTGGCCGCGCCGTTCTCCAGCGCCTTCGACACCGTGGGCATGGGCATCCTGGGCCTGGTCATCGCGGTCGGCGCGGTCGTCGGGGTCACCACCTCCGCGTTCGCCAATATGCTCGCCGTCACCCGCGTCGGCTTCGCCATGAGCCGAGACGGCCTGCTGCCCAACTACTTCGGCAAGACCGGCGAACGCAAGGTGCCCACCCGCGTCATCTGGCCGGTCGGCATCGTCTCCGCGCTCATCGCCGGCTTCCTCCCGATCCGCGAGGCCGCCGAACTCACCAACGTCGGCATCCTCATGGCCTTCATCGTGGTGGCGATCGGCGTCATGCGCCTGCGCCGCACCCGCCCCGATGTCGAGCGCACCTTCCGCACCCCCTGGGTGCCGGTCGTCCCCCTCATCGGCATCGGCTTCTCGATCTGGCTCATCAGCCACCTCGACATCGTCACCTGGATCCGCTTCGTCGTCTGGCTGCTCCTCGGCCTCGCTCTCTACGCCACCTTCGGCTACCGCAACTCGACGCTGAACCAGACCGGGATCGACACCGCCCAGGTGCCGATCGAGGACTGAGCCCCGCCCCAGCACAGTGTCGCCCACGGGACAACTGCCCGTGGGCGACACGTGGATCCGCCGACTCCGCAGCGGCCGGCCGTCGGCAATCCGGCACCGCACCTGGGGATTGCCGTTGGCCGCACCGCTTTCACCTGCCCGTGGTCACGGCTGGTTGGTGACCCACCCCTGTACCGCCTCGATGAAGTCCGGGCCGCCCATGACGTATCCGCCGACGGTTGCACCGATCAGCGCACCCACGGGGATGCTGAGACCCCAGATCAGGGGAATCATCGCCCCGAGGATGCCGCCCACGATGGCGCCGACCGCGATGCCGGGCAGGTTCTTGTTGACCTGCTCCTTGAGCCGGTCGTAGGAGTTGATGTCCTTCAGTTGCGCAATGTCTTCCGCCGTCGGAGTCGGCGTCAGCGTCAGGGTGCGGCCGTCCGCACCGATGTGCTGTGCCATCGCGATCGAACGCCCGTCGACGGCGAGCGATTGCGGCACTTCGGTCACCGCCGCTCCGTCGGCGGACTCGAGCACCACCGCACCGTTCTGCGAGACCTCGAACTTGCCATTCTCGACAGTGGTGACAACTGCCCTGTCGACCGGCGAAACGGTGATCTGGTAATTGATTCCATGATCCACACCGGAAGTCGTGTCCTCCGCGGTCACCGCAGTCGGCTGCTCCGTTAGGGCCGGTTCTGCATGGGCGGTTGCCGCGCTGATACCCACGGCCGAGATTGCCATGAAAACGGCAGCGGTGATTTTCCCGAACGTCATTCGTCGAACCCTCCACTCAGCTACCCCTGATGGGCGGACCGAGTCAGAACCTTAGACGTCGAATTCAATGGTGTGTGGTACGCCACACGCAGTTCGAAGTCGCCGCACTCCCGTTTCCCATGCGACCGGCCGAAAAGCCGCATTCCGCGCGGTCCGAATCGGACAGAGCGGGCGCGACCGACAGCGAGACCAAGTGCGGCCCACGACATCCTCCTTCTGCCGAATGCCGTGCGCCACGCAGGCAGCGGTCGCTCTCGGTCATGTGCTTGGCTAACATCTGACCGCTCGAGTTGTGTCGATACGGCGGGTCGCGATGGGAAGACTCGCAGGGGGGCAGATGAGGCAGATCTTGTTCGCGGCGATGATCGCTCTGGCGGTGTCGATCACGTTGACGCCGCTGTTGATCCGGTTGTTCACCCGGAAGAAACTCGGTCAAGAGATCCGCGCCGAAGGGCCCAGCAGCCACCAAGCCAAACGCGGAACGCCCACCATGGGCGGGATCGCGATCGTGATCGGCATGTGGGCGGGATACCTGGGCTCGCATCTGATCGGCTTGCGCTATAACGCATCCGGAGTCACGGCCTCCGGACTGCTGGTTCTGGGGCTGGCCACCGCGCTGGGTGCGGTCGGATTCCTCGACGATTTCATCAAACTCTACAAACGGCGCAATCTCGGGCTGACCGCCCGCGGCAAGTACGTCGGCCAGTTCGGTGCCGCGATCATTTTCGGTGTGCTGGCACTGCGTTTCCCCGATAGCACCGGCCTGACCCCGGCCAGCAGGCACCTGTCGATCCTGCGCGATGTCGGCTGGCTGTCGTTCGTCCCGGCGTTGTTCCTGCTGGCGGTGTGCATCATGGTGGTCGCGTGGTCGAATGCCGTGAACATCACCGACGGGCTCGACGGTCTGGCCGCGGGATCGATGGGCCTGACTCTGGGTGCCTATGTGCTGATTACGTTCTGGCAGTTCACCAACGCGTGCACGACCCGTCCCGGGGTGGGGTGCTACACGGTTCGCGACCCGCTCGATCTGGCCCTGGTCAGCGCTGCGGCGGGCGGGGCCTGCGTCGGGTTTCTGTGGTGGAACGCGGCACCGGCGAAGATCTTCATGGGCGATACCGGATCGCTGGCGTTGGGTGGGCTGCTGGCCGGGCTGTCCATCACGACCCGCACCGAACTACTCATGGTCGTGATCGGTGCATTGTTCTGCGCCGAGATCCTCTCGGTTCTGTTGCAGATCATCGTCTTCCGGACCACTCGCCGGCGCCTGTTCCGCATAGCCCCGATGCACCACCACTTCGAACTCAGCAGCTGGCCCGAGACCACGGTATCGATCCGATTCTGGCTTCTCACAGCAATTTCCGCAGCCACCGGCCTGATGCTGTTCTACGGAGAACACCTCGCAGCCACCCGATAGTGAAACCGTCCGCAACCGCCGCGCCGCGCGCTGTTCTCGAAATGGCCGACCATGTCGGGACGACGACAGTGGTCGCTGGCGGGCGTCTTAGCACCGCAACCTGATTGCAGCGCCCCGCGGCGGAATCGGTCGCTTCCTCTGAATGATCCACAGAGCCGCTCGGTGATCACCTCTGGTCCCTGTCGCGAAAGGAAGTAACCCGGAGGAGCCTCGCTCGGCGCGAAATAGCATCGTGCCATGCGACCGCAATGGCTCATCGATCTCCACAAGGAATTCCCCGGCTCCGCTCTCGTCGCGGCCGCGCTCGACGATGCCCTGATTGTCGAACCGCATGATGCGATGACGGGACGCTGGCCCGTCGTCCAAGAGGGCCGCCCGATCATCGGGTACGGGACCATGCCAACGATGAGGAGCCTGCGCCGCGCACCGCAGCTCGGAGAAGCGGTATTCGACGACTACGCGATGCTGCGCTGCTCGTTCTACTACCGACACGTGTACGACCTCCTCGGACGCACCGCCCTCCTCGTGCCATTCTCGGCGGTTCCCGGTTTACCGCTGCGGCGCATGTTCGACAGTGACCAGGTCTTCATCCGCAGCGATACGAACTACAAGCTGTTCCCCGCAGGCGTTCATGCGATCGCGGAGCTGGGTCACTGGCTCCAGATTTACGACCAATACCGGGACGAGCTCGTCGTCGTGTCCGAGGTCGTGACCTTCGAGCGCGAGTACCGCTGCTTCTGCCGCGACGGCCGTTTCGTTTGCGGCAGCTCCTATCCGATCGAGCCGTACCTCCCCGTCCCCGAACACGTACGTGACTTCGCGGAGACTGCGGCGGCGCGACTACTCGCTCACGGCTGCACCATGATCACCGTCGATGTCGGTGTCGGCCTCGACGGCGTACTCCGCCTCGTCGAGCTCGGCGGCGTGAACAGCTGGGGCATCTATGGCTCGAACGTCGCCGACTTCATCGCCGCGACGGAAGCCGAGGCCCTCGCTCGCGCGGACGTGTGACGAGGACGATTCCGCGCATTCGTAGCTTGCCAACGAATCACGAGGCGACGTTGCACCACGCTTGGAACGCACTATTTTGCCTGCGGACTCAGGCGGTCATCGCAACGCCTCGTTGAGTGCTTCTGATTGTGTGCGGAATCCGAGAGTTTGTCGAAGGCGGCCGTTGAGTTCGTCGGCAATGGCGTCCAGGTCGTGCTGGGGCAATAACGCATGTCGGTAGTGCGCGGAAGGTATTGGCGGACAAGTCCGTTGGTGTTCTCGTTGCCGCCGCGCCGCCAGGGGCTCTTGGGATCCCAGAAGTAGACTGGGATGCCTGTGGCGACGCGCAGTTCGCCGCGGGCCTGGATGAACAGCTCCGGTAAATCGTCTCATGCCGACGACCTCGCGCGAGATCGTCGAGGGCGACCGGCCCAATCCTCGGGCAATCCCGCGTAGTGAGTCTCCCGTAAGAATGATCGCCGACAGACATGACGCAGGGATCTGGGTACTGGCCAGCGGATGGAGATTCATCTAGACCTGCCGAAACGTCCGCTTCTGCCGCGACCCGGGCGGTTCGAAGGGGCTGGCGCGAGAAGTCTTGTGCACCAGTGCGGGTGAGGTTTGGAGTTCGGTGGCCTGCGTGCCCATGAGAGTAGGGGCGCAACGGTTTTCGCCTCGGAGGCGAAAGACACGGTAGTGCCGGATGGAAGAACCTCCGGCCGAACGAGCGGACGCCGATGTGGCGTAGCGCTGTCCGATACATCGAATTGGGGAAACCTCATGACTGCCTTTGCCACGGCCACCCGTAAAGCGGCCGTCGCCATGATTGTGATCGCGGCGGCGCTCTTCCTCCCCTTGGCAGGCGCGGGTGCCGCCAATGCCAGCGGGGTCAATGCCGAGATCAAATTCGCGCTCGGCACCGACCGCGGCGCCGTGGACGGCTACATCAACCGCGGATACTCCGACACCTGGCACTTCGACGCCCGCGCCGGTCAGCAGCTGAGCACCGACATCACCTCGCACTACACCTCCGCCTCAGGAACCGCTGTCTACACACTCACCTCGCCCGACGGCCAGCAGCTGGCCATCGACACCACCGGAACCCAGCTCTACCTCCCGGCCACGGGCACCTATTACCTGACCATTACCTCGCCCGAGCACGACGCCTCGTACACACTGAACCTCCAGATCGACTGAGCGTCCCTGGGTACGGGTACGAGGGGAGGTCGAGAATCGATCGATTCTCGACCTCCCCTCGTGCGTTCCCGCGCTGTTCGGCTCGAGCTGCGCAGTCAGCCGAAGATCAGTCGGCCGTCCTGATTCGAGGCTGGCCGAACACACCCTCATGCCCCATACCGCGCTAACAGAATCGGCCATCGCGCAGGTTCAGCGAAACGAGCCCAGGTGTATCGAGGCCCTCCGCCGCTGGTCACGCGTGTTCCGCTGAGGTGTTCTGCGAGTGAACTCCGGTCATGTGGAACGGCGCCGATCTCGTATCTGATGCGAGTGCTGCGGTTGCGGCGGGGGCCCGTGCCACAGTCTGGGCCGACGCCCCCGCTCCGCATGACCAGGCATTCCCTTGCTCTCAGGTGCCAGGTGGCGCGATCCTCACCTATGACGGCAAGCTTCTGGCGGTCCTCCCGCGTAATCGGTTGCTATCCAGCGGATTACGGCATCTCTGTCCGATTTCCAGCGAAAGCTACCGCGATCCCTGGCTGTCGCGGCGCGCCTACACGAAAAGGGCATCGCGGGCGCCGTCGCGTTGCCCCGGACAGAATCGTCACGGTGGTCAGAGGGCGGCCAGGCAGGCTCGGGCGACCTCGACGTCCTGGTCGGCGGTGCCGCCGGAGACGCCGACCGCGCCGATGACTCGACCCTCGGGGTCGGTGATGGGGAGACCTCCGCCGAAGGAGATCAGGCCGCCGTTGCTCCATTCGATGCCGTAGATCGGGCCGTCGGGACGGGAGATCTCACCCAGCGTCGCCGTGGGCATGCGAAAGAGTAGGGAGGTCTTGGCCTTTCGCTGGGCCAGGTCGATACAGCCGAGCAGGGCGTCCTCGTTGCGACTGAAGTGCAGCAGGTGTCCGGCCTGATCGACGATGGCGATATTCATGGCGACATCGATGGTGGCGGCGGCCTTGTGACCCGCGGTGGCGAGGCGGGCCGCGGTGTCCATGGAAAGCATTGTCATGCAATCAGACTCGGCTCGGCGACCGGAGGGAGCCAGGGGGCGTCATGGCCGGGGATCGCGTGCCTGGGGATGACACCACCAGGGACCGGACGGTCGGCGGTGTCAGACTGGAGTGTGTGAGCGAGGTCGGCGAATTTCTGAAGGCCAAGCGGGCGGCGGTGTCTCCCGAGGAGGTCGGGCTGCCCGCGGTGGGCAATCCGCGTCGAGTGCCCGGGCTGCGCCGCGAGGAGGTCGCGCTGCTGGCCTCGGTCAGCGTCGATCACTACACCCGCCTGGAGCAGGGGCGCGTCTCGGCGGCCTCGGAGAACCTGCTGGCAGGGATCGCACGGGCGTTGCGGCTCACTCCGGAGGAACACGAATACTTGCGCATGCTGGTGCAGGCACGGCCGCGGCGGAGGCGGGCGGCCGAGCCCGAAGTCGGTGCACCGCTGCGAGATCTGCTCGCGGCCCTCACGGCCCCCGCGCTGGTGCTGGGTCCACGCACCGACATTCTGGCGTGGAATGCCGGAGCGGCCGCGCTCTTCTTGGACTTCGCCGAGATACCCCCGCCTGAGCGGGCCTTGGTGCGCATGGTCTTTCTGGAACCTCGGATGCGCGGACTTTTCGTGCACTGGGACCAGGTTGCCGCCGAGGCCGTCGACCGTTTGCGGGTGGCCGCCGCGCGCATGCCCGGCGATCCACAGCTCGCGCGTCTGGTGGGGGAGCTGTCGGTGCGTGACGCGGACTTCCGGCGCTGGTGGGCCGGGCATGGCGTGCGCACGCTGGCGGGCGGCCGCAAGCGGCTGTGGCATCCGACAGTCGGCGAGTTGGAACTGGATTGGCAAGTGCTGCAGGTACTTACGGCACCGGATCAGACGCTGGTCACCTATACCGCGTCCGAAGGGTCGCCAAGTCACCTGGCCCTGCGAATCCTGTGCTCCTGGAACGCCGATGCGCCGGTGTATCGCCCGGACGTGATCGATCTCTAGCCTGATTCGGGCAAACCTCTGCTACGTGCCGTCGTTTTCAGCCTGGGATGAGCACACACCGGTGCCCCACTTGGCCAACTCGGCCTGATCCAGGCGCCAGCGCGGCCAGACGGACTACACCGCCAGCAGCGAATCTGCCGCCGAATCCGGCTGCTGGATAACGAATTCGCCGCGTCGTTCAGCGAGTGAGGCGGACCATCGCGAGTCTGATTGGTGGATTCGGGTTGTGGCTTGTCCGAAGGATCGGTGTGCGGGTTGGAGCCGGTCGCGCTGGAGTCAGCAGTCGTCCGGCCCCGCTGTCAGAACTGCCCGGCGAGAAACCCGCTGAACAGCACCAGAAAACCGCCGACCTCACCCACGATCAGCAACCCCATCGAGACTCGAGTGCCGACCTTGTCCGTCTGCCCGTGAAACTGATTGGTGGCGTCGCGCCGCCATCCGTGATAGATGTACGCCGCGATCGCGGCGACGAAGAAGAAGAGGACCACCACATCGGCAGTCAGATTCACTGCTGTCGACCAGGCACTCAGCTCGGTGAACACCGCGAGCAGCAGGGTCGCGAACGAGTACAGCAGGGTAGCCCGATGCGCGATATCGACATACACATGTGCACTCGCATCCGGAGATGCACTGACCTGCTGGTACTTCCATACTCCCAGCAGCAAAGCCAAGACGAACAGCAACCCCGCCGCCACCAACGTGACCCGGGTATCGATCCCGAGCTCGATGCTCACCGCCGCCGCCTCAATCTGTCCCACCATCTTTTCCCTCCGTCGTATCAGACATCAAGTGCCACTGCTTGATTCGGAGTTACGCCGTTGTTTTTGCAGTCTCGTGCCGTTCGGCCGGCTCGTTCTCTACGACGCTGTCGGTGTCGGCGAGGGTGATGTTGGTTGAACCCCAATGTGCCCGCATCTGGATGATGTTGCCCGCCCGATCGAAGCTCATGACATCGACGACGTCGATGGTCGCCGGCGTACCGTGCAACATCATCCGCAATGTGAACGCCATCGCCGCCGCGCTGCCGTCGTCAGCCGCCGATACCGGCGATACGAGTTCGACCCGAGGACGGCTGGGGAACGGTGCGGCGAAGAACTCGTGAGCCGATTTGGTTTCACTTCCGACTGGATCCTCGACGATTGCATCCGCCGCGAACAGCCGCAGGACGGCGAGGTTGTCGCCGCTGTTGATCGCGTCGAGGTACTCGTGCATCACCGCTGTGATTTCGTTTGCTGAGGCCATACACTCCAGATTCGGACTTCTGAAATAGACCGGCAAGTTCATTCTCTGCGGGAAGGTAGCCGCCCAGATGGCCAGACCACGCACAGCCAAGGGCGAGTCCGCGATGAACCGGATTGTCGAGGCCACCGCAGAACTCATCAGCCGCCATGGCCTGTCCGCGACCACCCTCGACGATGTCGTTGCGGTGTCGGGAACCAGCAAAGGGCAAGTGTTCCACTACTTTCCCGGCGGCAAGGACGAATTGCTGCTCGCTGTAGCGCAATACGAGGCCGACCGTGTTCACGTGGGCATGGACGAGCGGATGCCGGAGTTGTCGTCCTGGTCGGCCTGGAGTCAATGGCGTGACCAGTTGGTCGGTGAGTACGACATGCATGGAAACGACTGCCCCATGACCACTTTGGTCGTCGACCTGCATCGAGCCGGGCCCGGGGCGCGCGCATTGATCGCGGAGACTGCCGGACGACTCCAAAGCCGTATTCGGACGGGGATCCATCAGATGCAGGCCAAGGGACTCGTCGGTGCACACGTCGACGCCGACGCTATCGCCCATTCACTGGTGGCCGGTATCCACGGCGCAACCTTGCTGCAACTCGCAACAGGAGCCGACTCCCACATCGGCAATGTCATCGACACGGCCGTCCAACAACTCAAGAGCACGGCGCCCCAGCGCACAGCGGTGCAGCCGACATGATCGCGGTCGAAGTGATGCGTGCGCGCTCATGCCGATGAGCGTGCGTTCAACTGGAGGTTCTTCCTGTGTTTCGAGTGCTCACGCAATAGCCGCCCGATGACCTCCATTTCGATAAGTGTCCCCTCGATCCCCGGACCGAACAGTTGGTCAGCGAGGCAACGTGATTCGGCCGGCGAGAGCGATCGCGCAGCGCGGAGGGCCTTCATCGCCGACGCTGTCACGACACTGCCTTTCTCGACCTGAATCACCGTCATACCATTCGCTCCAATGAGCGCGCCACGCATGTCGGATGGCACCGGATCGATACCACATTCCCACCAGCTGCTTCCGCAATTCGGGCACTGACTCGGTAGTAGGCTGCTTCGCCCTTCGGGCAACATGGCGATTACATCGGAAGATCAACCAGCAGAGGCCGTCCGGCCGCCGGTAGCGCACTTATGCCGATTCAGCAGTTGCGGTCAACCGTTTGTGACGTCGCGCCGACTCGACTTGCCTAACCATTGAGCACGTCCGCGATCTCGAGGAGACTCGCAGGCGGGGTGTGTGACTTTAGGCCTTTTGGCGAATCTGACAGTGATCAGCCATGATTCGTCGGGTAAGTCTCTCCATACGTTGACAGGGAAATGCTTGATGAAGTTCATGGGTAAGGCCGTCGTCGGGGTCGCGGCGGTGGGCCTTGCGGCCGGGTCGGCGATCGGTGCTGGTACGGCGAATGCGGCCGATCTCCACGGTGCGATCGCGTTCAGTGTCGAGAACTGGAGCTACGGCACCAGTGTCAATGCGGGCAGCCGCGGCGAGGCGATCGACGAGGCGATGGCCAACTGCAGTTACGGCGGCATCTCCGACTGCGCCGTTCTTGTGGCCTGGTCGGACGGCTGTGGCGCACTCGTGTACCGGAACGACGCTGGAGACGACGTCGCGGTAGGCAGCGGCGCCGGCCGCGACCGGGCGTCCGCGCTCCGCGAGGCCTATTCCAGTCTCTCCCGAGTCTATCCGCGGGCCATGCTGGCCAATGTCGGTTCCGCGGACCTGTCGGCGACGGCGATTAACGATGTAATCTGCACCGCCAACGCATGATTCGCGGGTGGCACCGCCGAAACCTCGGTGCCGGACCTGACAGTGACTGTGCCCCGCCTGGTAATTCGGTTGGGGGCACAGTGGTTTCTCGATCGAACCGCAGCCTCTCGAGACGGCGTCGCACGGCATTGTGGTGTAGACCAGGATCTTCAGGCCTGCCGGGGCTGCCTTGTCACCGCGAACGCACGCTATTGCCGCATCCCGCGCTGACCGAACCGGCTACAACGGGCGGGCGAAGCTCAACCGGCCGCGCCGATCCGAGGCCGGGCCGAACGCACCGGCGCTCCCTCGACAATTCGTCTTCTTCGGTATCTGGTCGGCGAACTGGCCTGCGGCGCGCCGCAGCCGGTGAACGTCACCGCCGCCCAGCGCTACACCACCGACGGGACCACCGGCCTCTTCGAGGGCACCACGCCCAGAGCCGACTCTGTGGAAGCCGCTCCCGGCGTCCAGGCGCTCGCGGCGCATGAAGAAGCCACTATGACGCGCATGCGAAGCGCAGGGACATATTGAAGTACAGGCTTTTCAATTTGAACGCGCGGGGCCTCACTACGCGGTTACCGTCGGAGCGGCACTCAGGTGCCGGTAACGACTACTCCAACGGGAAAGTACAGATGAGGCAAATGAGTTGGGCCGCCGTCACGGTGGCCATGCTGGCGATACCGGTCGTCGCGGCGGCATCGGCGTCGGCCACGGTCGACAATGTGAATCTGACACAGGTCGACACCGGCATCGGCGGATGTGAAGGGGCAGGCAATACCTGCACGATATTGGTGACCACCAGCGGCGCGGACGCCCTGGCACCGGTCACGGTCACCTTGGACGGGCAGAACGTCGGCACCTTCACCCCGCAAGCCGGATCCACGGCCGGCACCGGGATCATCCAGTACGTCTATCGCTCGAAGCTTCCCGAAGGCGTCTACAGCCTCACCGCCACGCAGGGCTCGTCGACCAAGTCCATGACGGTGCAGAACTGCGGCAGCCAGCCGACCGGCAGCTCCAGCGCCTCGGCCCAGTGCACCGGAAACGATATTCTCGGCGCTCTGATGATGCCGCTGATCATCCTCACCGGCTCCGGGCACACGCAACTCTGACCGACCAGTTGGGACAATGGGTCGGTGGACGGTATGGAGTGCAGTGGTCGACGCCCCTCCGGACACACAAAGTGAATCGAACGCCGTTACGCAGCAATGGTTTTTGGCCTATCGGCGAGGTCGATCTTCTTCATCGACTCCAGTGCGCACGCAAATGGCACTAACGGCCGGTCATCGCAACACCTGCGATGACCGGCCGCTTCCTGTGGCTCTAGCTGAAACCGGCCAGCGCGGTCCTGTGGAAGATCAACGGCCCGAGACAACTCGGGCCGTTCCTGTGTCCGCACATGCCGATTATGGGGCGGCTCGGACCGGCGGGGCGCAGTCGGCCGAAGGCGCCATCATGCCGGTTAGGGGCTCCCAAGCCGATGAACGGCAACGACATCGCGGTGACCAACGCCAGGAACAGCAGCGGACGCCGCCCGGAATCGAGCTCATAACCCATCGCACCAGCTTGCCGCACAACTAAATCGCTGCCGGCGCAGGACACCAGGGCAACGCCGCTACATCCGCTGCTGCCGCATACCGAGCTGACCGAACCGGCCAGGGCGGGGCATCGGAAAATCAACTGGCCGTGCCGATCCGAGGCTGGCGGAACGTCGGCAACTACCGATAACAGGCTCAAGCCCTGCTTCAACGCCGAATTCTGATGCCTCGAGACGTTGTGAGAGGCTCCGGAACTGACCGGGGCCGCCCGGGGGAACAGGAGTGGGTATGCCCAGCTATGAAATCGACGGAGTTATACCGGTTGTAGCCGCCGACGCGTTCGTGCACCCGTCAGCGGTGCTGATCGGAGATGTCGTGGTCGAAAGCGGCTGCTACATCGGCCCGGTGGCCAGCATCCGAGGCGACTTCGGCCCGATCGTCATCGGTGCGGGATCCAATGTTCAGGATGGCTGTGTGCTGCATACGTTTCCGGGGCGAGAGTTGTTGCTGGAGACCGAATCCCACATCGGGCACGGTGCGGTACTGCACGGTTGCGTCATCGAGTCGGGGGCGATGGTCGGCATGAACGCAGTCGTGATGGATGGCGCACGGGTGGGAGCACGCGCGCTCGTGGGCGCCGGAAGCATGGTTCGGGCGGACACGACGATCCCCGCAGAGCATCTCGCGGTCGGTAACCCGGTCACCGAGACCCGGCCGTTGGATGAGCAGACGTTGCGGTGGAAAGCCAACGGCGTGAAGGTCTATCAGGAATTGGCCAAGAGGTCGTTGGCTTCGATGCGGGAGACCACACCGCTGGCCGAGATTCCGATCAACCGGCCGCGCCTCAGCACCGGCCGCGACGTATCGACTCCCTTGCACGAATTGCGCCGCAGTGGTGGCAGTAGCTAGTCGTCGAGAAAGGTTGCCGGGGAGCGGCGGCGACGGTCTACGGTGACCGAGAAGACATCGGGGCGGGAGTAGTGCCCGTGTTGTTCGCGGCGGTCCTAGCCGCGGGTGCCATCGGTCAGGCAACAGCAATGTGGCTCGGCCTCACGGTGTTCTTCGCAATTCTGATCGGCGGAATCATGTTCGAGAACCGCGTCATTCGTCGCAAGCTGAGGTGGCCGACTCCGACCCGGCCAAGCACGACCGCTCGGACGATCAACCCGCGGAGCGCCGTACGGCCCGCCAACAGTGCGCGCTACTGGCTCCCACTCGTGGGGTCAACCCGGTGGGTGGGTCGGGCTGTCTCTGGATACCGTGATGTCGTCAGTGGGGACGGTCGGGGTGTACGAGGCCGTGTTGGTGGGCGTAGACGACGGCGTGGATGCGGTCGCGCACACCGAGTTTGGCGAGGACCCGGGAGACGTGGGTTTTGACCGTTTCCTCGCCGACGCCCAGGGCGGCGGCGATCTCGCTGTTGCTGCGGGCATCTGCCACCAGTAGGAGTACCTCACGTTCGCGGGCCGTGAGTTGTGCCAGCTCCGGTGGCTCGACCGGCGGGGCGATGCCGGTCAGCAGGCGGGTGGCCAGGCGGCGTGTCATGGATGGATCGATGACGGCGTCGCCGCGTACGGCCACCCGGATGGCGGCCACGAGTTCCTCGGGCGGAAGGCTTTTCAGCAGGAAGCCACTGGCCCCGGCCGACAGCGCGCGGTGCAGGTTGGCCTCGCTGTCGTAGGTGGTGAGCACGAGCACCCGGGTGCCGCCCGCCGCCACGATGGCGGCGGTGGCGGCCAGCCCGTCCAGTTTCGGCATGCGCACATCCAGGATCGCCACGTCCGGATGGGTGCGGGCGGCCGCCTCGATGGCGGCGCGGCCGTCGCCCACCTCGGCCACGCACTCCAGATCCGGGTGCGCGTCCACCACCGCGCGCAGACCGGAACGGAACACTGTGTGGTCGTCGGCGATCAGGATGGTGATGCTCATGCGGCTCCGATCGGCAGTGCGGTCCCCATGTGCATCATGCGGACCCGATGGGCACGGAAACCCGGATGACCCAACGGGTTCCGGACGGGTCGGCACCGTAGGCGACGGTGCCGTCGAACAGTTCGACCCGGCGGCGGATCCCGTCCAGGCCGCGCGACACCCCGGCGTTACTCTCCAGGGCCGCAATGGGATTCGTCTCGCGCAACTCCACCGCGCCCGGGAGATAACCGATCTCCAGCGCGGCCGCATCACGCCCGTGCCGCAGCGCATTGGTCAGCAGCTCCTGGACCACCCGGTAGAGCATGACGTCCAGCGACTCCGGCAGCACCGGCGGCGCACCCGAAACCGTCACGTGCACAGTCAATCCTGCGTCCTGCACCCGCTGCACCAGATCCTCGATATCGGCCAGGCCGGGCTGCCGCTCCCCCTCGTCGTCGCGGCCGTGCAGCAGATCCAGCTGCCGGCGCAGATCCACCATGGCGGCGCGGCTGCTCGACTCCACCGCGGACACCGACCGCGCCGCCGCCTCGGTATCGGTGCGGGACAGCGCTATTCGCGCCACCCCGGCATGAATACCGATGGCGCTCACATGATGCGAGATGACGTCGTGCAGATCCCGGGCGATGGCCTCGCGCTCATCGGCCAGCGCCCGGTCCAGCGCCGCCCGCTGCTCCTGCTGCCGCAGGCTCTCCCGCTGCTCCAGCTCCGCGATATAGGCCCCGCGCGCCGCGGTGTACCGGCCCACCAGCCAGGGCACCACGCCCGCGCCGAGCGCGAAGATCGCCAGCCGGATCGGATTGTTGACGCTCGCGATGGCCGCCACCAGGTTCACCGTCAGCGAGCCGCCGGCCAGCAGCAGCACGGTCAGCACCGAGCTGAGCCCGCTCAGCCACGCACCCGCCTGATACCCCGCGACCAGGAAGCCGACATCGAAAACCCGTGCGGTGATGCCGTAGTGGTGGGCGAACAGCGCCACCGCCACCTTCACCACCACCTGCGCCACCGCCACCGCGGCCGCCGTCGAGGCGGGCGCGGCCAGCGCCAGATCCGCGGCCACCGTGGCCAGCGTCAGGATCGCGGCCAGCGCGGGCGCGGCGCCGAAGGCCCCGCACATCACCATCTGGGCCCCATCCAGCGCCGCCGCGACGGCGGCCACCAGCAGCGACTGCCGGGCCAGCGACCTGGTCACATCCATGGCCGCACGGTACCCCGGGGACCAGCCGTCCCCCGTGTGGGGGACGCGGAATCCCCCGTCGGCGCGACGATCCGCGCGCGCCGCCGAACTAGCGTCGAGCACATGCCAGCAGCCCGACCGCCCCGCCCAGGAGCACGCCCGTGAATGCCGACCTGTTCATCTACGCCCTGCCGGCGTTCGCGCTGCTCATGTTGATCGAATGGATCGACAACCGGCGCGACCCGGACCGCCCGGCCAATGGCATCGACCGCCGCGACACCACCTCGAACATCGCCACCTTCGTGCTCGGTCGTATTGCCAAACCGATTCTGGCGCAGTTGATTCCGTTCTCCGGCGTGGTGCTGGCCGCGCACTTCACCCCGCTGCACCTGTCACCGGCGCACTGGTGGGCGTGGGTGCTGGGCCTGATCGTCACCGACTTCTGCTACTACTGGGCACACCGCGCCGACCACCGGGTGCGGCTGCTGTGGACCTCGCACAGCGTCCACCACTCCAGCCGGTTCTTCAACTTCTCCACCGCCATCCGGCTGCCCTGGGCGCATCCGGCCGCCAATATCGTGCGCGGCCTGTGCTGGGTGCCCGCGGCACTGCTGGGCTTCCCGGCCTGGATGGTGTTCGCCCTGCAGTCGCTGGGGCTGCTCTACCAGTTCCCGATCCACACCCAGCGCGTGAAAACCCTGTGGCGGCCCCTCGAATTCGTGTTCAACACCCCGGCCCACCACCGTGTGCACCACGGCTCCAACCAGCCGTATCTGGACACCAATTACGGTGGCATCCTGATCATCTGGGATCGCCTGTTCGGCAGCTTCGCCGCGGAAACCGAACCGATTCGCTACGGGTTGACCAAGGACATCGAAACCGACAATCCGATCAAGGTCAATTACACCGAACTCGTCGATCTCGTCCGTGATGTCCGGACTGCTCGAACCTGGCGCGGCCGTCTCGGATATATCTTCTGCCCGCCCGGGTGGCAGGAGAATGCCGCCATCCCCGACCTCGAAAAGGTCTCGGCCGCGGTCTAGTCCAATACGAAAAGGGGCGCTTCGTCTTACGACGAAGCGCCCCTTTCGTTGCTCGGTGAGTGGCTACGCCACACCCTCCGCGCGAGCCGCGTCGCCGACGGCCTCGGCGACGGCCGGCGCGACCCGCGGGTCCAGCGGGCTCGGGATGATCTTGTCCGCGGACAGCTCACCGGCCACCACGTTGAAGATCGCCTCGGCCGCGGCCACCTTCATGCCCTCGGTGATCCGCCGCGCGCCGGCATCCAGCGCGCCCTTGAAGACGCCCGGGAAGGCCAGCACATTGTTGATCTGGTTCGGGAAGTCGCTGCGGCCGGTGGCCACGATGGCGGCGTACTTCTTGGCCACCTCGGGGTGGATCTCCGGGTCCGGGTTCGACATGGCGAACACGATGGACTCGGGAGCCATCGACGCGATGAGCTCCTCGGCGATGGTGCCCGCCGACAGGCCAAGGAACACGTCCGCGCCCGCCAGCGCCTCGGCCGCGCCGCCGGTGAGGCCGCGCGGGTTGGTGCGCTGCGCCAGTTCGGCCTTGACGCTGTTGAGGTCGCCGCGATCCCGGCTCACGATGCCCTTGGAGTCGAGCACGACGATGTCGGAAACCCCGGCGGCCAGCAGGATGTCGGTGCACGCCACACCGGCCGCGCCGGCGCCGGACACCACGACCTTCAGACCGGACATGTCGCGGCCCTGCACCGCGGCCGCACCCTTGAGGGCGGCCAGCACCACGATGGCGGTGCCGTGCTGGTCGTCGTGCATGACCGGGCAGTCGAGGGCCTCGACGACGCGCTTCTCGATCTCGAAGCAGCGCGGCGCGGAGATGTCCTCCAGGTTGACCGCGCCGAAGCTCGGGCGCAGGCGGATCAGGGTCTCGACGATCTCGTCGACGTCCTTGGTGTCCAGCACGATCGGGATCGAGTCCAGACCGGCGAACTTCTTGAACAGCGCCGCCTTGCCCTCCATCACCGGCAGCGAGGCGCGCGGGCCGATGTCGCCCAGGCCCAGCACGGCGGTGCCGTCGGAGACGACCACGACCAGGCGCTCGGCCCAGGTGTAGGTCTTGGCCAGACTCTCGTCCTTGTGAATGCCGCGGCAGACCTGCGCCACGCCCGGGGTGTAGGCGATGGACAGATCACGCTGGGTGTCGAGCGGAGCGGTGAGTTCGACCGAGAGCTTGCCGCCAAGGTGCCCGGCGAAAATTTCTTCCGTGGTGATGTCGGACAGGTTCGCCCCATTGGACGCGGGGGCCTCGGTGGCATTCACTGCTTCAGTCACGGGTGACACGATTTCACTCCTGATCGGTTCGGACTCAACCGTTTGACGGTTACCGTTCGGTAATAGCGGAATTTGTGGTTTCGGTGCTCATATATCTTTTGCCGCAGCCGCGTTCAGCGACGTCGACATCACTTCCGAGCCACTTCGTGGAAACCTTGCCACCTCATCGTGGCGACGCATACAAAGTATTACGGCATTGCGAGAAGTGTGTCGCGGCAGCGCAGATCGTCGAGCGAGAACCGGAGGGGTGTGTCCGGGCGATACAGCCGGGGTGACCTCGTGTGAACCCGCGAGTCGGGGTCCGTGATCACCGAGTGTCCCGGGCCGGGCGGTGGCTGCGGCCGGGATCGGCCCATTCTGCCAGTAGCTGCGACAGCCTGCCAAATCGCCCCCGGGTCCGTCGCGTCGCCTCACCATCGTTGAAGGGTAAGGCAGTCGAATCACGCCGAGATGAACAGGAACTCGCTGGTCGGAACCTGAACTCGGAGAACTGTCACAACGCGGCCGCGGCGGCTGTGAGCTGTCAAGCGGGGGTTGCACCCACCGCCGTGAGGTCCGGGCGGACCCAGACACTGCCGAGACCCCCGGAGAGCAACCGTACGCGCCAGTCGTTTCCGGCGCCCGGATGGTCGGTGCGGCGATGCATGCCGCGGGTCTCGGTGCGGGCCAGGGCGGAGTACTTGGTCCAGCGGGCGACGGCCAGCAGCGCGGCCGCCTGCCGGGCGGGCAGGCGATCGGGTCCCTTTCCGCCGAGCGCCAATTCGACGCCGGGCCACATGCCGTCCAGTTCGCCGATGCTGTCGCGCAGGCTGCCGTCGCTGCGCCAGTAGCTGCGCCGCAGCGGCAGCGTGTGCTCCTGGACCAGACCGACCACCGCGCGCGGATCGAGGCGCGCCCGATCGCCCAGGCCCGCGCCCGGCACCGGGCGCGCCTTGCCGAGCTTGCGACGGCCCACGGCGAAATCGGCCGCACCCGCGCCCGCCCAGACGCCCGAGGAGATGGCCCACGCGCCGTTCTGGCCGCCGAACCCGCTGACCGCCCCGGTGATGGGCTCCCGGGTGGTGACGTCGCCCGCGCCGTAGAGGCCGGGAACCGTGGTCGCGCAGTCGGGTCCGGTCAGCCGCAGCCCGCCGGTGCCGCGCACCGTGCCCTGCAGCACCGCGCACAGCGGCACCTGACCGGTCAGGCTGGGCCCGTGCCGCAGCAGCTCCGTGCGCACCGCCTCGGGCAGTTCGTCCAGTGCGGCGTAGACCCGCCGCCCGTCGGCGATGGCCGCGAAAGCCTGTGCCCGCGAACCGCATCCCTGCCCCCACAGCACCGCCCGCGACTCGTCGTAGAGCGTGGCGAAGTGCATGACCTGGTCGGAGGCGAATACCGCGGCCACCGGGCGGCCGCCCAGCAGACGCGAATCGGCCACCGGGGTCAGCGAATACGCATTGGAGAACTCCATGCCGGACAGTTCGGCCCCCGCCTCGGCCCCCATCAGCAGCCCGTCACCGGTGTCCACATCGGTGCCAGCGCCACCGGAGAGGAAGGCACAGCCGCCGGTGGCCAGCACCACCGCGCGCGCCCGGACGGTCCAGCCGCGGAACTCGCCACCCTGCGTCACACCCGCCGCGCCGGACACGACGCCGTCACGGTCGGTGATGAGCTGGAGTGCGGGATGGTGGTCGAGGATGCGGATTCCCGCGATCACCATGCTGCGCCGCAGCCGGCCCAGATACTTCGCGCCGTCGAGATAGACCCGCGCCGGGCGCTCGGCGTGTTCACCCCGGAACCGGAAGCCGCCGGTCACCAGCTGGCCGACACGCCGATGGGTCTCCTCCAGCACCCGGTACATCCACTCCGGGTCGCCCAGCCCGCCGCCGTGCGCGAAGTTCTGCCGCACGGCCTCCTCCCGAGCCGGACCGGAGGGAATGTTCCACAGCGTGACCCCGCCCCGCGCCGTCGGGCCGCTGCTGCCGCAACGGCTCTTGTCGGCGACCAATACCCGTGCGCCCGCAGCGGCAGCGGCCAGCGCGGCCCAGGCTCCGGCCGGGCCACCTCCCAGCACCAGCACATCGGCGTCGAATTCGGTCATAACGACAAATGTTCGACGACGGTTCACTCACTCGCAACCGTTATGGGTATTTCAATTCCACCACTGCGCCCAGAGCAGATATCCGGCTATCACGAAAACGACCAAACATCCGAAAAAAGCCGCAAAACCCCGATGTCTATCCGCATAAATTTGGGCGGCCAGCACGGCTGCCGCCGCGGTCACATGCCATGCCACCGCCGCCCATCCGGGGCCCGGAAAACCACGCCGAGCACCGATGATCGCGGTGATGGCGACCGTGGCCGCCAGCACCAGCGTGCCCCCCGCGACGACTCCGCTCAGGCCCCGGACCACTCTCATGCGGTGATCACCGGGACCCCGCTCGCTTTGCCCACGATTTCCTCGAATTGCGTTGGGTCGGTGGTGAATTCGCCGAGCCGAATGGTCTTGTTGGCGCCGTGGTAATCCGAGGAGCCGGTCGTCAGCAAACCCAGCTCGGCGGCCAGCCGGCGCAGCACCTCGCGGTCGTCCGCACTGTGGTCGGGGTGATCGAGTTCCAGGCCGCCCAGCCCGAACTCCGTCATCTCGCGAATGTGGTCCAGCGCCAGCAGCCGCCCGCGCTTGCGAGCCCGGGCGTGCGCCACCACGCTGACGCCGCCGGCCGAGGCCACCATTTCGACGGCCCGCCGCAGCGGCGTGTCGGCCTTCTCGACGTAGTAGCGGCCGTGTGGGGCCAGCAGATCGTGGAACGCGGCGTCCACGCTCGGCACCACCCCGGCCTGCACCAGCGCCCGGGCCAGATGCGGGCGACCCGCAGACGGGCCCACCGACGCCATGACCGCGTCCGGATCGATGGGCAGGCCGTCGGCGGCCATCTGCTCGGCCATGGCCCGCAGCCGCACCACCCGCTCGGCACGCAACCGCTCACGCTCCTGCGCGAAGGACTCGTCCTCGGGGTCGAACAGGTAGGCCAGCAGGTGCACCGGCACCGGATAGCCGTCCTCCCCCAGCCCGACACACGACATCTCCATGCCGCGCACCAGCGTCAGGCCCGGAGGGAGCGCGGCGGCGGCCTCGGCCCAGCCGGAGGTGGTGTCGTGGTCGGTCAGGGCCACGACGTCGAGACCGGCAGCGGCGGCGTTCGCGATCAGTTCGGCCGGGGTGTCCGTGCCGTCGGACGCGTTGGAATGGGTGTGGAGATCGATGCGCACGCCCCCTATATTGCCTGCGGCCCGAACCGTCGCCAGGGGGCGGGACGATTAGCATCCTTGATGTGTCCTCGATACCGCCGCTGCCGTCGTTCCACTGGCCCGGGCGGTCCGGCGAGCCGCGAGACCCCGCCAAGATGCCTGTCCATCACGGCCGGATCGTCGACTGCGCGGTCTACGTCGAGGGGGTGCGGCTGTTCGAGCACAGCTCCTACAAGAACGCGCTGGCCGAAGTGCGCGAACGCCACGAAGGATTCGTCTGGCTCGGACTGCTCGAACCCGGCAAGGAACTCATGGCCGATATCGCGCAGACCTTCGGCCTGCACGAACTCGCCGTCGAGGACGCGGTCAAGGCGCAGCAGCGGCCCAAACTCGAACGCTACGACGACATCCTGTTCCTGGTGCTGCGCACGGTGCGCTACGTCGAGCACGAGCTCAGCACGGTCAGCGAGATCGTCGACACCGGCGAGATCATGGTGTTCGCGGGACCCGATTTCGTAATCAGCGTCCGCCACGGTGAGCACACCGAATTGAGCGGTGTGCGCAAGGATCTCGAAGCCGACCCGCGCCAGCTCGCGCTGGGGCCCGGCGCGGTCCTGCACGCGGTGGCCGACCGCGTGGTCGACTCCTATGTGGAGGTCACGGCGGCGATCGAGGAGGATGTGGACGCCATCGAGGAGGCCGTCTTCACCCCTGCGAACAAGCTCCAGATCGACGCCATCTACCAGCTGAAACGTGAAGTGGTGGAACTACGCCGGGCCGTCAAGCCGCTCGGGATGCCGCTGCAGGTGCTCACCCACGACACCACCCTGCCGCTGCCCAAGGAGATCCGCCGCTACCTGCGCGATGTGACCGACCACCACACCGCGGTCACCGAGCAGATCATCGATTTCAACGAATCCCTCAGCGCCCTCATCAACGCCGCGCTGGCCAAGGTGAGCATTCAGCAGAACACCGATATGCGCAAGATCTCCGCCTACGCCGCCATGGCCGCCGTGCCGACCATGATCGCGGGCGTCTACGGCATGAATTTCGAACACATGCCGGAACTCTCGTGGACCTACGGATACCCCATCGTGATCGCGGTGATGGTCGGCCTGTGCGCCCTGCTGTACGCGAATTTCCATCGCAACAACTGGCTTTGAGCACCGAACGCCACCAGCGGCTTTGCCGGCCGCCTCGACGCGCCCGCCGCCGGGTTGCTATGAATTCGGCTGTGTTCGTGATGAGGACTGCGCCGGTCCGCGGCCGGATGGCTTGGTGGACAGCAATATTCGGGCTTCTCCTGGCCGTGCCGGTGCCCGCCGCGGCCGGCCCGGCAACCGACTCCTACGTCGACGCCCTCGCCGATGCCGCACCAGCACCCACCCTGCGGTGGACCGACTGTGATTCCGGATTCTCCTGTGCGACAGCGCGAGTGCCACTGGACTACGAGCATCCCGAGGCGCGATCGATCGACCTGGCCGTGATCAAACTCCCCGCCGCCGACCCGGCCCGGCGGATCGGCACGCTCTTCGTCAACTTCGGCGGCCCCGGCCGGTCCGGGGTGCAGCGGCTGCGGGAACGGGCGCACTGGTCGTGGCTGTTCTCCGACGAGCTGCGCGCCCGCTTCGATCTGGTGTCCTGGGATACCCGCGGCAGCGCGAACAGCGCGCCGGTGCACTGCTTTCCGGACGCGACCGCGCAGCAGCTGTTCTTCGCCACCTATCCCCCGATGCCGGGCACGCCCGACACGGAGCCGCCGTTCTTCGCGGCCGCGAAGACGCTGGCGGACAACTGCGGACAGCGCGCCGCCGACCTGCTGCCGCACCTGTCGACCGAGAACACCGCCCGGGATCTGGATCTGCTGCGCCGGGCCGTCGGCGACGACAAGCTGACGTACCACGGCATTTCGTACGGCACCTACCTCGGCGCGTTGTACGCCAACATGTTTCCCGGCCGGGTCCGCGCCCTCGCGCTGGATGGCTCGATGGACTTCCGCGGCAACGCCCTCGGTCTCGACGACGCCGCCGCCGACCAGCCCATCGACACCCGCCAGGACGTGGCCACCGGAATCGCGGGCGCGTTCGACGCCATGCTCGACGCCTGTGTGGCGGCCGGGACCGAATGCGCCTTCTCCCAGGGAGATCCGCGGGACAAATGGCAGCGGATTCTGGAACGGGTACGGCGCGAACCGATCTCGTGGGACGGCAAACGCTACGACTACGGCACCGTGGTGGCCGCGGCGGGCCAGCTGTCCAATCCGGCCGGCTGGCCGCAGGTCGCCGCCACCCTGCAACTTCTCTACGACCTGCGCGACACACCGTATCGGCCGACCGATGTGCTCGCCGAGACCGCGGCCCTGGTGCGGCAGGTGGCCGACATCGGCACGGGCAGCTCGCAGGGCCTGGGCGGCACCGGCGCCAACACCTACGACGACAACTACACCGAGGCCTTCCACGGCGTCCAGTGCGCCGACAGCCGGGTGCCGCGCGACGAGCGGCGCTACAGCGCCCTCGCGATCAGTGAGGACCAGCGGGTGCCCGTCTTCGGCCGGCTCGGCGTCCTGGACGCACTGACCTGCGCCTACTGGCCGCAGACCGCCGTGCACCCCTACTCCGGACCGTGGAATCGGCCGACCGCCCCGATCCTGGTGATCAACAGTCGCAATGATCCCGCGACACCGCTGGCCGGAGCCGCCGCCGGCGCGGCGGAACTGTCGGACGCGCGCCTATTGGTGGTGGAGGGAGCCGGTCACAGCAGCATGTACGTGCACAGCACCTGCTCCGAGGCCGCGAAACGCGACTATCTCATCGCGGGAACGCTTCCGGCCGACGGCGCGACCTGTCCGATCGACGGCAACCCGTTCGATTAGAGCGAAGCGGCGGTCGATCAGAGCGACGCGGCGGCCCGGGCGGGATCGCGCACATCGATTCCCGCCTCGGCCCAGGCGTCGCGCAACGCCGCCGCGCCGCGAATCCGCACCCATGCCGCCTCCGTCGCGGTGATCGGCGCGATCGTCAGGAACCGCACGGGCTCAGCGGGTTCCGGCAGCTCCACCTCCGGGATGTCGCTCGCGTCCAGCAGCACCGCGGTGAACGGCGCGTTGGTCCACAACGGTTCTCCCAGATCGAGCAGCGCATCCGCCTGCAGCACAACACCTTCCACCGCGGGCGCCGCCACCAGCACGCCCAGCGTGCGGGTCAGCCCCGAACCCGCGCCCGCACCACCGCGCAGCGTCAGCACCAGCTCCGCGCGCGGCCCGCGCACGGGATCGGCCAGCGCCGCGGCCGGATCCGTCATCGGATGCCGGGAACCGCCCAGCGTGGCGTAGTGCACGAACTCACCGTCCGGGATGCGCAGGATGTCGATGGGCTCCAAACCCAGGAACGTCACCGACGCCGCGTCCGCGGACTCCACCTCGAAATGACCGAGCACCGCGGCCCGGACCTGATCCAGTACCTCCATGGACCTAGATGGCCAGCCTGGCGAGCATGTCGCGCGCCTGCTCGGCGGTCTTCGGGTCGCACAGCACGTCGTAGCGACCGGCCACCAGCTGCATGGTGGAGGCGAAGTCGCGCTGGCCCCGGGTGGCCGCGTACGGGATGGACGCGGAGATGAGGCCGAAGATGATGCCGCCGACCAGGCCGACCACCAGCGGGCCGATGGCCCCGCCGGAGGTGAACATGCTCAGCAACAGACCCAGGAACAAGCCCAGCCAGGCGCCCGAAACCATGCCGCCGCCAATGACCTTGCCCCAGGTCAGCCGGTACAGCACCCGCTCGACCTGCATGAGGTCGACGCCGACGATGGTCACGCCCTCCACCGGGAACTGGTTGTCGGCCAGGTAGTCGACCGCCCGCTGCGCCTCGGCATAGGTCGGGTAGGAGCCGACCGGCCAGCCCGACGGTGGCGTCGGCAGGCCGGGACGGCCCCGGCTCGGATTCCCCATGGGATTCGTCATGACTCCATCATGCTATTTCGCATCGACGGACGCCGATTCGCCGTGCCCCGATTCACAGAGCAGACGTGGTTCGCGCCATTCCGGCCGCCCTGCCCTTGTCAGCGATCACCTGGGCCATCTTCGCGCTGGCCTCGTCGATCATCTCGTCGCCGAGCATCACCGCGCCCCGCGCGCCGCCCTCGGCCGAGGTGTGGAACGCGTAGGCGTCGAGGATCTCCTCGGCCCGGTCATAGTCGGCCTGGCGCGGGCTGAAGATCTCGTTGCAGGCGGTGATCTGATCCGGGTGCAGCACCCACTTGCCGTCGAAACCCAGTGCGGCCGTGCGGGATGCGTTGCGGCGGAAGCCGTCGATATCGCGAACCGCCAGGTAGGGGCCGTCGATGGCCTGCAGGCCGTGGGCGCGGGCCGCCAGCAGGATCGTCATATAGATGTGGTGGTAGGCGTCACCCGGCTCATAGCCCTCGGGCTGCTCGCCCACCACCAGGGTGCGCATATTGATCGAGGCCATGAAGTCGGCGGGCCCGAACACCAGGGTCTGCACCCGCGGGCTCGCGGTGGCGATGGCGTCGATATTGCGCAGCCCGAGCGCGTTCTCGATCTGCGGTTCGATCCCGATCCGCCCGACCGGCAGCCCGTTGGCCTTCTCCAGCTGGGTCAGCAGCAGGTCCAGGGCCTGCACCTGCCCGGCGTCGGTGACCTTCGGCAGCAGGATGGCGTCCAGCTCCGAGCCCGCGCCCTCCACCACCGTGATGACATCGGCATAGGTGTGCTCGGTGGTCCAATCGTTGACCCGCACAACGCGGATCTGGGCGCCCCAGCCACCGGAGTTGAGGGCCGCCACGATGTTCGCCCGCGCGGCCTCCTTCGCCGCCGGCGCGACCGCGTCCTCGAGATCCAGGAACACCTCATCAGCGGACAGTCCCTTGGCCTTCTCGATCATGCGCGGGTTGCTGCCGGGGACGGCGAGCACCGATCGGCGCGATGTCATGGCTCACTCCTTCACGTGGCGCGACATTTAGGACGCGTTTGACCCACTAGCCTTACCAAACATGGCAGCGACGAAGGTTTTCGCCGCCCGGTTGGCGGGCTTGGTGGTACTGGGACCGGACGGCGAGTCTATCGGCCGCCTCCGCGACATCGTGATCTCGATACGTTATGACCGCCAGCAACCCCGAGTCCTGGGCGTTCTCGTCGAATTGCCCACCCGGAAGCGGATTTTCGTGCCCATGCTGCGGGTGCAGACCATCGACCCCGGCGCGATCACCCTCACCACCGGCACCATCAGCGTGCGCCGCTTCGAGCAGCGGCCCGGCGAGCTGCTGGCCATCGCGCAGATTCTCGACTCCACGGTCCGCGTCTCCGACCCCGAGCTGCCACAGCTGGCGAGCACGGACGTGGTGGTGGTCGACCTCGGTATCGAGCAGGGCCGCACCCGCGACTGGGTGGTGTCCCGGGTCGCCGTGCGCGAACGCCGCCGCCTCGGCGTGGGCTTCGGCCGGCGCGGCGCGGTGCACGTGGTCGACTGGGCACAGGTGCGCGGCCTTACCCAGACCGAGCTGAACCTGCCCGGCCAGGATGTCACCCAGCTGCTCGGGCAGTTCGAGGGCATGCGACCCGCCGACGTCGCGCACATGCTGCGCGAACTGCCGCTCAAGCGCCGCATCGAGGTGGCGGCCGCCTTCGACGACGAGCGGCTGGCCGACGTGGTCCAGGAGCTGCCCGAGAACGACCAGGTGGAACTGCTCGAGCAGCTCGGTGTGGAACGCGCGGCCGACCTGCTCGAGGCCATGGACCCCGACGACGCCGCCGACCTGCTGGGCGAGCTGCCCGAGGGCGAGGCGGAATCGCTGCTGGCGCTGATGGATCCGGAGGACTCCGAACCGGTGCGCCGCCTGCTCGAGCACGCTCCCTACACCGCCGGTGGTCTGATGACGCCCGACGCGATCGTCATCACCGCCTCGACCACGGTCGCCGAGGCGCTGGCCCGCATCCGCGATCCCGAGCTGACCCCGGCCCTGGCGTCGATGGCCTTCGTGGTGCGTCCGCCCACGGCCACCCCGACCGGCCGCTACCTGGGCTGCGTGCACTTCCAGCAGCTGCTGCGGGAACCGCCCGCGAACCTGGTCGGCGGCATCGTCGACACCGATCTGGTGCAGCTGCGGCCCGATGCCCCGCTCACCGCCGTGACCCGCTACTTCGCCACCTACAACCTGGTGTGCGGGCCGGTGGTGGACACGGAGAATCATCTCTTGGGAGCCGTCACCGTCGATGACGTGCTCGACCACCTGCTGCCCGAGGACTGGCGCGAACAGGACGAAGACCATCACGATGCGCACGGCATGCCCGTGATCGAGGGGACGGGAGGCCGCGCATGAGCGAACGGCTCGAAAAACTCAGCGCCCGCCAGCGTTTGGAGACTCCGGTCCAGAGCCGCTTCCGCGGCCTCGACTGGGATCCCGAGGCGATGGCCCGTTCCAGCGAGAAGGTGGCCCGCTTCCTGGGCACCGGCCGCTACCTGGTGATCCAGACCGTCATCGTGGTGGTGTGGATCCTGCTCAATGTGTTCGCGCTGCGGCTGCAGTGGGACCCGTATCCGTTCATCCTGTTGAATCTGGCGTTCTCCACCCAGGCTGCCTACGCCGCGCCGCTGATCCTGCTGGCGCAGAACCGCCAGGACAATCGCGACCGGGTCTCGCTCGAGGAGGACCGGTCACGAGCGGCCCAGACGAAAGCCGACACCGAATTCCTGGCGCGTGAGCTCGCCGCGCTGCGCCTGGCCGTGGGCGAGGTCGCCACGCGCGACTACGTGCGCCGGGAACTGGACGACATCAAGGAATCCCTGGTCAGGTTGGAGAAACTGACAGTCGGCGACGAGCTCGCGAAGCCCAAGAAAGCAAAGAAAGGTACCGATCGGAAGCCTGATGAGGTCGCAATTTCGCCACAAAAAGATGGCGACTGACCACCGAAGTTGTTCCGATCTAGCTGACTCATGGGTAACCTGGATCACGTTGTTCCGAGCGACCGACCCAGACACAGCCGCTGTATGAGTGTCACCACGGGGCACCGGCCGCACGACTGAGGGGATTGTGTGGTGGCGATGAGAATTTCTGCTCCGGTAACAGCGTCGGCACTGTTGATCGCGGGCCTGGTCACCGCCGGTTCTGCCACCAATACGACCGTCCACACGGTGGCCCCGCAGGCCACGCCGGAGGCATTGCTGGCAGCCGCCTCCACGCACAACGCGAGCGTGAACGGTCCCGCCGACACCCCCTCTGATCAGACCGTCGGCCTGGTTCCGGCGGCTCCGGAGGCCCCCCGCAAACTCAGCGCAATGACCCCGCCCGCCGACGGCTCGCCACTCTTCGGCGGCACCGTGCCGCTGCAGGACATCGCGCTGCCGGGCGGCAGTGGCGTGCTGGGCATTCCGGAGATCGTGCTGGCCGCCTACCGCAATGCCGAACTGGCGCTGCAGTCTTCGGATCCCAACTGCCATCTGCCCTGGTACCTGCTGGCCGGCATCGGCCGCATCGAGTCCAACCACGCCAACAACGGCCACACCGACGCCGCCGGCACCACGGTCTCGCCCATCTACGGCCCGGCCCTGGACGGGACACTGCCCGGCAACGAGATCATCAAGGCCAGCGACGGCAGTTTCGTGCGGGCCATCGGCCCCATGCAGTTCCTGCCCAGCACCTGGTCGGTGTACGCCGCCAATGGAAAGGGCAGCGGCACACCGGATCCCAACAATGTCTTCGACGCCGCGCTGGCGGCGGGCAAGTACCTGTGCTCGGGCGGCATGGATCTGGCCGATCCGCAGCAGCAGCTCAGGGCCGTGCTGCGCTACAACAATTCGGTGTCGTACGCGGCCAACGTACTCAGCTGGGCCAACGCCTACCGGACCGGCGGCGCCCCGCAGCAGGTGAGCATCTCGCCGGATCTGGTACCCAACAACTACGTTCCGGTCAACGGCCCCGATATCTCGGTGGCCTCCACCACGATTCCGGCCACCGAGGCGCCCGGCACCACGCAGCAGTCCACCACCACGCCGACGCCGACCCAGGTGATGATCACCATCCCGGGCCTGCCGCCGATCCCGTGCGGGATCTTCTGCCCGGCTCCGCTGGTGCCCGCGAATCCCTGTGAGCAGGTGATGGTTCCGGCGCAGCAGCCGGATCAGAAGGCCGACAAGGTCCCCGGCGACCCGGCCACCGATGACAAGACCAAGCCCGAGGACGCCGCCAAGCCCGAGAACGGCAAGCCGGCCGAGCAGCAGTTCGGACCCGACGGCAAGCCGGTGGTCAAGGATCAGCCCGCCGTCACCACCTGCAACACCCAGACGGGTCAGCTGGGCCAGAAGCCGCAGGATCAGCCGCAGCAGGCCGTCCAGCAACCGCAGGACCAGCAAACGGTCACGCCCTCCGGGACACCCGAACCCGGGGCCGGGGTCCCGGCCGAAACCACTCCGGACGCCCCCACGACCACCGCCCCGGCCCCCGGCATCACGCTGCCGTTCGGCATCACGATTCCGCTTCCGGCGCCGGCCCCCGCGCCCGCCCCGTAACGAGTGTGTGATTCGCGAGTTACGGCGCGCCGCTCCGGAACTCGCGTCTGACTTGCATTTCCTTCAAATCATGAGAGTTGGTCACGAAGGGGTAACAGGAAGGTCTCGGATAAGGTAACGTGACCTTCGTTGCATCACCCCGGTATCAACCGATGGCAATGGAGGGTCACCACACAGTGGGTCGTCACCGCAAACCCCCGGTCCCGAAAGTTCGCCGTGGATCGGTCATCGCATTGACCGGGCTCGTGCCCGCCGGACTGGCCACAGTTACCGGAGCCGGCGACGGGAACATCGCCGACAAGCTCGCGGCTACCGTCCAGCACCAGCTGTCGAACGACAGCGAGGAACAACTACCCACACCCGAGGCAGCCGTAATACCGGCCGCCGCACCGGAACCGCTGCTGCACGAGGCCAAACAGGTTGCGCCCGTTGGTCCTCCGGAGGTCAAGTCCGTCGCGCAGCCGGACGGCCGGGTGCCGTCGGCGCGCGCCGCCGGGCCGCTCGGCATGCCGGGCGTCGCGCAGGACGCCTACGAGAACGCGGAACGCATTCTCGCCGTGGAGAATCCGACCTGCAATATGCCGTGGAACCTGCTGGCCGGCATCGGCCGGGTCGAATCCACCCACGGCTACGGCAAAATCGACGACAACGGCTATCCGCTCGAATCCGTCTACGGCCCGATCCTGGACGGCAGGCTGGCCGGGAACAACGTGGTCGCGACCTCAGACGGCGGCGACCTGGACGGCTTGTCCGGCAGCTACCGCCGCGCCGTGGGCCCCATGCAGTTCCTGCCCGAGACCTGGCGCAAGTACGCGGCCGACGGCAATGGCGACGGCGTCGCCGATCCGCAGAACATGTACGACGCCGCGCTCACCGCCGGCAAGTACCTCTGCTCGGGCGGCCTCGACATGCGTGATCCGGGCCAGCAGACCCGGGCCATCCTGCGCTACAACAACTCCATGGCCTACGTCGCGAACGTCATGGCGTGGGAGACCGCGTACGGCTCGGGGATCTCCCCGGCGGCCGCCGCGCTGCCTCGCATCTAGACCACACCACCCACGCGTCCGACCATGCCCTGTACACCCGCCCCGGGTATAACCGGAGGGCGAAAACGGCACGGTCGACGGCGCTCCTAGACTTGGGCGCATGCCAGTGGTTATGGAATCGGATGTGCGGGTCGCGCTCGCGAAGGTGATCGACCCGGAGATCCGGAAGCCGATCACCGAGCTGGGCATGGTGAAGAGCGTCGAGGTCGGCGCGGATAGCGGTGTCCACGTTGTGATCTACCTGACGACATCGGCCTGCCCGATGAAATCCGCCATCCAGGAACGGGTCACGAAGGCCGTCGCCGACGTGGCCGGAGTGGGCGCCATCACGGTCGAGCTGGACGTCATGAGCGACGAGCAGCGCACCGAACTGCGCCGCAAGCTGCGCGGTGATGCCGCGGAACCGGTCATCCCCTTCGCCCAGCCCGGTTCGCTCACCCGCGTCTACGCGGTCGCCTCCGGCAAGGGCGGCGTCGGAAAGTCCTCGGTCACCGTCAATCTCGCCGCCGCCATGGCCGCCAAGGGCCTCTCGGTGGGTGTGCTCGACGCCGACATCTACGGCCACAGCGTGCCCCGCATGCTGGGCACCGAGCAGCGGCCCACCCAGGTCGAGCGCATGATCCTGCCGCCCATCGCGCACGACGTGAAGGTCATCTCGATCTCCATGTTCACCAAGGGCAACACCCCCGTGGTGTGGCGCGGCCCGATGCTGCACCGCGCGCTGCAGCAGTTCCTGGCCGACGTCTTCTGGGGCGACCTCGACATCCTGCTGCTGGACCTGCCGCCCGGCACCGGCGACGTCGCCATCTCGCTGGCCCAGCTCATTCCGAACGCGGAGATCCTGGTCGTGACGACCCCGCAGCTGGCCGCCGCCGAGGTCGCCGAGCGCGCAGGCTCCATCGCCCTGCAGACCCGCCAGCGCATCGCCGGTGTCATCGAGAACATGTCCTGGCTCGATCTGCCCGACGGCACCCGCATGGAGCTCTACGGCGCCGGCGGCGGCCAGACCGTGGCCGACAACCTGACGCGCGCCATCGGCGCGAATGTCCCGCTGCTGGGCCAGATCCCGATCGAGCAGCAGTTGCGCGAGGCCGGCGACGAGGGCACCCCCATCGTGCTGCGCGCCCCGGAGAGCTCGTCGGGCAAGGCCCTGCTCGACATCGCCGACAAACTGTCCGTCCGCCGACGCGGCCTGGCCGGCATGTCCCTCTCCATCGACACCACCCGCCACCTGTAGCAATCACGATCGGGGAGCTCTCAGCCCGGAATTCGCCCGAATCCCGCGCCGAGAGCTCCCTGACTTTGTTCTCCCTTTGGGGGAGTGCGGAATTCGAGGGCGCGTTTCCGCCAGGGGTACGGGCGGACTGCACTGCGGGCGGGCCCTAAGCTCGGGGCATGCTCACGATGCTGCTGTACGTGCTGATCGTCGGATTGGTCGCCGCGCTGCTGTTCCTGGTGGCCAGCGCGATCTTCGGGCGGTCGGAGGAGCTCGGGCCGCTGCCGGAGGGGACGACCGTCACGGTGCTACCCGCGGCGGGGATCAGCGGCTGCGATGTGCGGGCGCTGCGCTTCCAGCAGGTGTTCCGGGGGTACAAGGCGGGCGAGGTGGACTGGGCCCTGACCCGGCTCGCCGCACGCATCGACGAACTGGAGGGCGAACTCGCCCGCGCGACCGGAGCGGAGGCCGCGGCGGAACCGACGGCCGAGCCCGGCGCCGATTCGCAGTCCGGGCCGAGCGAAGCAGCGGTCCCCCAGATGCCCCCGGCCGAACCGGCCGTCCCGGCGGAGCACGGCGAAGAGCCCGGCGCACGATGACCGCGGACGCGAGCACCGACGGACTGATTCGGTGCGGATGGGCGGAAGGCTCCCAGCTTTATCGGGATTACCACGATCAGGAGTGGGGACGACCGCTGCACGGCGATGACGCGCTATTCGAACGAATGTGCCTCGAGGCGTTTCAGTCGGGGTTGGCGTGGATCACGATTTTGCGGAAGCGGCCCGCCTTCCGGACCGCATTCCAGGGCTTCGCGATCGAACGGGTGGCGGGGTTCGGGGATGCCGATGTGGAACGCCTCATGGCGGATCCCAGCATTGTTCGCAATCGGGCCAAAATACTGGCGAGCGTCCACAATGCGCGGGTTGCCCGCGATCTCGGCGAGAGCCTGGACGCCCTGCTCTGGTCCTTTGCCCCGATCCCGCGCAAGCGCCCGCGGAGCATGTCCGACGTGCCCGCTGTCACCACCGAAAGCACCGCTCTCGCAAAAGAACTCAAGCGACGCGGGTTCAAATTCGTGGGACCCACGACCGCATACGCACTCATGCAGGCGACGGGGATGGTAGACGATCACATCGCCGATTGCTGGGTGAATGTCGGTACTCGCTGAACGCCACGACGGTCGGTTTTTGGAACTCAGGTACCCGCCTCGATCCGCGATAGGGAAGAATGGGCATGGTGTAGCCCGCCACATGCCGGCGGGCTGCCTGGTTGGTGACAACTGGAGTTCCATGAAAGTGCGCAGCAGACCGCGCAGATCTGGAGGGAGCAGAGGATGGCGGCCATGAAGCCCCGCACCGGGGACGGTCCCCTCGAGGCAACCAAGGAAGGGCGTGGAATCGTGATGCGGGTTCCACTCGAGGGTGGCGGGCGTCTGGTCGTCGAGCTCACGCCGGATGAAGCCGCGGCGCTCGGTGACGAACTCGTCAAAGTCACCAGCTGATCGATCGACTCGCCGGTGCCGGTGAGCCCAACTCCCGGGACTCTCAGGGGCTTCGCCCCCGAACCCCCTCGAGAATCCCGGGGGGCTCCCAGGCTTACCGGTACCACGGTGAACAACAACTCATATCCCCCCATAGTCGGCACTGCCGAGCCCTCCCCCGCGGAACGGCTCCTGGCCTGCGCCGACCTGCTGGCCTGCCCGCAGTGCGGCCTGCCCCTCACGGCTCCCGTCGCCGACCCCGCGGCCGGCGACCCGCCCGCCCGAACCCTGCGCTGCCCGCACGGCCACAGCTTCGACCTGGCCAAGCAGGGCTACATCAGCCTCCTCACCGGCGCGTCCACCAAAATGACCGGCGACACTCCGGCGATGCTCGACGCCCGCACCGCCTTTCAAGCCGCAGGGCATTTCGCCCCGATCGCCGCCGCCCTGGCCGAGACCGTCGCAGCGGCCCTCCCCCACCGCGACGCCACCTCCCGCCCCGTAACCGATTCCGACACAGCAGTATTCGGAGCGGACTCGCCCACGGCTGCCACCTCGCCCACGCACCTACCCGCAGCCCAGCAACGCGGTGGCACCGCCGACCCGGCGAGCTCCCACATTCCACGCGAACCCGGCCCAGCCACGCCGACCCGGCATCGACGCCTCCGCCCCGGAATCCTCACACCCGGAATGACCGCCACGTCGGCCTCCGCAGCACGGCTCGCCACCACCCTCCTGTCCGAAGGCGGGACCCCCGCACCCGAATCCCATCGGGCTGCGGAGAGCGCAAGCCGTGGGAAGGCGCACGCCGCGCCTCGGGAGTCCGCCCTCGACCGGCCCGCGACGGCGGCGGAGAATCCGTCGGCCGGCCCGAATTCGGCCGTGCGTGAGGGCACTACGGGCGGCCCGGCACTGCTCGAGATCGGGGCGGGGACAGGGTATTACTTGGCGGCCGTATTGGATGCCGTGCCGGAGGGTCGGGGAGTTGCCCTGGATGTGTCGAAGGCGGCGGCGCGGCGGGCGGCTCGGGCGCATGCGCGGGGCGGGTCGGTGCTGGCCGATGCGTGGCGGGGGCTGCCGGTGCGGGATGGCGTGATGGGGGCGGTGGTGTCGGTGTTCGCGCCGCGGAATGCGGACGAGGTGGCGCGGGTACTGGGGGACGAGGGGCGGTTCGTGGTGGTGACGCCGACCTCGCGGCATCTGGGTGAGCTGATCGAGCCGCTCGGAATGGTGAGTGTGGATGCGGCCAAGGCGGATCGGCTCGCCGAATCGCTCGGGGAGCGGTTCGAACTGGTGGGACACGATGCGGTCGAGTACACGATGGAGCTCTCGCACGAGGATGTGGCGAACGTGGCGGCCATGGGGCCGTCGGCGTTTCATGCGGCCGAGGGGCGGGCGGAACGGATTGCGGCCCTGCCTGTTCCGATGCCCGTGACCGCGTCGGTCACGATCTCGGTGTATCGCCCACGCTGAGCCCGAGCGGTTCCGGAGGTTTCGGGCGGTTCGGGAGCAGGTCGAGGAGGTTGTGGACCAGCGGGCGGTCGTCGTCCGCCCGGGTGGCGATGTAAATCGTTGTGGCGGCGTCGGTTTCGGCGAGGGGGATGATGCGGACCGAGTCGGGGGCGGTGAAGGTGGCGCTGCGTGGGGCGATGGTGACGCCGAGGCCCGCGGCGACCAGGTAGAGGATGATGGTCCAGTTGGTGGCCTCCTGGACGATGCGAGGGGGGCGGCCGGATTCCAGGAGCGGCGCGAGGTTCTTCTCGTAGGCGAGTCCGCCCGCGGCGCGCGGGAAGAAGACCAGCGGGTTCTCGGCGAGTTCGGCGCCGGTGAGGGTGGCGCGTCCGGCGTCGGGGTGGTCGGCGGAGAGGATCGCCACGAACGGCTCGGTCATGAGGGGGACGGTGACGGTGCCGGGTTGCTCGTCGGGGTCGCGGACGATGGCCATGTCGAGAGTGCCGTTGGCGAGGCGATCCATCAGGTGGCTGGTGAACCCTTCGACCAGGTCGACCTGCACGAGCGGAAAGCGTTCGCGGAATTCGCGGACCCCGCGCAGTGGTTCGAGCGGCAGCACCGAGGGAACGAAGCCCAGGTAGAGCGTGCCCTGACCGCCCTGGCCGATGCGGGTGACCTCGGCCAGATCGCGTTCGGCGTGGCCGAGCAGGGCGCGGGCGCGCTCGCGCAGCACGATTCCCGCGGCAGTGAGCGCGACGGTGCGCGAGGTCCGGTCGAAGAGCCGGGTTCCGAGCAGGGTTTCCAGGCGCTGGATCTGCTGGGTGAGGGCGGGCTGGGCGATGTGCAGGCGGGCGGCGGCCCGCCCGAAGTGCAGTTCCTCCGCGACCGCCAGGAAGTAGCGCAGGTGCCGCAGCTCCACACCGGGGTTCATAAGTTGATCATATCGATCGCAGCTATCAAGTATTGGACGTTATGGTTCGACGTCCGACATGCTTTCCTGGTGACTCCGCAGACGGAAGCCCGCGCCCCGGAACTCGATTCGATCGTGGTCGCGCCGATGTCCTCGCCCGACGACGCCCGCGCCTTCAAGGACCTGAACCTGGAGTGGATCGAGACCATCTTCTCGGTCGAGCCCGCCGACCTGGCCACCCTCGACAATCCGCAGGCCATCGTCGATCACGGCGGCGAGGTGCTGATCGCCCGGCTGGACGGCGAGGCCGTCGGCTGTGTCGCCCTGGTCCAGGAGGAGCCGGGTGTGTTCGAACTGTCGAAAATGGCCGTGTCGCCGCGCTTCCGGGGCCGCGGCATCGGCCGGGTGGTGCTGGCCACCGCCATCGAGCGGGTGCGCGATCTGGGCGCGATGGAGTTCTTCCTGGCCAGCAATGCCCGGCTGGCCAGTGCCGTGCACCTGTACGAGGCCATGGGTTTCGTACACGTGCCGCCCTCGGAGCTGCCGCCCAGTCCCTATGACCGGGCCGATGTGTTCATGCGGTATCCCCTGACCGCCTGAACCGGCGCCCGGCTATCCCTTGCGGACCAGGTCGTAGATGTGCGCGGTGCGCGCGGCGATCCGGTTCCAGTCGAAGGCGCCGATCGCCCGGTCGCGGCCGGCCGCCCCCATCGCCGCGGCCGTGACCGGGTCCGCCGCAACGGTGTTCACGGCGCGGGCCAGGCCGCGCTCGTAGTCCCGGGGCGCGGTCTCGTCATAGTGGACCAGCCGCCCGGTCTCCCCGGGCACCACCACCTCCGGAATCCCGCCCACATCCGAGGCCACCACCGCGGTCCCGCACGCCATGGCCTCCAGATTCACGATGCCCAGCGGTTCGTACACCGACGGGCACACGAAAACCGTTGCGGCCGCGAGCACCTGCCGCACCAGCTCGGTGGGCAGCATCTCCTTGATCCAGAACACGCCGTCGCGGTCGGCCCGCAGCGCCCGCACCGACGCCGCCACCTCGGCCTCCATGGCGGGTGTGTCGGCGGCCCCGGCCAGCAGCACCAGCTGAATGTCCGGATCCAGATGCCGAGCCGCGGCCAGCAGATGCGAGACGCCCTTCTGCCGGGTGATGCGCCCGACGAATGCCGCGATGGGCCGCCCCTGGGACACGCCGAGTTCGGTGAGCACGTCCCGCGAGCCGGACGCGGGACCGCCCGGATGCCAGACGTCGGCGTCGATGCCGTTGTGCACCACGTGGACTTTGGCGGGGTCGATGTCGGGGTAGGCGGCGAGCACATCGGCGCGCATGCCCGCGCTCACCGCGATGACGGCGTCGGCGTGGGTCATGGCATTGTGTTCCGACCACGAGGACAGCCGGTAGCCCCCGCCGAGTTGCTCGGCCTTCCACGGCCGTCGCGGTTCCAGTGAATGTGCGGTCAGCACGTGCGGAATCCCGTACAGCTCCCCGGCCAGATGCCCCGCGAGCCCGGTGTACCAGGTGTGCGAGTGCACCACGTCGGCGAAGCTCGCGGCCTCGGCCATGCGCAGCTGCGCGGACATCATCTGCAACGCGGAATTCGCCGCGTAGAGCATCGGATCCGGTTGGTGCACCACGGCATCCGCGCGCGCGACCCCCATGCAGTGCACGGTGACATCGCACAGCCGCCGCAACCGCGGTACAAGTTCGGTGACGTGCACTCCCGCCCCGCCGTACACCTCCGGCGGGTATTCGCGGGTCATCAGGGCCACTCGCAGTCCGCGAGCTCCGTCCGCGCGGTAACTCACCGGTCCAAACTAAACGTTAGCCAGCGGGCTAACCAATCGAGGTGGCCCGCAAGATCGCGATGAACACGGCACCAGCTGGACATTCCGTGTTCGGGCACAACCGGTAGTTTCAGGGGTGTGAGGAGCCAGCCGCACGTACTCGGGATCGTGCTCGCCGGTGGCGAGGGCAAGCGACTCTTTCCGCTCACCAAGGACCGCGCCAAGCCCGCGGTTCCCTTCGGCGGCGCGTACCGGCTCATCGACTTCGTGCTGTCGAACCTGGTGAATGCGGGTTACCTGCGCATTTGCGTACTGACGCAGTACAAGTCGCATTCGCTGGACCGGCACATCTCCCAGACCTGGCGGCTGTCGGGCTTCGGCGGGGAGTACATCACCCCGGTGCCGGCCCAGCAGCGGCTGGGCCCGCGCTGGTACACCGGCAGCGCGGACGCGATCATGCAGTCGCTGAACCTGATCTACGACGAGGACCCGGAGTACATCGTGGTCTTCGGGGCGGACCACGTGTACCGAATGGATCCGGAGCAGATGGTGCAGGCGCACATCGACTCCGGTGCGGGCGTGACGGTGGCGGGCATCCGGGTGCCGCGCAGTACGGCGAGCGCCTTCGGCTGCATCGATTCCGACGAATCCGGCCGCATCATCGGCTTTCTGGAGAAGCCGGTGCATCCGCCCGGAACCCCCGACGATCCGAATGTCACCTTCGCGTCCATGGGCAACTACGTGTTCAGCACCAAGGTACTGGTGGACGCCATCCGCGCCGACGCCGACGACAACGACTCCGACCACGACATGGGCGGCGACATCATTCCGAGCCTGGTGCGGTCGGGCGCGGCCGCGGTCTACGACTTCTCCACCAATGTGGTGCCCGGCGCGACCGAGCGCAGCCGCGGTTACTGGCGCGATGTCGGCACCATCGACGCCTTCTACGAGGCGCACATGGATCTGGTGTCGGTGGATCCGGTCTTCGATCTCTACAACAAGCACTGGCCGATTCGCGGTGCGGCCGAGAATCTGCCGCCCGCCAAGTTCGGCCGCGGCGGCCTGGCCCAGGAGTCGATCGTGGGCGCGGGCAGCATTCTGTCGGCGGCGACGGTGCGCAATTCGGTGCTGTTCTCGAATGTGCTGGTGGAGGACGGTGCGACGGTGGAGGGCAGTGTGCTCATGCCGGGCGCGCGGATCGGCCGGGGTGCGGTGGTGCGGCACGCCATTCTGGACAAGAACGTGGTGGTGACGGAGGGCGAGATCATCGGTGTGGATCTGGACCGGGATCGGGAGCGTTTCGCGGTGAGCAATGGCGGCGTGGTGACCGTCGGCAAGGGCATCTGGGTCTGACTACCAGGCGTTTCAATCCATCCGTCCGAGCGAGCGACCCGGATAAGAGTGGACATCCTGCCGATGCTGGTCCGAAAATCTGTGCATGGAGCGCCGCCGCCGACGGGCCGCGCGGGAGGGATCACCATGCGCCGTCCGGCACGTGTCGTCACCGCCATCACCTGCCTCACCTTGACCGCCCTGCTGTCCGGATGCGGTAGGTCCGGCACCCCGGTCGCCGGTGAGCTGGATGTCCGCACCCTGGACACCGGGTCCTATCCGGTGAACCGCTACACCTACGACCGCGACAACGGCGGCAAGGGCAACACCCTCGAGGGCATCCGCATGACCGCGGCCGTCGCCCCGGCGGTGAAGATCGACTCCCATCTCAATATCGGCCGCGGCGGCGTGGTGCTGTCCACGGTCGACGATGTGGTGAATGTCAGCCACCTGTCCTCCGCGGTCAAGGGCGTGCTGACCAACCGCGGCTTCGTGGCCGGTTTCGCGGCCAGCGGCTCGGACCGCGAGGACGTCAACGACAATCCGGATCCGAACGGCACCACCATCACCACCCGCGTGCTGCGCTTCCCCTCCGCCGACAATGCCAAGCTGGCCGCCCGCGAACTCGAGGACGCCGACTTCAATGTCGCGCTGAACGTGAACCAGAAGCTCACCCTGCCCGACTATCCGGACGCCTACGCGCACTGGCGGCCGGGCGTGCCGAACATCGGATTGACCATGGCGCGCAAGGACTTCGTGATCTCGCTGTTCATCCTGCGCCCCAGCGCCGATCAGAGGGATCTGCTGTCCTGGGCCAAGAAGACCCTCGACGCCCAGGTCCCGACGCTGGACGCCTTCCAGGAGACCCCGAACGACCAGATCTCGCAGCTGCCGGTCGATCCCGATCGCCTGCTGGCCCGCACCCTGGTGACCGACCGCGACCACAAGACCGTCGATCCCGACAACTTCGCGGTGTTCCCGGCCAATTGGCTCATCCTGCCCTCCGACGACATGGCCTACTGGACCAAACTGGTGTCCGATGGCGGTGCGGACGAAATGTCCAGTGCCGACGGTAATTTCGTCATCCGGCTGCGAGATGGCAAGGCGAGCACGGATTTCGTGACCGGCATGATCAGCAACCTGCAGGAGTCCGCGACCAGCGGGCCGGACAAGGTGCCCGACGCCAAGTGCGTGCACCGCACCTCGGACAAGACGCCGAGCCGCTGCTACGTCAGCTACAAGCAGTACGTGGGCGTGGTGAACGGGACCAGTGATTCCGACGCCCAGAAGAAGGCGGCCGCGCAGTACGCGCTGCTGGCCAACAGCCTGTAGCGAATCCGTTGCGGGCGACCAGTCCTTCGACCGGGTCCACCGTCCGGAAGGTGGCGCGACCGTCCGCGGCGAGCCGGAATTCGGCGATGCGCCGCCACTGCCCGGCCTCGCGGAAGTACAACCCGACCACGGCCGGGATCCGCTGCCCCATGAGTACCCCACTCGTCGAACTATTCCCGTGGAGTATCCGCGCCGACGGTCCGGAAACCTCGATACGACCGTTCAGTTCGGATACCCGGGCACGGGAGTACGCGCACCGCAGAACGGTTCACACGTACTGGTCGTCGTGGGCACGTACCGCGACGCGTGGTCGTCGAAACGGGCTCCGCTGATCAGTAGCAGTACCAGTAGCCCCAGGCAGATGATGCTGCCGAAGAAAACCAGTGCGGGCCAGAGCCATCCGGCCGGTAGGTGTACCCCGAGGGCCAGTCCCTCGAACATATCCCCCACCTCCTAGCAAAAATCGATCCCCCTCTGCTGTACCACCGCGTCACCGGCCGAATCCAGACCTCAGCACTGCCCCTGCACCGCCCACCCCGCCCGATCGCCGTACCCGCACCGGCAACCGGGGATTCGCTGTCGCAAGGCCATGATGGCGGATATACGAACGGCCGCCCCCGATACCCGGGACGGCCGTTCGCGGAGGGTTCGCCCTCAGGCGGAGTGGAGATCTCGGCGGCGGAACGCGATCAGCCCCACCGTGAGCAATGCCACGTCCACCAGGAGCAGAATGACCAGCGGGGTGCCGGTGAACGGTTCGCCGGGCAACTTCGGCGCGTGCTCGAAGGGGTTGAGATCGCGGAACCATTGCGGCGCACCGGCCAGTGAGCCCAGCAGGAAGACGGCGATCGCGGCGGTCAGGAAGCCCCAAGCGACCGTGGTGAAGCGCGGCAGCAGGCCGAACAACACGACGGTGAGGCCCACGAAGGTCCATACCGCGGGCACCTGCACCAGCGCGGCCCCCATCGTCCACCCCACCTTGCCGCCGACATCACCTGCGGCACGGCCGTAGATCAGGCCCGCGAGCAGACCCGACACCGTCAGCGCCAACACCGGGCCGAGCAGCGCGAAGGTCAGATGCGAAGCCACCCAACGGGTTCGGGAGACCTCGCCGGTGAGTACGGTTTCCGCGTGCGCGGTGCTCTCCTCGGCGTGCAGCCGCAGGGCCGCCGACACCGCGTAGGCGGCCGCACCCACCGCGACCATGGTGAAGGCATAGCTGATCAGGGACTTCTCCAGCGATTCCGAACCGCCCATGCGGGTGATCAGATCTCGAATGGTCTGACTACTGCCCAGCTGATCACCGACGCCATGGGTGACGCTGCCGATCATCAACCCGTACAACCCGAGTCCGACCGTCCAGGACAACAACATCCCGCGCTGCAGCCGCCAGGCCAGTCCCAGCGGACCGGCCAGCGCGGACCCGGCCACCAGCGCGCCGGGCCGTTCGGCGATCAGACCCGCACCCGTATCGCGGTGTGCCAGAAGGTAATACGCGACGACGGTCAGCACGACCGCAGTGAGCACGTGCAGCCCCAGCACCGCGAAGTGGTCGCCCGCGAACGGCCGCACCTGCAGCGACCAGCCCTGCGGCGCCATCCAGGTGAGCGGGCTGGTCGGCCCGGCCGCGGAGCGCACGTCACCGATGGCCCGCAGCGTGAACGTCACGCCCAGCACCGCGAAGGCGATGCCCCGCGCGGTCCGCGCGCTGGCGGACAGCTGGGCGGCGACCGCCGCCACCGAGGCGAATACGATGCCCGACCCGGCCAGCGCCAGCCCGAACGCCAACGATCCCGACTTCGGCACGGACGTGCTCGCGATGCTGGCGTATCCGATCAATCCGGTGAGCAGGGCCCCGCCGTAGGCCACGATCAGCGCGGCGGTCAGTCCGGCGAATCGCCCGACCCGGGTGGAAGCCAGCAGCTCGGTGCGCCCGGTCTCCTCGTCGGCGCGGGTGTGCCGGATGACGGTGAGGATGGTTGCCACGGCGATGAGCGTGTAGAACATCCCCGCCTTCCAGATACCCGCCGCACCCAGGCTGCTGTCGTTGTATATCGGCCCGTACATGGCCAGCTCGGCCGGGTTGGACAGGACGCCGTTGGCGAAATCGTGGAAGTCGGAGGGCTGGTGGTAGAGCTTCTGGATACTCTTGACGTACACGCTGCCCAGCGGCAGCGACAGCAGCAGAATCCACAGCGGCAACACGATCCGGTCGCGCCGCAGATACAGCCGCAGCAGCTTCCCGGTCCCGGTGAAATCCGCCGCGAATGCCGGTGTTTCGAAGGTGCGCGGCGCAGCGGCGGTGACGGCGGTCATTTCGACACCTTCTCGCGCTCGTCGGCGGAAGCCTGCCCGTCGAGCGAATAGTGGCGCAGGAACAGTTCTTCCAGCGTCGGCGGCTGGCTGACCAGGCTGCGCACCCCGGCGTCGCCGAGCACCCGGATGAGCTCGCCGAGGTGCTCGCTGTCCACCTGGCAGTGCAGGGTGTGGTCCTCGATGCTGATGTCCTCGACACCGGGAATGCGACTGAGATCACCAGGGCTGCCGATCATTTCGGCGGTGATGGAGGTGCGCGACAGATGCCGCATCTCGGCCAGCGTGCCGGTTTCGACGGTCTTGCCCGCTCGGATGATGGTGACCCGCTCACACAGCCGCTCCACCTCGGACAGGATGTGGCTGGACAGCAGCACCGTGGTGCCGCGCGCTACCGCCTCGGCCACGCACTCGTTGAACACCTGCTCCATCAGCGGGTCCAAGCCGGAGGTCGGCTCGTCCAGCAGGAGCAGCCGCGCGTTCGACGAAAAGGCCGACACCAGAGCGACTTTCTGCCGATTGCCCTTGGAATAGGCGCGCGCCTTCTTGCTCGGATCCAGCTCGAACCGCTGGATGAGCTCGGCCCGGCGCCGCTGGTCGATACCGCCGCGCATGCGCGCCAGCAGGTCGATGGTCTCGCCGCCCGACAGCGACGGCCACAACGTGACATCGCCCGGCACATAGGCGATATCGCGATGCAGTGCGACCGCGTCGGTCCACGGGTCCCGCCCCAGCACCACGGCCTCGCCGGAGGTGCGGGTCAGAATGCCCAGCAGAATGCGGATGGTGGTGGACTTCCCGGACCCGTTCGGCCCGAGGAAACCGTGCACCTCCCCCTCGGCGACCTCGAGGTCGAGACCGTCCAGGGCTCGCACCTGCCCGAAGTTCTTGTGCAGATCCCGGACTTCGATCACGGGATTGGCAGGAACGTTCATCGAATCTCCTTGTAGGAAAACGACGTTGATGGGTTATTGCGCAGTACTGGTCAATGCGTCCAGCGCCGTGGAATCGGTGAGCAGGCCGTGGGTGTAGATCTCCAGCGCGGGCAGCATCATCCGGTCGGCGTATTCGCGCAGCGCCTTGCGGAAGTCGATGGGACCCGGCTGTTCGGCCGCGTAAAGCTGCAGGAACATCATCATCCCGCCGCCGTTGTTGGTGGCCACGTAACGCGCGGTGGCCCGCACGTCGCGCATCGGCTTGATGGACCCGCCCGCGACGCCCGCGCGCAGGTACTGCTCGGTGTCCTCGACCATGTGCTCGAAGAAGGTCTTCATCAGCGACCCGCCCGCCTGAAAGCTGCGCATCAGGTAGGCCATGCCCGGGGCGAACTCCTCGATCTCGGCCAGCTGGCGCATGAGCCCGCCGGGCGAGGGGTTCTCGATGTACTCCATCTTGGCGGCCCGGATCGTTTCCCGGACCCACTCGTCGCACGCCTCCCGCAGCCCGTCCTTGGACCCGAAATGGTGATTGACCAGCCCGGCAGAGACTCCCGCCGCGGCCGCGATGGCCCGCACGCCGACCCCGAACCCTTGCTCCCCGAACACGGTGATCGCGGCGTCGCGAATCCGGGCCCGGGTTGTCAGATCGTCGGTTGAACGCATGTTTAATACTCTAAACACGTGTTCAAGCGGAGGGCAAGGGCCTTTCTGCTCGAGCCGCGAGGATTTACGAAATCCAGACGTCCGGGCACTTCGTCACCGGAGACTTTCCGCACCAGGAAAGCCCTTCTGCCGCAGTTGTTGCCACGCGAACTATCGCCGCGCGGAATGCCGCGGCGGAATCGAATTCCACACCGGGCGTTGAGTTTTCACCCGCGCGAAGCGCTGAATCTCACCCGCGCGCAGCGCAGAGCAGCCCGTCGCCGACCGGGATCAGCACACTGGTCAAGTCCGGATCCTCGGCGATCGCGCGGGTCGCCGCCCGCACGGCCATGGTCTGCGGGTCGCGCTGGGCGGGGTCCGGGACCCGGCCTCCGAGCAGGGCATTGTGCAGCAGGATCGCGCCGCCGTCCCGCAGCAGCCGCACCGCCTGCTCCACATACTGCGGGTGCTCGAGCGGCGCGGCATCGATGAAGACCAGGTCGTAGGCCCCATCGGCGAGCCGCGGCAGCACATCCAGGGCCCGCCCGTTGATGAGCCGGGTGCGCGCCGGCGCGATCTCGGCCGACCGGAACGCCTCGCGGGCCGCGCGCTGATGCTCGGGCTCGGAGTCGATGGTGGTCAGGGTGCCGTCCTCGCGCATGCCGTCCAGCAGCCACAGCCCGCTCACCCCGGCCCCGGTGCCGACCTCGACCACGGCCCGCGCCCCGAGCAGCTGGGAATACATGCTGAGGAGCGCGCCGACCGCCGGCGCGACCGGGGCCGCGCCGAGTTCGAGGGCGCGCTCGCGCGCACCGACGAGGATGTCGTCCTCGGCGACGGATTCCTCCACGTAGGCGAGGTTGCGCTGCAGGTTCTGTGCCGCGGGAGTCTGGCTCACGAAGTAGAGGCTAATGGCGATACACCGGTAAGGCGTGGCGGTGACCGGCTGGTGTGGCGATTTTTCTCAGGTGTCCCTCAGCCTCTGCATACAGCGGCCACATCACAACCGACCAGAGTAATGCTCACGCCAGGCCAGCGACCGCTGGCTCGGAATCGGGAACAGCTGATCCGGCAGATTGGTTGTCCCCGATATCGGGTCCACGGTCCCGAGTAGGAGGTAACCCCATCCACATGGTCGACGCGGCGCGTGAACACGCCAACACTCTGCACCCGCAGATCAAGCCGCTGGACAGCGACACCACGCTGGACAGCGACCTTCTCCTGTCCCCCGCCGATGACGAGGCCGCCCTGTCCGGGACCGCAGCCTTCGACGCCACCGGCGATCGCTCCGTGATGCCGACCTGGGACGAGCTGGTCCGCGAGCACGCCGATCGCGTGTATCGCCTGGCCTACCGCCTCACCGGTGATCCGCAGGACGCCGAGGATCTGACCCAGGAAACCTTCATCCGGGTCTTCCGGTCCCTGCAGAACTATCAGCCCGGCACCTTCGAGGGCTGGCTGCACCGCATCACCACCAACCTGTTCCTGGACATGGTCCGCCGCCGCAACCGCATCCGCATGGAGGCGCTGCCGGAGGACTACGACCGGGTGCCCTCCGAGGGTCCGGGTCCCGAGCAGGCCTATCACGACGCCAACCTGGATCCGGATCTGCAGTCCGCGCTGGACTCGCTGGCCCCCGAGTTCCGTGCCGCGGTCGTGCTCTGTGACATCGAAGGTCTGTCGTACGAGGAGATCGGCGCGACGCTGGGCGTCAAGCTGGGTACCGTGCGCAGCCGCATCCACCGAGGACGTCAGGCACTGCGCGAGCACCTCGAGCATAATGGGATTGAGCGGCGATTCGCCGCCACCGAAAACGTCGGGTGAGCCGCGGGCACTGCGCCCGCGCTTCCTGGACACCACGCCCGCGGGCAGGTGTCGCCCGAACAGCTCGAGTCGTCCGGAAGGGTGTGCAGCGTATGAGTGGCGAGGACCGACCGCACCGTCGTCCCCCGCGTTTCGCCCCCACCGAGCATCTGGCCAGTGAGGCCATCGCCGCCTACGTCGACGGCGAGCTGCGGATGAACGCGTACCTGCGTGCCGCCCACCATATTTCCGTGTGCCGCGAGTGCGCGGCCGAGGTGGATGCCCAGCAGCAGGCCCGGATCGCGCTGCGGCAGTCCTCGGATCAGATCTCCGCGCCGCTGAGCCTGCACGACACGCTCAGCCGGATTCCGCGGGCGTTGCTGCAGGAGTGCGGCAATCACCAGACTCCCGACCCCGCCGACCGCGATCGGGGTCCGCTGGCGCGCGGCATGAGTTCCTTCGGCCTGCGCCAAGATTCGTTCGACAGCAGGCGGTGGACCTCATGGTGGCGCAAGTAGAGTCCATAGCGTGACCACCGAATCGAAGAACACGGGCCCCGGGCCCGAGCGGGATGCGGTTTCCGATTCGGCGGCCAATCGGGGGAACCTGAGGCCGTCGGACGCACCGGTGCTGGGGCCGCGGCCGGTCCTGCGGCCACATGTGGACACTCACACCGCGCGTGCCTTCCGCCGCCCGAACGGTCAGCACGGCTCGTTCGCGGCGCGGCCGGCGGGTGCCGCGGGGGCGGCGCCGCAGGGGGATACCGAGATTCAGAATCGCCCGCCGGACGCGGTGCTGGCGGAGGCGTTCGGTCGTCCGGAGGGCTCGACCGACCTGTTGCAGCGGGACCCGGAGGCGAAGACCGAGACGACCGCCCCGGCCGCGCCCGCCGATCCGTGGCGGGACCCGAATTCGGCCGCGCGCCTGGGCACTCCGGCCGTGGCGCAGGCCCGGCCGCAGGCGCTGACGCCCGGACCCAAGCTGGGTGCGCGGGAGGTGCTGTTCGGTGGCCGGGTGTCCTGGCAGGCGCTGGCGCTGCTCGCGGTCATCGCGGCGGTCATCGGTTTGCTCGGCGGGTTCGTCGGGGCGTTCGCCGGCTCGTCGACCTCCGCGCTGACCTCCCGCAAGGTGGCGCTGCAGTCCGCGCCCGCGGCCAGCGAATCGCACAACCAGATCACCAAGGTGGTCAATGCCGTCATGCCCGCGGTGGTCACCGTCCGGGCGTGGCTGGGCGACACCGGGTCCACGGGGTCCGGCGTGGTGATCGACGGGGCCGGCTACATCGTCACCAACAACCACGTGATCTCGCTGGCCGCCAATGACAAGTCGGGCAAGGCCAAGCTGGATGTGGTGTTCTCCGACGGTTCCCGGGTGCCGACCCAGATCGTGGGCCGCGACACCAAGTCGGACCTGGCGGTGCTCAAGGTCGACGTGAAGAACCTGTCGGTGATCCAGCTCGGCAGTTCCAATGACGTGCAGGTCGGCGACGACGTGCTGGCCCTGGGTTCGCCGCTGGGTCTGGAGAAGACGGTCACCTCCGGCATCGTGTCGGCGCTGCACCGGCCGGTGAAGGTGGGCGGCGAGGGCACCGACACCGATGCCACCCTGGACGCCGTGCAGACCGACGCCGCCATCAACCACGGCAACTCCGGTGGCGCGCTGGTGGACATGCAGGGCCGGCTGATCGGCATCAACTCGGCCATCAAGTCGGAGAGCGGCGGTTCGGTCGGCCTGGGCTTCGCGATTCCGGTGGATCAGGTCAAGCGGATCTCGCAGGCACTGATCCGGGACGGCTCGGTGCACCACCCGCGGCTGGGAGTCAGCGCCAAGACCAAGATCGTCGCCAATGACGTGATGAGCGGCGCGGCGGTGGCCGATGTGCAGGCCGGTAGCCCGGCGGCCAAGGCGGGCATCGTGGAGGGCGACGTGATCGTGAAGGTCGGCGACCGTGATGTGTCGGGTCCGGAGGAACTGACGGTTGCGGTGCAGTCGCACGAGATCGGGCAGACCGTGACGGTGCGCCTGATTCGCGACGGCCGCGAGGTCGATGTCCCGGTCACCCTGGAATCGGACTGATGGACCGCGCCTGAAAAATAGAACGACCCAGAGTTCGCGGCCCGCCCCGGTCTGGACTGACGGAGCGGGGGAGCGAACGGCTCCATAGACCTGCGCCTTGGAGGAGCGGAGGAGGGAAGACCGGGGTAACAGGGCCGCGAACCGCCTGGAGCGAAGCGGAAGGCAAAATAGACACTGTGTTCAGCAATATCGGCTGGGGCGAGATGCTCATTCTGCTCGTCGCCGCACTTGTGATTCTGGGTCCGGAGCGTCTGCCCGGCGCCGTTCGCTGGACCGCGCACGCTCTCAAACAGGCGCGCGATTACGCCACCGGCGCGACTCAGCAATTGCGCAATGAGCTCGGCCCGGAATTCGACGAGATCCGGAAACCGTTGGAGCAGTTGAACGAACTGCGCAGTATGAATCCGCGATCCATGGTCACCAAACACCTGCTCGACGGGGACGACTCGATCCTGAACAGCTTCAATGACCTGACCAGTTTCGACAAGCCGGTGAGCTCCCCGAACAGCGGAAACGGTTACACCAACAGCGGATCCGGCCCGGTTTCGATGCCGAAGGAACAAAAACCGCTGGAGCGCAACGAACGTCCGCCGGTGGATCCGGACGCCACCTGAGATCAAATATGTCGACCGGACTTGACGCATGATGCTGTCCAGCTATCTAGACTGCGCACATGTCGGCCGACGAGGTGGCCCGGGTATTCGCGATCGAGGACAAGGTCGAACGCCTGAAAGCCGCCACCGAAGGCGTGGCAGCCGCGCAGCAGCAGATCAATGAGCTGACTCGCATCCGCCGCGCCGTCATCCGCGAACTGCATGCCGAGGGCTGGACGTTCGCGAGAATAGGTGCGGCCGCGGGACTTTCCCGCGCCCGCATCCACCAGGTGAGTACCCAAGGGCCAGTACCGGAAGGTCTGTTCTTCGGGCACGGACCGCTCACCATCCTCACCCCGGACGTCCGCAGCACGACGCGCGCCATCGCCCTCGTGGGTGCGCCCGATGCCGCGGCGCCGCACCGGCTGGTCGAGCTACTGCGGGAACTCGGCTTCACCGCCAACGTCCAGCGCTTCCTGCCGGGTCGTCCACTCGACCTCGACCGGGACGGCCTGATCGTGCTCGGCGGACCCGAATTGTCGCCCAGTCTGCGGTATCTCGTGGCCGCGGACCCGCGCCTGCGCCGCACGGTGGCGCGCGCCGGGCGGGTACGCCGGGGCATCGAGGACCGGGCCGCCCGGCGCGTCTACCGCCCGGGCGGCACCGAGCCCTACGACATCGCCTATCTGGCTCGCCTCCCTCGCCCGGACGGCAAGGGCAGCGTGCTGGTCATCGACGGCCTGCATCCGCCCGCCTCGCTGGGCGCGATCCGGTTGCTGGCAACCAGACTCGCGACCCTGCACGAGCGCGCGAGCACCCATCCGTTCTCGGCGGTGGTCGGTGTCCGGTACGACCGCTCCACCGGCGAACCGATCGAGGCCGACCTGCTGACGCCGATCTACCGCCACGACCGCTAGCCCGATCCATGGCCGGCATGATGGCGCGCAACGGAATCCAGCGAGGCGGCCCGGCCGAGGGCAGTGCGCCGCCGCCCGGCCCCTCGAGGTCAGGCGGCGGCCTCCTCCGGGCGAAGGGTGTTCATCGGGGGCCGGTCGGCCAGCGAGACTTCGGTGGCGTGGGCGATGAATTCGCCTGCGACCATGGGGAACTGGGTCAGGGCCGCGCCGGAGTCCTGAATTCCGCTGCGGCCCAGGACGGTGCCCAGGATCTGGCGGCTCATGACGCCCAGGTCGGCCAGCGGGCGGTTGCGGTGCTGACGGACGCCGAGATTGACCTGGCCGATACTGGACAGGCCCAGCAGGTCGTAAGTATCGAGCAGCAGGCCGATTTCGACGCCGTAGCCCGGCGCGAACGGTACCGAGGTGAGCAGTTCGCGGGTGCCGGCGTACTCACCGCCCAAGGGCTGCAGCACATTCGACAGTTCGGGCCGCAGCGCGGCCAGCAGCGGGCGGGCCACCAGTTCGGTGACGCGGCCGCCACCGTGGTGGTCCACCGATTCGCCGGTGCGCAGCGGGCGGCGGTAGTACGCCTTGACCAGGTGCATGCCCTCGACGGTGAGCAACGGACCCAGCAGCCTGGGGACGAAGTTGGGGTCTGGGTCGATGAGGTCGGAGTCCACGAAGGCGATGATGTCGCCGCTGGTGACGGCCAGCGAGCGCCACAGGCATTCGCCCTTGCCGGGGACGGGGTCGAGTTCGGGGACGGCTTGTTCGCGGGTCACCACGGTGGCTCCGGCCGCCTGTGCTCGGGCGGCGGTGGCGTCGGTGGACCCGGAGTCGAGGACGACGAGTTCGTCCACCAGCGTGCCGAGCAGGGGCCGGATGCTGGCCACCACGGCGGCGACGGTGGCTTCCTCGTTGAGGGCGGGCAGCACCACCGAGACGGTGCGGTCGCCCTTGGCGGCGGTGAGTTCCGCTACGGTCCAGTCGGGGCTGTCGAAGGTGTTGGTGTTCACCCAGTCTGTTTTCATGCGAGACCTCGCAGGGTACGGGCGGGTGGGCGGTGACCCTGGATGGCGGCGATCATGTCCACCACCCGGCGGGTGTGAGCCACCTCGTGCACTCGAAAGACGCGAGCACCCGCGGCGGCCGACCAAGCAGTCGCTGCCAATGTGCCCTCCAATCGTTCGGACAGCTCGACGACACCAAGAGTCTCTCCGATGAAATCCTTATTGCTCAGCGCCATCAAGACGGGCCATCCGGTTTTCACAAGAACGTCTATCGCACGCAACAATTCGAGCCCGTGATAGGTGTTTTTGCCGAAATCATGGGTCGGATCGATCAAAATCGAGTCCTTGGCCACCCCTGCCGCCGCAGCATTTTCGGCCGCGGCCACCACCGTCTCGGTGACCTGGGTCACCACATCCGTGTACCGGACCCGGTGCGGACGGGTCCGCGGAATCGCACCCCCGGTGTGTGAGCACACAATTCCTACGCCCAGCTCGGCGGCGACGCCGACCAGTTCCGGATCCGCCCCCGCCCAGGTGTCGTTGATCAGATCCGCGCCCTCGGCGACCGCGGCCCGGGCCACGTCGGCACGCCAGGTGTCCACGCTGATGAGCAGATCCGGGTAGCGCTCGCGAATGGCCGCCACGAACGGCACCACCCGGCGGGCCTCTTCGACGTTGTCCACCTCAGCGCCCGGACCGGCCTTGACCCCGCCGATATCGACCAGATCCGCGCCCTCGGCGACGGCCTTGTCGACGGCCCGCATGGCGGCCTCGTCGCTGAACGTCGCGCCTCGGTCATAGAAGGAGTCCGGCGTCCGGTTCACGATCGCCATGACAAGCGCCCGATCCGTCGCCACCGGCTTCCCGCACAATGTCGGCAACGGCGCACACATGCCCTCGACTGTACCGAGGGCTGTGGTGCGACTGCTGGGCAGCCGACCGGAACCGGGCTCCGACCGGCTGCTGCTCAGTTGCCGGGCGCGCGCCCCGCGGCGACGTCGGCGGCGTATTCGGAGTACGCGGGAAGGTAGCCCTCGGTGCGGCCCGCGAGAACGTAGAGGGTGCTCTCGCCGTCGGGGGTGTAGCCCTGCTTGCGCAGTTCCACCTTCCGGTTCTTGAAGGTGGAGGTCTGCTCCAGCTCCGGCACCACGCGAATGAACAGCGGCACGGCGTAGGTCGGCAGATGGTCGTAGAGCACCTTGGCGGCGACCTTGCCGTCGAAGTGCCCACCCTCGTGCAGCGTCACCGCGGCCATGCCCGCCTTGCCGTCGGTGCCCGGGATGTCGACGCCGAAAACGACCGCCTGCATGACGGAGTCGATGCCGTCGAAGGCGCCCTCGACCTCGGTGGTGGCGACGTTCTCGCCCTTCCAGCGGAAGGTGTCGCCGAGGCGGTCCACGAACGCGATGTGGCCCCAGCGCTGGTCGCGCACCAGGTCGCCGGTGTCGAACCAGCAGTCGCCCGGCTCGAAACCGTCTCGCACGAGCTTGGATTCGGTGGCGGAGGCGTCGGTGTAGCCGTCGAAGGGCGAGCTCGTGGTGACCTTGGCGAGCAGCAGCCCGACCCCGCCCGGCGGCACCCGGCGCAGGCGGCCGTCCGGGTGGCGCAGGGCCTTGCCGGTGGCGTCGTCGTATTCGACGATGGCGAAGGGCAGCGGGGTGAAGCCGGCGGTCCGGGCAACCGAGAAGGCGTTGATGAAGGCGACGTTTCCCTCACTGGCCCCATAGAACTCGACGATCCGCTCGATACCGAAGCGCTGCTGGAACTCGTCCCAGAGCTCGGGCCGCAGGCCGTTGCCGACGCAGAGCCGGACGGTGTGCGCGCGGTCGGCGGGCCTGGCCGGCTGGTTGAGCAGGTAGCGGCACAGCTCGCCGATGTAGATGAAGGCGGTGGCCCGATTGGCGATGGCCTCGTCCCAGAAGCGGGTGGCCGAGAACTTGCGGCCCAGCGCGAAGGTCGCACCGCCCGCGATCACCGAGGACAGCGCCACCGTGAGCGCGTTGTTGTGGTACAGCGGCAGACAGCAGTACAGCGTGTCCCGGCCCTCGAGCCGGACGCCGAGCCCGCCGATGCCGGCCATGGACTTGGTCCAGCGCAGGTGGGTCATGACGCTGGCCTTGGGCAGCCCGGTGGTACCGGAGGTGAAGATCAGGTAGGCGCGTTCCTTGGCGGTGATCTGTTCGGTCACAGCCGGATTCGAGGCGTCGGCGGTGCGGGCCTCGGCGGCCAGCTGCTCGGACCAGAGCAGGGCGGGCCGGGCCTCGGTGAGGGTGTCGAGGGCGTCGGCACACTCCTCGCCGATCACGTCCAGCACCGAGTTCAGCAGCCCGAAGCTGTGCTGCAGCACCACGTCCCGCTGATTGTGGTTGAGCAGGCCCGCGGTGGCACCGAGTTTCACGGTGGCGAGCACGGTGAACAGCGCCTCGGCACGATTGACCATCAGGATGCCGACCACGTCGCCGCGCTCGACCCCATGCGCGGCGAGCACCTTCGCGTACCGGTTGACTTCGGCATTCGCCTCGCCCCAGGTGTACACGCGCCCTTCGAATTTCAGGAAGGGCCGGTCCGGGTGCCTGGCCGCGCCGCGCTGGAAGAACAGCCCGATAGATGCCTTGTCGCCGGATTTCACCAGCATGTGCACGACATTGCGGAGCATGCCCGGGGCCTGCATCGCCATGCCGGGCAGACCGCGGACCAGGTCGAGCAGGCTCACCGTCGAACGGACATCGGTATTCACTTCGCTGTGCTCCTCGCGCTCACGTCCCCGCTGCCACCCTTACCGATTCGCCCGATCTTGTCGAGTGAAACCATCCGGTTTCTCAACGGCCGGGGCGCAGCGCCTCGAAAGCGGAGTCGAAATCCTTGGTCACCAGTACCCGATCGACCGCTTCACGGCCGGCGTACCCGCGCAGCCGCAGCCCCTCGACCCACTCGAACAGGCCCGCGTAGTGGTCCTGCGGATCGAGCACCACCACCGGCTTGGCGTGCACGCCCAGATAGGCCCCGGTCCAGGTCTCGAAGAGTTCCTCGAGCGTGCCGATGCCGCCGGGCAGGGTCAGGAAGGCGTCGGCGCGGTCGTCCATGACCTGTTTGCGCTCGCGCATGGTGTCGGTGACGATCAGCTCGTCGGCATCGGTGTCGGCGACCTCGCGGTGCACCAGCTTCTTGGGGATCACCCCGACGGTCCTGGCCCCGGCGGCCCGCGCCGCCTGCGCGACCGCGCCCATCATGGATACATTGCCGCCGCCGGACACCAATTGCCAACCGCGACGGCCGATCTCGTCGCCCACCCGGGTGGCCAGCTCCAGCGCCACCGGATCGTCCACGCTGGCCGAGCAGTACACGCAGACCGCGTAGGCGGTGCTCACCACTGATCCTCCACGCCCGCCTCGTCCAGCTCGCGGCGCGCCTGCGCGGCCTCCACCACGATCCGCACTACCTCGTCCACGCTGTCGGTGACGTGCAGCAGCCCCAGGTCGCCGGGGGCGACCTTGGCCGAGCCGAGCAGCGAGTCGCGCATCCAATCCATCAGTCCCGACCAGTATTTGGTGCCGAACAGAATGATCGGGAAGCGGGTGATCTTGCGGGTCTGCACCAGGGTCAGCGCCTCGAACAGTTCGTCGAGGGTGCCGAAACCGCCGGGCAGACAAACGAATGCCTGGGCGTACTTCACGAACATGGTCTTGCGCGCGAAGAAGTACCGGAAGTTGATGCCCAGGTCGACCCACTCGTTGAGGTGCTGCTCGAAGGGCAGCTCGATACCGAGGCCGATGGAGTATCCGCCCGCCTCCGACGCACCCCGGTTGGCCGCCTCCATGGCGCCCGGTCCGCCGCCGGTGATGACCGCGAAACCGGATCGGGCCAAGGCACTTCCGATGGCCATACCGGCCTGGTACTCGGCCGACTCGGCGGTGGTGCGGGCGGAGCCGAAGACCGCCACCGCGGCCGGCGCCTCCGCCAAAGCTCCGAAGCCCTCGACGAATTCGGCCTGGATGCGCAGTACGCGCCAGGGGTCGGTATGCACCCAGTCGGCCGGCCCGCGCTCGTCCAGCAGATGCTGATCGGTGGTGCCTATGCCCTTCTTGCGATCCCGCCGCAGCATGATCGGCCCGCGGAATCGTGGCGTCTTGGGCGAGCGCACACCTTCATACTCGGCGTCAGCAGACATGCAGGCAGTATCTAATTTGCCCTCCGCTGCGCTCCGGGCGGGGTTCGCGGCGCTGAAAGTCTCGATCCTTCCCTCCTCCGCTTCGCTCCCCCGCTCCAAGGCGGAGGTCGATTCCAGCCGCAGTCCAGAATCGAGACCCGCCGCGAACCTGAGAATGTATCTACCTGCAGGTTTGCTAAGCCTTGGCGCCCGTCAGATAACTGCGCAGCATTGATGTGACCTCGGTGATCTGGTCGACGGGCAGGTGCTCGTCGCGCTTGTGGGCCAGATTCGGGTCGCCCGGGCCGAAATTGACGGCCGGGATGCCGCGGGCGGCGAACCGCGAGACATCGGTCCAGCCGTACTTGGCGCGGACGCCGCCGCTGCCGTGCGCGTGCACGATCTCGATGAGGTCCTTGGCGGCCGGATTGGACAGGCCGGGCAGAGCGCCGGGCGCGCCGTCGGTGCGCTCGAAATCCAGTTCCAGACCGGCGAATACCTCGCGCACGTGCTCGGTGGCCTGATCCAGGGTGCGGTCGGGGGCGAAGCGGAAGTTCACGTCCACGGTGGCCACGTCCGGCACCACATTGCCGGCCACGCCGCCCTCGACGCGGACCGCGGACAGGCCCTCGCGGTAGGTGCAGCCGTCGATCTCGACCGTCCGCGCCCGGTAGCGGGCCAGCCGGTCCAGGATCGGGGCGAGACGGTGAATGGCGTTGTCCCCCAGCCAAGCTCGCGCGGTGTGCGCACGCACGCCGGAGGTGGTCAGCCGCACCCGCAGGGTGCCCTGGCAGCCCGCCTCGATCCAGCCGCCGGAGGGCTCGCCGAGAATGGCCAGATCGCCCGCGAGCCACTCGGGCAGTTCGCGTTCGATGCGGCCCAGGCCGTTGAACTCGGCCGCGATCTCCTCGCAGTCGTAGAAGATCAGGGTCAGGTCGTGGACCGGATCGGCCACGGTGGCCGCCAGGTGCAGGAAGACCGCGTCACCGGACTTCATGTCGACGCTGCCGCAACCCCACAGCTGCCGTTCGCCGTCCGCGGTGGTCTCGAAGTGGCCGGGGACATTGTCGGCGATGGGCACGGTGTCCAGATGTCCGGCGAGAATGACCCGGGTCGGCAGCCCCCGATTGGTGCGTGCCAGCACGGTATTGCCGTGCCGCAGGATTTCGAATCCGGTGGTCTGTTCGTGCAGCGCCGTTTCGACGATGTCGGCGATGACCTTCTCGTTCTTCGACACGCTCGGAATGTCCACGAGCGCGGCGGTGAGTGAAATGGGGTCGGCACTCAGATCGATGGTCACTTGATCCACCATAAAGGAGGAATAACCTCCATTCTTCGCACGGTCGCTGCCTTGGCACAAATCGGCACCGCATGCGGTATGAATTCACAGCCCGGTAACGTAGGGGGACGTGAGTACACAGGGAGCATCTGCAGTCGGCCTAGCCACCATCACCGTCAACGGCACAGTCCTGGACACCTGGTACCCGTATCCCAGCCTCGGGACCTTCTCCGCCGACGAGGTCGGCACCGTCCGGCTCGATTCCTCGGATCCCGAATTCGCGAAGTTCGCCGCGTCGGTCGGCACGGACGAGGCACGCCGCGTCGAGATCGTCGCGGTGCGTACCGTCATCGCCGATCTGGCCGCCGCGCCGATCGACACGCACGACGCGTACCTGCGCCTGCACCTGATCTCGCACCGGCTGATCCGCCCGCACGGCGCGAACCTGGACGGCATCTTCGGCCTGCTGGCCAATGTGGTGTGGACCAACCACGGCCCCTGCTCCAACGAGGAATTCGAGCTGACCCGGCTGAAGCTGCGCGCCCGCGGCCAGGTCACCGTATACGGCGTGGACAAGTTCCCGCGCCTGGTCGACTACGTGCTGCCGTCCGGGGTGCGCATTGCCGACGCCGACCGGGTGCGGCTGGGCGCGCACCTGGCCTCGGGCACCACGGTCATGCACGAGGGCTTCGTCAACTTCAATGCCGGCACGCTCGGCAATTCCATGGTGGAGGGCCGGATCTCGGCCGGCGTGGTGGTCGGCGACGGCTCCGACGTCGGGGGCGGCGCGTCCATCATGGGCACCCTGTCCGGCGGCGGCAAGCAGGTCATCTCGCTCGGTGAGCGCTGCCTGCTGGGCGCGAACTCGGGCCTGGGCATCTCGCTCGGCGACGACTGCGTGGTGGAGGCGGGCCTGTACGTCACCGCAGGCACCAAGGTCGCGCTGCCGGACGGCGCCGTCGTGAAGGCCGGTGAGCTGTCGGGCAAGTCGAACCTGCTGTTCATCCGTAACTCGCTGACCGGCGCGGTCGAGGTCCGGCCCCGCAAGGGCACCGGCATCGAGCTGAACGCGGCGCTGCACGCCAACGACTGACTCCAGTGCCGCGAAAACCCCTGTCGGCTTGCGCCGCAGGGGTTTTCGTCATTTCGCGCTCAGTGGTAGAGGCCGCACCAGGGCGCCGCAGAGCCGTCCATGACGGGGAACGGGATGCCGCCGGAGTTGCACTGGCCCGACCCGGTCTGGAAGGCCTTGATCAGGTTCGACGAGCCGGTGGGCGACGGGTCGAAGGATCCGGTGCCGGTGGGCCCGGTGTTCACCGAGCCGGTCCCGGTGGTGCCGGCGATCTGCTCGGTCGGCTGCTGCATGGGGGTGAGGGGCAGCGCATCGGCGGTGGCCGCGGCGGCGGGAGCGAGCAGGCCGGCGAAGACGGCGGCGGCCGCCACGGTGGTGCGCAGAGAGGTGTGCATCGAGCGAATCTCCTTGAGAACGTGACTGTTTCGCTTCACGTAAGCTAGACGTTCGCTCATGGACCCGACGAGACCCCGAAACCTCCAGCACCGGAACTCCGGTGTCAGAGGCCGAAGGCGATGGCCCGTTCGGGGGTGATGCGGATCAGCTCCGGGGACAGACCCGGGTACCACGGCTCCACGTCCCGCAACGCCTGCGCGGTGCCGCGAATTTCGAGGCACCGCACCGTCCAGGGGTCGACGGAGGGGACATCGTCGACCACGAAGGCGACCCGCTCCTCCTTCAGCAGATTGCGGAACTTCTGGCTCGCGCCCAGATCGCGTCCACCGATGTCGATGGTGCCCAGGGCCGCGTTGTAGCGGAAGCCCACCGGATTGTTCTGCGGTGAGCCGTCGGGACGGATGGTGGCCAGCCGCCCCAGTCGCTGGCTGTTCAGGTACTCGATCTGGGCGGGCGACAGAGATGCGGTCATACCGATCACGGTAGGACCTCGAGTGCACTCGAGGTCAAGACAGCAGTTTCTTCTGGACCTTGCCCATGGCATTGCGCGGCAGGCCGTCCACCACGCGCACCTCGCGCGGCCGCTTGTGCGCCGAAAGTTCGCTCGCCACATGGGCGATGAGCTCGTCGGCGATCGCCGCGCCCGCCCCGGGGCGGAGCACGACATAGGCGACGATGCGCTGCCCGAGATCGTCGTCGGGGACGCCGACGACCGCGGTCTCGGCCACCGCCGGATGCCCCAGCAGCGCGGTCTCGATCTCGCCCGCGCCGATGCGATAGCCGCCGGACTTGATGAGGTCCACCGATTCCCGGCCCACGATGCGGTGGAAGCCCTCGGCGTCGATGACCGCCACGTCGCCGGTCCGGAACCAGCCGTCGGCGGTGAAGTTCTCGGCGGTGACCTCCGGCTTGTTCAGATAGCCGTCGAAGAGCATGGGGCCACGCACCTGGAGTCCGCCGACGCTCTCCCCGTCGTGCGGCACCGGGTCGCCCGCCTCGTCGCGCAGCCGGGTCTCGACGCCCGCCACCGGGGTGCCGACCCAGCCCGGGCGGCGTTCGCCGTCGGGCCGGGTGGAGAGGGTGATCATGGTTTCGCTCATGCCGTAGCGCTCGATCGGGGCGTGCCCGGTGAGCTCGGCGAGCCGCTCGAACACCGGCACGGGCAGCGGCGCACTGCCGGAGATCAGGATCCGCGCCTTCGCCAATTCCCGTGCGGCGTCGGGGTCTTCGGTGATTCGCGACCACACGGTGGGCACGCCGAAGTACATGGTGCCGTGCGCGTCGGCGTACGCCTTCGGGGTGGGCTTGCCGGTGTGGACGAGCGGGCTGCCGGCCCGCAGCGGGCCCAGCACACCGAGAATCAGGCCGTGCACGTGGAACAGCGGAAGACCATGCACCAGAACATCTTTCGAGGTCCATCCCCACGCATCGACGAGCGCGTCCAGGCCCGCCGCGATGGCGTCGCGACTGAGCATCACACCCTTGGGCGCGCCGGTGGTGCCGGAGGTGTAGAGGATGAAAGCCGTTGCCTTCCCGGCCGGTTCGGCGTATCGATGCCAGGACCGCGCGTGCTTGCGCACCGGGATCACCGGCAGGTCGGAGCCCTCGGGAGCCTTGCCCAGCCAGGCCTGCGCACCCGAATCCCGCAGGATGTGCGCCAGTTCCGCACTGCCGGAGTCCGGCGGCACCGGCACCACGGTCACCCCGGCGATCAGGCAGCCCACCACGGCGAGCACGGTGGTGACGGTCGGTTCGGCCAGCACGGCCACCCGGCGCGCCTGGGCCACCCGTTCGGCGACGGAGGTGGCCGCGCCGAGCAGATCACTGCGCGACAACGTCTCCCCGTCGATGGTGACGGCATCCGGGATATCGGCTCCGGCGGCGATGGCGGCCGGGTTCAACGAGCTCAGCAACAGCGGCGACACGGGCCCACGCTACCGGAGCCGCTCGGCAACGAATCGCTTGCGAACCCGCGGAGCCGGTTGACAGGCAACCCGAGTGGGTAAGAAAGTTTCTATATAACTTTCTCATCCGAGGATGTGGTCGACGATGACCAGGCCGCTGCCCGACCCGTTCGAATCCGCAGCCCCCGCACCGGAGATCGACGTCCGCCGCTATCTGGACGGTGCGGCGGGCTTCTTCGGCGCGGCGGCGAACGTGATCATGCAGCTCTCCCACCCGCCGGTCGGCTACGGCGTGGTGGAGAGCCCGGTGGAATCCGGGAATGTCATGGTCCATCCCCTCAAACGGCTGCGCACCACCCTCACCTACCTGGCCGTGGCCCTGCTGGGCACCGAGAAGGACCGTGCGGCCTATCGGGAGGCCGTCGATTCCGTACACAAGTACGTCCGGTCCCGCACGAGCAGCACCGTGAAGTACAACGCCTTCGATCCCCGGCTGCAGCTCTGGGTCGCGGCCTGCCTGTACTGGGGTGCGCGTGATCTCTACGAGCGCATGCACGGACCGATGGACGACTACGACGCCGACGCCTTCTACCTCCACGCCGCCAGGCTCGGCACCACGCTGCAGGTGCGTCCGGACATGTGGCCCGCCGATCGCGCTGCCTTCGAGCGCTATTGGGACGAGAGCCTCGCCGAGACCCGCATCGACCCCAAGATCCGGGCCTACTTCGAGGATCTCATCGACCTGAAGATGCTGCCCCGCCCGTTCCAGCTGGCCTTCGGCGGCGTACACCGCTTCTTCGTGACCGGCCTGCTGCCGCAGCATCTCCGCGACGAGATGGGCATGACCTGGACACCGCGGCAGGACCGCGCACTGGCCCGGATGCTGCGGCTGGCCGGTGCGGCCGAATCGGTCGTGCCGGCGTCATTGCGGGCCTTCCCACTGAACGTCTATCTCACGGATATGCGTCTGCGGCGCAGGCTGGGCCTGCGGCTGGTGTGAAACCCGGTGCGGGTCAGAGGATCCGGAATCCGGGAATGATGTGGTCACGAGCGAACTGCCGCAGCGCGACAGGATCGTCGAGCGGAATGACCGTCTGCGGCGTCAGCGCCAGCGACAACGCCGCACGGGCGATCATCTCGGCCAGCGGCAGCGGATCATATTGCGGCAGTTTGCCTTCCGCCTGCAGGCGGGCGATGAACTCGGCGAGGTAATCGCGGCCGAGCTCGATGACCGGCGCGCCCTGCACGGTCAGATAGGGCAGCACCACCTCGGGTTCGGTCTTGAGCAGGCGGCCCAGCAGCTGATTGCCGCGCAGGCCCTCGATGAACGCGATGAACAGGACGGTGATCTGCTCCTCGGCGCTGGCGTCGCGTTCGACCGGAACCCGCACCGCGGCGTCGATGTCCTCGACGAGCTGGCGGGCCTGACGCAGGCCGACGGCTTGGATGAGGTCGTTCTTGCCCGCGAAGCGGCGGTAGAGGGTGGCCAGCGAGAGCCCGCCACGGCGGGCGACCTCCACCATGCTGGTGCGTTTGATGCCGAAGTCCAGGAACGCCATGAGCGCGGCATCGAGGACCTTGGCCTGGTTGTGATCCTCGGGGCCGGATCCGCGGACGAGCGGCAGCAGTTTGGCCAGTTTGGCCATGGTCCGGGCCCTTTCCGGTCGCAAAGAAACGGTGAGGCACTAATCTTCGCACATTGACATGACCTCCCCACGATGAGAGGGTGAGTGGGGAAATTTCTCACACTCTCCTCATGGGCGAGGAGTGACGACGAGGAGCCGAGTCAACGATGACCGCCCCCCTGCGCAAGTTCGACGAGTTCCCGCCGGCCCACGCGCCGATGACCCCGGAATCCGTGCGTGAGCACATCGACGGCGTCGCGGCCTTCCTCGGCGGCGCGGCCAATGTCGTCATGCAGCTGTCGCTGAAACCCATCGCGTACGGCGTCATGGAGAGCGACGTCGACAGCGGCAAGGTGACGCTGCACCCGATCAAGCGGCTGCGCACCACTCTCACCTATCTGTCGGTCGCGCTGCTCGGGAACGAGGACGACCGCCGCGACTACCGCGAGGCCGTGAACCGCTCGCACCGCAGCGTCCACTCCAAGCCCGGCAGCGCGGTCAAGTACAACGCCTTCGACCCCAAGCTCCAGCTGTGGGTGGCGGCCTGCCTCTACTGGGGCGTCGACGATCTCTACCACCGCATGCGCGGCCCCATGAATCCCGAACTGGCGGAAGCCTTCTACCAGTACTGCGCGCGACTGGGCACCACCCTGCAGATGCGTCCCGAGCTGTGGCCCGCCACCCGCGACGAGTTCTACGTGTACTGGGAGGAGAACCTCGCGACCAAGTCGATCGACGCTCCCACCCGCAAGTACTTCAACGACCTCGCCGACCTGAAGATGCTGCCCTGGCCCCTGCAGATCACCCTGGGCGGCCTGCACCGCTTCATCGTCACCGCCCTGCTCCCCCCGCACCTGCGCGAGGAGATGGCCATGACCTGGTCCGCCCGCGATGAGCGCATCTTCGCCGGCTTCCTGCGCCTGATCTCCGCGATCTGGACCCGCATGCCCACCCCGGTCCGCCTGTTCCCCTACAACTTCTACCTCGCCGACATGCGCCTCCGCCGCCGCCTCGGCCGCCCCCTGGTCTGACCAAACGCTCGGACTCTCAGGGGTTGCACGACTGAAACCCCGTCCGGAGGAGCGCCGCACGCTCGAGTGCGCGGCCCTGGCGCACGCCGGGAACGACCCGCGACCGCGAATTATCAGGCGCGGTCAGCCAGGGCACGGAGGAAGAATCCGAGGTTGGCGGGGCGTTCGGCGAGGCGGCGCATGAGATAGCCGTACCACTGGGTGCCATAGGGGATGTAGACGCGCAGGAAGTGGCCGTCCGCGACCAGGCGGCGCTGTTCGGCGTCGCGGACGCCGTAGAGCATCTGGAACTCGAAATCTCCTGGGTTGCGGTGGTTTTCGATGGCGAGGGCGAGGGCGGCGTCGATCATGGCCGGGTCGTGGGAGGCGATCATGGGGTACCAGGCGCTGCGAAAGAGGACGTCGAGGCAGCGCAGGTAGGAGACGTCGACCTCGGCGCGGCGCTGATAGGCGACGGTCGCCGGTTCCTGGTACGCGCCCTTGCAGAGGCGGACGCGGGTGCCGTCGGCGGCCAGGTCGCGGGCGCGGTCCTCGGCCTGACGCAGGTACGTCTGCAAAGCGACAGCGAGCCAGGGGAATTCGGCGCGGGCCTGGCGGACCGCGTCCAGGGTGCCGGCGGTGGTCGTGTGGTCCTCGGCGTCGACGGTCACCCAGACGTGGCGCTCGACGGCCTTGGCGCACAGCTTGTGCAGGTTCTCCGCGGCGATGGCCGGCCCGTCCTGACCCAGCGACTGGCCGAGCGCCGACAGCTTGAGCGAGACCTCCACCCGGGGAATGTCGGTGTGCGCGCCGGGCATCATCTGGTCGGCCTCGGCCAGATCGTCGATGAGCGAAAGGTATTCCGCCACCGCGGCATCGGCCTGGGCATGCTCGGTGGTGTACTCGCCCAGGAAGTCGACACTCACCGCGCGGCCGCTCGCCAGCAGCTCGCGCGCCACCGGGACCAGCTCGGCCCGGGTCTCCCCGGCCACGAACCGCCGGACCACGGCGGCGGTGGCCGGCACCCGGGTGATGGCGTCCTTCATCCGCGACGATCCGGCCGCGGCCAGGATCGCGGGCCGCAGTGGATTCATCGAGTCTCCATGTGGGGGTAGCGGTAGTCGGTCGGTGGAACGAAGGTCTCCTTGAGCGTGCGGGGCGCGACCCAGCGCAGCAGGTTGAGGTAGGAGCCCGCCTTGTCGTCGGTGCCGGAGGCGCGGGCCCCGCCGAAGGGCTGCTGCCCGACCACCGCGCCGGTGGGCTTGTCGTTGATGTAGAAGTTGCCCGCGGCGAATCGCAGTGCGTCCGTGGCGGTTTCGACGGCCTTGCGGTCGCGGGCGAAGATCGCGCCGGTGAGAGCGTAGGGCGAGGTCCCGTCCACCACCTCGAGGATCTCGGCGAACGAGTCGGGCGCGCTGTCGTCGTAGACGTACACCGACAGAATGGGCCCGAAGTACTCGGTGGCGAAGGCATCGTCGCCCGGGTCCTCGCCGAGCAGCACGGTCGGCCGCACGAACCAGCCCTCGCTGTCGTCGTAGCCACCGCCCGCGGGCACCGTGAGCCCCCGGTCCTTCGCCTTCTCGATGGCGGCCACGCACTTGTCGTAGGCGCGGTTGTCGATCACGGCCCCACCGAAATTCGACAGATCGGCGACATCTCCGTAGGTCAGCGACTCCACCTCGGCCAGGAAGTCCTGCCCCATGCGCTGCCACACCGACCGGGCGATATAGGCGCGCGAGGCGGCCGAGCACTTCTGCCCCTGATATTCGTAGGCACCGCGAATCATGGCCGTGCGCAAGGCATCCGAGTCGGCGGACGGGTGGGCGAGGATGAAGTCCTTCCCGCCGGTCTCCCCCACCAGCCGCGGATATCCGTGGTAGTGGCCGATATTCGAGCCGACGCTCTGCCACAGGTACTGGAAGGTGCGGGTGGAACCGGTGAAGTGGATGCCCGCCAACCGCGGATCGGCCAGCGCCACCTCCGAGAGCTGTGCGCCGCTGCCGGTCACCATATTGATGACCCCGGGCGGCAGGCCCGCCTCCTCCAGCAGCTTCATCGTGTAGTACGCCGAAAATGTCTGTGCCGGGGAAGGTTTCCAGACGACGGTATTGCCCATGAGCGCGGGCGCGGTGGGCAGGTTCCCGGCGATGGCGGTGAAGTTGAACGGCGTGATGGCGTAGACGAAGCCCTCCAGAGGCCGGTAGTCCATCCGATTCCACCCGCCCGCCGCCGATTCCGGCTGGATCGCCAGAATCTGCCGGGCGAAGGCGACATTGAAGCGCCAGAAGTCCACCAGCTCGCAGGGTGCGTCGATTTCGGCCTGCTGCACTGTTTTCGACTGGCCGAGCATGGTAGCGGCGGCCAGGGTCTCGCGCCAGGGCCCGGCCAGCAGGTCGGCGGCCCGCAGCAGAATGGCGGCCCGTTCCTCGAAGGGCATGGCCTGCCAGGCGGGCGCGGCGGCCGTCGCCGCCGCGATGGCCGCGCGCGCGTCGTCGTGGGTGGTGTGGGTGTAGGTCCCGAGTACCTGGCGGCGCCGGTGCGGCATCACGATGGTGTGCCGCTCGCCGCCGCCGGGCTGATGCTTGCCGCCGATCACGAGCGGCACATCCACGGGGTCGGCGGCGAGAGCGGCGAGCCTGCCGGCCAGCAGCTCGCGTTCGCGGCTGCCGGGGGCGTAGGTGTGCACCGGTTCATTGCCGGGAGGAGGGACAACCGTGACAGCGTCCATATCCAAGGCTAACGCGATCGCCGCTGCCCGACCGGAACGAACACGCCCCGGCCGGCCCCGCCGTCGGAATTTCTCCGTCGGCGGGGCCGCTTCCTCAGTGGAAGTCCTGCGAAATGATCGTCTCGATATTGCGTTCCGCGAGCGCGGTGATCGTGACGAACGGGTTGACGGTGGTGAGGCCCGGAATCAGGGAGCCGTCGATGACGTACAGGCCCGGGTACTGGGTGAGCCGCCCGTAGTTGTCGGTGGACACGTTCAGCACGCAGCCGCCGAGCGGGTGGTAGGCGAAATCGTCGCCCCAGGTCTTGTATTCGCCGAACAGGTCGGTCCGGTAGATGGTGCCTTCCTTGCTGTTGATCTTGTCGAAGATGCGCTTGGCGCAATCGATGCTGGGCTGGTTCCAGGCGGTCTGCCAGTTCAGGTCCACGCCACCGGATCCCGAGTTGTAGGAGAAGGTGCCGCGGTTCGGGTTCTTGGTGATGGCCAGGTACAGGCTGGCGAAGGTCTCGATGCCGGCCGGGAACGGCGACACCTCCGCGAAGGCGGGGCCGCCGCTGTCGGACCAGTTGTCGATGCCGACGCAGGGGATGCAGGACTGCAGGCTGCCGGTGGCGTCCCAGGCCTGGTTCTGCCGGGCCACCATGACATTGCCGTTGTTGCCCCAGCCGGCGCCGATCGAGTCCGGCAGATTGCCCAGCTTGCCGGTGGCCTTCTGCGTAACCAGCAGCTTGCTGGTGCCGACACTGCCCGCCGCGAAGAAGACCTTCTGCGCCGTAACGGTTTTCGCCTTCACGGTATTGCCGCTGGTGTCGATCTGGTTCATCACCACCGAGTAGCCGCCGCCGTTGGCCGGCGCCACGGTGGTGACCACGTGCTGCGGCACGATGGTCACCTTGCCGGTGCCCGACGCCGCCGCCAGATAGGTCTTGTCCAGCGAGTTCTTGCCGTAGTTGTTGCCGTAGATGACCTCGGCGTTGAGCGCCGACCGCGGGGCGGTACTGGCCTGCTCCTGCTTCATGTAGTTGAAGTCGTAGACGTTGGGCACGAAGGTGTACGCGAACCCGGACCGCTGTGCCTGCTTTATGCCGACCCGCGCGAACTGGTAGCAGTCCGCGCCCTGGAACCAGGTCTGGTCGATGTTGTTCACCTTCAGCGCGGCATTGGCGCGCGGGTAGTAGGTGCTGTACATCGAGCCGGCGTCCACCGACGGCAGGATGCTGGCGAAGTTCTCCTGCTTGGGCGTCACCGCCATACCGCCGTTGACCAGCGAGCCGCCGCCCACGCCGCGGCCCTGGTAGATCCGGATCCCGCTGAACTGCTCGGAATCCAGCACGCCGGTGTAGCGGGAGATGGACTTGTTGTAGGGCGCGCCCATGAAGTGGTTGACGGGTTGGTCGGTCTCGGTGCGCAGCCAGAAGGACCGGCCGTCCGGATTCAGCATGTTGCAGAAGACCTTGCCGTCGGACCCGGGCTGGCTCCAGGACATGCCCTTCTCGACCATGACTACGTTCTGCCCGGCCTGCGCGAGCCGCAGCGCCGCGACCGCGCCGCCGTAGCCGGTGCCGATGACCAGGATCGGCATCGTGTCACCGTCATTGATCGATCCCGTGGGTAGTGCCCGAGCCAGAGGCGCCTTCGGTAGTAGCGCAGCCGCCCCCAGAATGACACCTGTTGCAGCTAGGAACCCACGTCGGCTGACATTGCTGCCATAGACACTCTTACCGGGGGTTTCATAAGACAGACCACGCACTGAAAGACTCCTCATCGAGTTGCGATGAGAACTTGTTATAGAGGTTGTGAAGAGAACGTGTGTCAGTTTTGCGCAAAATTAGGGAGGCGACAACTGATTTCGCGAGATGGAGGTAACGCCCCGGGTACGCCCAGTATGGTTTCGGCACCCAACCGCCGGCACGGATTGCCAGCTATGAACGGCCGTCAGCCTCCCCGCTAAATATGCGGGGAGGCGGAGCAGTGAGACGATACTGCGACCCTGACGGGACTCGAACCCGCGACCTCCGCCGTGACAGGGCGGCGCGCTAACCAACTGCGCCACAGGGCCTTGCAAATCACTAGGCCACCGGGCCTTGCAACGTCGTAGACGCTATCACGGGCCCGGTGGTAACGGGAAATCAGCTGGTCAGACGATCAGCGGCCGCAGTGATTCGTTCGTCGGTGGCGGTAAGGGCAATGCGCACATGCTGATTGCCGCGCGGGCCGTAGAACTCGCCGGGGGCCGCCAGGATGCCGCGCTCGGCCAGCCAATCCAGGGTCGTGCGGCATTCCTCGCCGCGCGTCGACCACAGGTACAGACCCGCCTCCGAGTCGTCGATCCGGAATCCCGCGCGCTGCAGGGCATCTCGCAGCACGACCCGCCGCGCTCGGTAGCGATCCCTTTGCTGAACCTCGTGCGCGTCATCGCCGAGGGCCGCGGTCATGGCCGCCTGGATCGGGAAGGGCAGCATCATGCCGGAGTGCTTGCGCACCTCCAGCAGCTCCGCCACGAGCGCCGGATCACCGGTCACGAAACCGGCCCGGTAACTGGCCAGATTCGAGGTCTTGGACAGTGAGTGGATGGCGAGCAGGCCGGTGTGGTCGCCGTCGCTGACCTCGGGGTCGAGGATCGACACCGCGCGGCCCTCCCAGGCCAGCCCCAGGTAGCACTCGTCCGAGGCGACGATGGCCCCGCGCTCGCGGGCGAACTGCACCACCTTGCGCAGGTGGTCGACGCCCAGCACCTTGCCGGTCGGATTCGACGGCGAGTTGAGGAAGATCAGCGCGGGCCGCTCCGGGCCGAGCTGCGTGGTGCCGTCGGCGCGCACATAGCGAGCCCCGGCGAGCAGCGCGCCCACCTCGTAGGTCGGGTAGGCGACCTCGGGGATGACGACCAGATCCTGCGATCCCAGGCCGAGCAGCCGCGGCAGCCCGGCGATGAGCTCCTTGGTGCCGATGGCCGGCAGCACCGCGGCCGGGTCCACCCCCGTGATCCCGAATCGCCGCTTCAGCGCCGCGACAACGGCTTCGCGCAATTCGGGCGTACCGTGCGTGGTCGGGTAGCCCGGCACCTCCGCCACCGACGAGAGTGCCGTGCGGATCAGCGGATCCACCGGATCGACCGGCGTCCCGACCGAGAGGTCGACGATGCCGTCCGGATGCGACGCCGCCTTCGCCTTCACGGAAGCGATGGTGTCCCAGGGGAAATCGGGTAGCAGAGCGCTGACCCGGCCACGCGCGGTCAAATGCTCGTCCTACTCGCTGGCCATCGGCGGCAGCGCGGCGATGAACGGCGGGTCGTAGTCGACCTTGCCGACCTTGGTGGCGCCACCCGGCGAACCCAGGTCGTCGAAGAAGTCGACATTGGCGTTGACGTAACCGGCCCACTGATCCGGGGTGTCGTCTTCGTAGAAGATGGCTTCCACCGGGCAGACCGGTTCACATGCACCACAGTCCACGCACTCGTCCGGTTGGATGTACAGCATGCGGCCACCCTCGTAGATGCAGTCCACGGGGCATTCCTCGATGCACGCCTTGTCCTTCACGTCAACGCACGGTTCAGCGATGATGTACGGCACTGCCGCTCTCCTAGTCTGTCCTCACATGCGGGATACTCCGCCCGGCAAAACCCTATCCCGGCCAGCCAACATTACTACTGCACAGCCTGCCCTAACTTCCGCCCTCCGCAAACGGTGAGCGGCTCTCAGCCGTCCGCCAGCGTCACGGAGAGGCGGGCGAGCGAGCGGGTCCGTGGCACACCGTAGGTGGTGGTGCGCTGCCGGACCGGGCGGCCGATACCCGACGCGATCTGCGTCAGTTCCTCGACCGTCTTGGCTGATCCATGTTCGGAACCGGCCATGCGGGAGATGGTTTCCTCCATCAGCGTGCCGCCGAGGTCGTTGGCGCCGCCGTTCAACATGAGCCGGGTTCCGGTGATACCAAGTTTGACCCAGCTGGTCTGAATATTCTCGATCCGGCCGTGCAGCATGATCCGCGCCAGGGCATGCGCGGCCCGATTCTCCCGCACGGTCGGGCCGGGCCGGGAGGCGCCCGCGAGGTAGAGCGGGGCGCTCTGGTGCACGAACGGCAGCAGCACGAATTCGGTGAAACCACCCGTCTCGTCCTGGATTCCGCGCAGCACGCGCAGGTGTCCCACCCAGTGCTTCGGATTGTCCACGTGGCCGTACATCATGGTCGCGCTGGAGCGCAGGCCCAGCCGGTGCGCGGTGGTGACCACATCCACCCAGGCCGAGGCGGGCAGCTTGCCCTTGGTCAGCACCCAGCGCACCTCGTCGTCCAGGATCTCGGCGGCGGTGCCCGGAATGCTGTCCAGCCCGGCCTCTTTCAGCGCCGACAGCCAGTCGTGCACCGACTGGCCGCTGCGGGACGCACCATTGACGATCTCCATCGGGCTGAACGCGTGTACGTGCATCCCGGGGACGCGAGCCTTGATGGCGCGCACCAGATCCGCGTAGCCGGTGACCGGCAGCTCGGGATCGATGCCGCCCTGCATGCAGATCTCGGTCGCACCCTCGACCCAGGCTTCCCAGGCGCGGTCGGCGACCTCGGCCGGGCTCAGGGTGAAGGCATCGGCATCGCCCTTGCGCTGCGCGAACGCGCAGAAGCGGCAGCCGGTGTAGCAGATATTGGTGAAGTTGATGTTCCGGTTGACGATGTAGGTGACGTCGTCGCCCACGGCATCGCGGCGCAGCTGGTCGGCCAGCGCGGTCACGGCCTCCAGGGCCGGGCCGTCGGCGGTGGCCAGGGCCAGGTACTGGTCGTCGGTCAGGCCCGCGGGGTCCTGCTCGGCGGCGCGCAGGGCGGCCATCACGTCGGCGTCGATGCGCTCCGGGGCGGAACCGGCCAGCTCGAGCACCTGCTCGCGGATGCTCTCCCAGTCACCGAACGCACCTAGCGAATCATCGGCAATCCCCGCGTCGCTGCGGGATTCGGTCAGCCGGCCCTCGGCGTCGATGGCGGTGTGCAGGTCGATGCGGCCGGCCGATTCCCAATCCTGGTCGGGCTCCTGCCAGGGCAGGCCGGACGGCTTCACGTCGGCGGCCAGGCCGGTCTTCGGATCCATCAGTGCCGCAACATGTCCGGAAATCCGCGGATCGATCCACGGATGGCCCGCCAGCACATACTTCGGGTGGGCGGTGATGCGCTCGGTGAGGACATAGCCGCAGTCGGCGGTGATCTGCGCGAGGGTCTCCAGATTCGGCCACGGCCGTTCCGGATTCACATGGTCGGGGGTGAGCGGCGAGACCCCGCCCCAGTCGTCGATACCCGCCGCCAGCAGTGCCCGGCATTCTTCCAGCGACACCAGATTCGGCGGCGCCTGGATGCGCATCTTCGGCCCCATCAGCAGCCGGGTCACGGCGATGGCGGCCCGGAACTCCTCCATCCCGGCATCCGGGCTGTGGCGCATGGCGGTGTTCTGCTTGGCCAGGAAGTTCTGCACGATGACTTCCTGCACGTGCCCGAAAGCCTTGTGCACCTTGCGAATCGCGAGAATCGACTCGGCGCGCTCGACCACGGTCTCGCCGATGCCCACCAGGATGCCGGTGGTGAACGGCACCGACAGGCGTCCGGCGTCGGTGAGCGCGCGCAGCCGCACCGCCGGGTCCTTGTCCGGCGAACCGTAGTGCGCCTGACCCGGTTCGGTGAACAGCCGCGTCGAGGTGGTCTCCAGCATCATGCCCATGGACGGCGACACCGGCTTCAGCCGCGACAGCTCCTCCCAGCTCATCACGCCCGGATTCAGATGCGGCAGCAGGCCGGTCTCCTCCAGCACGCGAATCGCCATGGCGCGCACATAATCCAGGGTGGAGTCGTAGCCGCGCTCGTCGAGCCACTGCCGCGCCTCGGGCCAGCGCTCCTCCGGGCGGTCACCCAGGGTGAAAAGCGCTTCCTTGCAACCGAGTTCGGCACCCTGCCGGGCGACCTCGAGAATTTCGTCCGGCTCCATGTACATGCCCTTGCCCTGCGCGCGCAGCTTGCCGGGCACGGTGACGAAGGTGCAGTAGTGGCAGCGGTCGCGACACAGATGCGTGATCGGGATGAACACCTTGCGGGAGTAGGTGATCGGCAGCACCTCATCCGCGTAGCCGGATTCCCGCAGCCCGGCATCGCGCACCCGCGCGGCGGACGCGCACAGCTCCTCCAGATCGGCGCCGCGCGCGTGCAACAGCACCACGGCCTCGTCGAGATTCAGGGTCGCACCGTCCCGGGCCCGGCGCAGCGCACGGCGCATCGCGGAATCAGTGGGCACAGCGGAATCGGCGGGCACGGCAATATCGGTGGCCACAGCGGAACCGTCGGGTATGGCGGAACCCGTGGGCGCGGCCGAACTGCTGGTGCGCCTCGGCGGCAGGCTCGGGTTCGGTAGATCCGTCACGGTCTCGATCATGCGCCATCCATCCGGCTGTTCCGACTCGGGTGCCATGGAACGAGCCAACCTGCCGCCCACGTCCGGTATTCCGAGTTGATTATTCGTATCCTCGAGTTCATCTATTCAAATCTCGGTTCCGATGAAATAGCCTCGCGGGCGTCCACTTCGCAGAAGAAGAGGGAGACCTTCGTGCTCGCGAAAATCCGCCGCGCCGCTGTCGTCGCCGGCCTGGGCGCCACTGCCCTGCTGACCATCGCCACCGGCACCGCCGCCGCATTCGGACCGATGCCGCCCCCCAATCCGTACCTGGGACCGGTGGGCACCGCGACCATGCACGGCGACGCCGAGGCCTCCGACACCACGCCACTGCCCGGCGTCGGCACCGGCGGCGTCAACGCGGACTTCCACGAGGAGGGCGCGGCCTGCCCGACGATCCTGCAGGGCGCGGACGGCTTCCCGCAGGCGCTGTGCACGAAGATCACCGATCGCGCGCCGGAAGTGCTGCTGCTGGACCCGAACAACGGCAACACCCTCGCACACCTCGACCTGACCAAGGGCAGCCTGCTCGGCGGGGTCTACGCCTACCTGGACAACCACGACCAGATGGTCACCGTGGACGGCTCGGGCAGCCTGCTGCGGATCGGGCACCAGCGCGGCTCCGATGGCTCCTGGGCACTGTCGATCGCCTCCAAAACCGATGTGACACAGGCGGTCACCGGACACTGCGGCGGCGGCACCTGTGACGCGGTCAGTTCGGTGTCCCCCGACTACCAGGGCCGGGTGTGGTTCGCCACCGACAGCGCCGCGGCGGGATTCGTCGACACCGACGGCACCGCGCATTCGATCGTGCTCGCGCCCGGCGAGAACGTGGCCAACAGCATCGCCACCGCGCCCCAGGGCATGGCCGTGGCCACCGACCACGCGCTGTACCTGCTGAACGTGGACGGCAGCGGCAACCCGCAGATCGTGTGGCGGCAGGCCTACGACCGCGGTCCGGCCCGCAAGCCCGGCCAATTGAGCTGGGGCACCGGCGCGACGCCGACCTTCTTCGGCCCCGGCGCCGGCACCGAATACCTGGCCATCACCGACAACGCGGCCACCAAGGAGAACCTGCTCGTCTTCGACACCGCCACCGGCCGGCCGGTGTGCTCGGTCCCCGCCATCGACGGCACCGAGAACTCCCCCATCGGCTCGGGTAACAGCGTGTTCGTGGCCAGCACCTACGGCTACCCCTACCCGGCGCTGCCGCCCAACGCCGGCACCAGTCAGCCCGCGAGCGCACCGATTTCGGGCGGCATGACCCGCATCGATGTCACCGGCTCCGGCTGCACCGTGGTCTGGACCAACACCGTGCCCTCCTCGGCGGTGCCGCGACTGTCGGTGGCGGACGGCAAGATCTACACCTTCACCCGGCACTCCCTGCTCGGCAGCGGCAGCGGCGCACTCGGCAGTGGCAGCAGCAGCGGCAGCAGTGGCCTGGGCAGCGGCAGTGCGGGGGTGACCGACAACTACAGCTTCGCGGTGATCGACGCCAATACCGGCAAGGTCGACACCGAGCAGTTCGTCGGCGCGACCACCGTGAACGACACCCTGGAAATGGTCGGCACCATCGCTCCCGGCCGTATCCAATACCAGGGCACCACGACGGGCCTGTTCCGTATTACGCCCAAGTAGCGAACCCACGCCGCGGCGGAAAAACCGAGCGTCCGGTCCTCTCCAATAACGACCGCCTCCGTGCCCGGATTCATGCAAGCATGGGCAGCATGTCCCAGCCCCTCGCTCCCGGCGGCATCCTGGCCGACCCGTCGCGGCGTCCCAGCCCACGCGCCAAACTGCTGTGGGCGCTGAGCGCCGCGCTGTCGTGGGTGGTGCCGATCCTCGGAGTGGGGGTCTGGGCGCTGTTCGACACACACCGGCGCGGCCTGCAGGCACTGGTGTTCGGAATCGTGCTGCTGGCAGCGATATTCAGCATCGTGGCCATCCCGCTGTGGCGCTACGCCGTGCACCGCTGGGAGATCACCGACGAGGCCGTCTACACCCGGACCGGCTGGTTCACCCAGGAGAGCCGGGTCGCGCCCATTACCCGCGTGCAGACCGTGGACACCTACCGCGGACCGCTGGAACGGCTGCTCGGACTGGCCACCGTCACCGTCACCACCGCCTCCTCGGCCGGGGCCGTGCACATCAGCGCGCTCGCCCTGGCCGACGCGCGCGACACCGTCGCCCAGCTCACCGCCATCGCCGCACAGCACCGGGGGGACGCCACATGACCCAGCCGCCACCGCCAGATCCGGACGTGTTCCCGGATTCCTATCCGACGGAAGTACTTTCACCGATCACCGGGGGGTCGGGGCCGGGGACGCCCCTCGGCCCGGACGCCGAGAACTGGCAGCGGCTCGACAAGCGCATGCTGCTGGTCCACCCGGTCACCGAGCTCATCCGCTTCATCCCGGTGCTGATCGCCACGCTGGTGGCGGGTGCGAGCCGGGACAATCCCGGGTGGAGCCTGGCCGTGGTGGCGATCATCGTCGGCTTCGCGCTCACCCGCTGGTTCACCACCACCTATCGCATCACCCCCGACAATGTGGAGCTGCGCACCGGACTGATCCAGCGCAAACGACTGTCGGTGCCACGCAACCGGGTCCGATCCGTCGATGTGCAGGCCGACCTGCTACACCGGGTGCTCGGACTGGCGGTGCTGTCCATCGGTACCGGGCAGCACGCGGAGAAGCGGGAACAGTTCAAACTGGACTCGCTGGATGCCAAACTGGTGCCGGAACTGCGGCTCGCACTGCTGGCACACACTCGGGCGAACACGGAATCCGTTGATGCCCAAACGGTTACGACCAAGGGGGAAGCACCGGATGCGACGCCCGGCCACCCCGTCGTGGAAATCGCTCACTGGCAACCGGATTGGGTGCGGTACGCGCCACTCTCGTTGACCGGCTTCGCAATCGTCGCGCCGGTCGTCGGTCTGGCCTTCCAGTACGGGTTCGCCCAGCTCTTCCTGAGATCCGGCACGGTCCAGGATGTCGGGCACCGCAGCGCGACCGTCATCGCGGGGGTGATCGCGCTGCTCTTCGTGATCCTGGTCGTGGTAGTCAGCCTCGCCGCCTGCGCACGCTACCTGATGACCTGGTTCGGCCTGAAGGTACTGGACGACGGCAAGACCCTGACCGTGCGGCACGGGCTGTTCACCACCCGCCAGACCACCCTCGACCTGGCCCGCCTGCGCGGCGCGACCGTCAACGAGCCCCTGCTACTGCGCCTGGCCGGAGCCGCCGAACTCGAAGCCATCATGACCGGCACCAGCCCGCGGCAGAAGATCCTGCCGCAGGCTCCCCGCGCCGCCGTGCACCGCACCCTCGCCCATCTGCTGGGCACCTCCACCGTTGCGGCCGAAGCCACCCTGCCGGTACCGCCACTGGTGACCGTGCCGCTGGTCCCCCACGGCCCGGCCGCCCACCGCCGCCGGTACACCCGCACCCTGAGTCCGCTCGCGGCCATCGCGGCGCTGCTGCTCATCTTTTCCCTTGCGGGCGGCCACATCCCGCTCTGGATGTGGATCACACTCGCCATCGCCACGCCCATCGCGGCCGCCCTCGCCTGGGACCGCTACCGCGGCCTCGGCCACGCCGTGCTGCCCGCCGCCGACGGCAAACCGGCCTGGCTCATCACCCGCAGCGGCTGCCTGGACCGCGACCGCGACTGCCTGGAGGCCCCCGGCGTCATCGGCTGGACCGTCCGCCAGACCCTCTTCCAGCGTCGCGCGGGCGTGGCCACGATCGTGGCCGCCTCCGCCGCGGGCAAGAAGCGTTACCGCGTCATCGACCTGCCGATCGACCAGGCGTGGTCCCTGATCGACGCGGTCACCCCCGGACAGCTGGGCACCCCCGCCGGACGGTGACCGAACGGCTCGGCGGTGGATCGAATGCTCCACCGCCGAGCCGGAATTCAGCACGATCAGCCGAGCACCGGGTAGTTCGAGCGAATCACGTTCTGCGGGTCTCGCTCACGCTTGATCGTGCGCAGGCGGTCCAGGGTCGCCGCGTCGAAGGCCGCGGCGGCCGACTCCCCGGGGGCCAGGAAGGTGAAAGGCTTCTTGCCCGTCACCAGCGCGCCGAACTCGGCGACCAGCGCATTTGTCTTGGCGTGCACCGCCTCTCGCAGGTGGGGCAGACCGAGGCCGAGGGTGGAGACGAGGTAGCGGTCGGCGAGCGCACCGCGCGCACCCGCGGCCGGACGGGCCAGCGCGCCGCCCAGATGGCGGACCTGAAGGCTGACCAGCGGTGCGAGGGATTCGCCGAGAATGATCTTCTCCGCCGCCGGGGACAGGTCGTCGAGCAGCTCGCCGCGGGTGATGGCCGGGCTGGGATCGACCGGCTCCTGGGTGATGTCGCCGAGGTCGGCCACCGACCGGGCGGCCCGCGTGTCGGTGAGCGCGCCGCCGATCCGGTCCAGCGCGGACACCAGGGTCCGGCCCTGCTCCGGATCGCCCAGATAGGCGAGGTCCACGCCGACCATCTCCGGCGCCTGCGGGAACTGGAAGCGGTTGAACCACACCGACAACTCATCGGGGGCGCGAGAAGTCAACTCGCGGAAGGCTTCCCACACCTCGGGCAGCCGATCGGCGGTCCAGGTGATGCGGCCGCCGTACAGCCCCGGCGCCGGGAAGAGCTCGAACTCGAGGCCCGTCACCACGGCGAAATCGCCACCGCCACCGGACAATGCCCAGAACAGGTCCGGATCACTGTCCGCGGTCACCTGGGCCAGGCGGCCCTCGGCGTCCACGATCTCGAAGGCGCGCACCGCATTCGACGCCCAGCCGTGCTTGCGGCCGAACCAGCTCTTGCCGCCGCCCAGCGTGTACCCCGTCACGCCGACCACCGGATTGCTGCCGACGAGCCCGGTCAGACCGGCCGCGGCCGCGGCCGCCTGCACCTGCCCCCACCGCACGCCCGCACCGACCCGGGCCACCCGCGCGGCCGGATCGATCTCGAGCCGGTTCAGCGCGCCGGTCCGCAGCAGGATCGCGGTGTCGACGCCGCCCGCCGCGCCGTGCCCGGTCGGCTGGGGCACCACCGGACGGCCCACGGCACCCGCATAGCGGACCACGGCCGCCGCATCCGCGGCGTCGGCGACCTCGGCGACCGCCGCCACCGGCTGCGTCACGGCCAGGCTCCACGGCCGCGCGGCCTGCTCGAAGTCCGCGTCACCGGACTCCAGGACGCGGCCCCGGACAGCATTGCGGAGTTCGTCGAATCCCATCGTCTTCCCTCGTTCCTGATCGTGATTGCGATTCCCGAGGGGGACGAGACAGGGCGCCGAAGTGTGACAGCGCGGCGAAAAAGTCGAAAAACCGCAGGACGGTCCGGTCAGCCGCCGGTCCGGGCCAGGCGGACGGTCGCCCGGTAGTAGAGGTACATGCCCGCGGGCAGCAGGCCGCAGATGAGCAGCAGCATGGTCGGCCAGTCACCCATGAGCAGGGCGTACCCGCTGGGACTGAAACCCGCGCAGATCAGGAAACCCAGGACCCACACCAGGATCGGCAGGGCCATCACCCCGATCCGCTTGGTGATCACACCCATGCCCATCACCAGCAGCACGTTCACCACCGCGGCGGCCAGGGCCGTCAGCGGCACCGCGATCGCGCCGTCGGTCATGCTCGAGGCCAGAGTGCCCGCGGCCAGCACCGGCGTCGGCTCCGGGATGTGGGCCCGGCCAGCGTAGATCGGCAGGAACAGCACCTCGAACCCGAGCGTGATCACAGCGTCGGCCAGCAGCAGCGTGCCGATCAACGCGGACAGCACCGCGCGTACCGGTCCCGCCGGCATCACCGCATCGCCCGTCCGGGCACCGACGGCCGCCGTCACGGCACCGGCGGGAATCCGAGCAGCGTCAGCAGCTGACTCTGCATGTCCACGAAGCCGTAGAGCACCGAGAGGTACAGCTCGTGCTGCCACTCGAAGTAGGGGCGCTGGCTCTCGACGAACGCCGCGATCGCGTTCTGCAGGTCCCAGTTGTACATAGCCTCAGTCTCTCATTCCAGGCCACCGAGAAGATCATGTTCGCGGCCGTCGGGGCCCAGCGGGCCGCGCTCGCCACGCACCAGAATGTAATGCTCCTCCGGCAGCACCGGCTGGGCGACATCGTTCGACAGCGCGAACTCCCGGCCCGAGGGAGCCACCGTCACCTGGGTCGCGTGCGCCCGCAGGGCCGCGCGCTTGGCCGCCAGCACATCCGAGACATCCACCGTGGTGGTCACGGATTCCGCTGGCACACAGGCCAATTCGCCCGCGTGCGGCAGCCGCCAGCCGCGCGGCAGCGCACCCGGCAACTGATCCACCGTGCGGCGCTTCAACGACTCGGTGTGCATCGCCAGCACGGCGCGGTCGGTGACCGTCCAGTACACCTTCGGGACCGTCCAGCCCCAGTCCGCGGCGGCGTCGACGGCCGCCATGGTGATCTGGTGCGCGCGAACGTGATCCGGATGCCCGTAGCCGCCGCGCGGGTCGTAGCCGATCACCACGCGCGGGCGCAGCTCCAGAATCACCTGCACCAGAGCGTCGGTCGCCGCGGTGCCGGAGTTCACGAACGCGCGGGGATTGCGCGCCGACGGCGTCCCGGCCATGCCGGAATCCCGCCAGCGGCCCGCGCCGCCCAGGAAATGCGGCACCCCGGCATCCAATTCGGCCAGCGCCCTGGTCAATTCGAGAATGCGGTAACCACCCAGCTGATCGGCCTGCCCGGCCACCAGATGCGCGTAATCGTCGCCGATGACCTCGCCCTCTTCGCCGAGCGTGCAGGTCACCACGGTGACCGGGACGCCGCGCTTGCGATAGTGGGCGATGGTGCCGCCGGTGGTGATGGACTCGTCGTCCGGATGCGCGTGCACCAGCAGCAGACCGTGCCGGGAAGCATCGAGAAGATTCACGGCAGCCTCCGCCAGTTGGCGGCATCACCGAAGATGCCGGTCTGAATGGCGCCGCTCAGCGAGGCCCCGTCCACCCGCGGGCCCGCCGCGGCGACCTGGGTGTCCTGCACGATGGGCAGCACCGTCGCCAGCTCCCACAGCTTGGGCTCGGTCTCGCCGATCACCTTGCCCACATCGATGCCGCGCAAGGCCGCGTCGATGGCGGGCTGCAGGGTCGGATCGCAGACGCCGGGCACATTCGACGGGGACTTCTTCGCCCCGTCCGCGACGGTGGTGTCGGCGGTGTCACCGGGCGGCGCCACCGGCGTGCACCCGTACCGCGACGCCAGCACCGTGGCCGGATCCTCACCGGTGCGTTCCCAGCCGACCACGGCGTCGACCCCGACGTCGGTCAGCTCCTTGCCGTACAGCTGCGAGGCCGTGACACTGCGCACGACGACATCGATTCCGGCACTGCGCAATTGGTCGGCGGCGGTATTGGCCACCGCCAGCGTGGTGGTGTCGCCGTCCACCGCGCCGATCCGCACCGTCAGCGATTTACCGTTCTTGGCCAGCGACCGCGGCTGCGGGGCGGGCGAGGTCGCCGACTGCGTGGCCGGCGTCTCCGCGGCCCGCGCGAATCCGGCCTCGGCCAGCAGCCCGAACGCCTCCTCCTGGCTCAGGCGCGGCGGCTGGGTCGCGACATAACCCGGATCCGAGGGCGAAAGCACTTGCGCCCGAGCCGGTTCCACCCAGCTACCGGTCTGCGCGCCGACCGTGGCCAGCAGCACCGGATCCAGTAGCGCCAGCACCGCGCGCCGCACCCGGACATCGGCCAAGTCGCCGCTGCGGCCGTTGAGCGCCAGCTGCATCTCCCGCGACTGCGGCATGGTGGCCGTGCGCACCGACGGAATCGCCGCCAGCTGCGCCTGCAACGCCACACCGCCGTGCACCAGCGCCATCTGTGCGTCCCCGACCCGCAGCGACTCCGCCACCTGCGCGGGAGTTCCGCCGCGCCGCAACAGAATCTGATCCGGCACCGCGGGCTGACCCCAGTACCGGTCATTGCGTTCCAGCAGGATCTCCTCGCGGCCGCGGTCGGCCTGCTTGATCCGGAACTGGCCGCCGGAGATCCGGATGGTGTCGATCAACCCCTGCTCGAAACCCGAGTCCTTGACCAGATGCTGGGGCAGCAGATCCGAGAACAGCTGCCGCCAGGCGGGATACGGCTGCGTCATGGTGACCGTCACCGTCTTGCCGCCCGCCGACGAACTGACATCCGAGATCAGCCGATAGCCCGCGGGATCCACCGTGCCCGGCTGCGTGATCATCTGCTGCCAGAGGTATTTGAAATCCTCGGCCGCGATGGGCGCGCCGTCGGACCAGGACGCCTCGTTCTTGAGCTGGTAGGTGATGGTGAACGGCTCCTGCGCCGTCACATCCGCCGACACCATGAGCGCCGGATCCAGTATCCAGTCCGTGCCGCCGGGCACCCCCGGCGTCGGACCGGGCCGGAACGGGCTCGGCAACACCATCGACGCGACCGCCGCCGTCGCCGGCGACTGCTGCGACCGCAGATGCGGATTGAACCCGATCCCGATGTCGTCGACCGCGACCACGACGGAGTTCTTCCCCGGCTTGGCCGGCTGCGTCTTCGGACTGTCGGTGGATTCGATGGGCGGTGGCGGATTCGCGGTGCATCCGGTCGCGACCGCCAACAGGGTCGCCACCATCAACAGCACCGCGCGCCACGATGCGCGCATCCGGGCCCCCGTTCTCACGTTCGGCACTCTACTGGATCCGCTCTGTCCAATTTGCCCTCCGCTTCGCTCCGGGCGGGCTCGCGGCCCTGGAGGTCTCGTTCTTCCCTCCCTGCGCCCCCCGCTTCGCTCCTCCGCTCCGCTCAGTCCAGAACGAGACGGGCCTCGAACCCCTCAGCGCTGCCCAGCGGCCGAATCCTAGGGCGTAATCCGACTCGCCCACGCGCCGAACTCGGTCGGGCGTGGGCGGGTCTGGTTGTATCTGGGTCGGTCTTCTACTGGGCGGCCCGGTCGCGAGCCTTGCGGCGGGAGATCTCACGCTGACGGTCGTTGGCGTTCAGGATGACCTTGCGCACGCGCACGATCTCCGGGGTCACCTCGACGCACTCGTCGTCGGTGCAGAACTCCATCGCGCTCTCGAGATCCAGCTGCAGCGGCTTGGCCAGGGTCTCGAGCACGTCACCGGTGGCGGACCGCATATTGGTCAGCTTCTTCTCGCGGGTGACGTTGATGTCGAGGTCCTCGGCGCGCGGGTTGATGCCGACCACGTGGCCCTCGTAGGTGTCGGCGCCCGGCTCCACGAAGAACTGGCCACGGTCGGCCAGCTGGATCATGGCGAACGGGGTGACCGAACCATTGCGGTCGGAGACCAGCGAACCGGTGTGGCGGGCGCGGATCTCACCGGCCCACGGCGCGTAGCCGTCGAACACGGCGTTGGCGATACCGGTGCCGCGGGTCTCGGTGAGGAAGTCGGTGCGGAAACCGATCAGGCCACGCGACGGGACGATGAACTCCATGCGCACCCACCCGGCCGAGTGGTTGCTCATCTGGACCATCTTGCCCTTGCGGGCGGCCAGCAGCTGGGTGACGGCGCCCAGGTACTCGTCCGGGCAGTCGATGGTCAGCTCTTCGAAGGGCTCGTGCACCTTGCCGTCGACGGTCTTGGTGACCACCTGCGGCTTGCCGACGGTCAGCTCGAAGCCCTCGCGGCGCATCTGCTCGACCAGGATGGCCAGCGCGAGCTCACCACGGCCCTGCACCTCCCAGGCGTCCGGGCGGCCGATGTCGAGCACCCGCAGCGACACGTTGCCGACCAGCTCCTGGTCCAGGCGCGACTTCACCATGCGGGCGGTCAGCTTGTGGCCCTGCACCCGGCCGACCAGCGGCGAGGTGTTGGTGCCGATGGTCACCGAGATGGCCGGCTCGTCGACGGTGATGCGCGGCAGCGCGACCGGGTTGTCGACGTCGGCGAGGGTGTCGCCGATCATGATGTCCGGAATGCCCGCGATGGCGACGATGTCACCGGCCACGGCCTCCTCGCCGGGCTGACGCTCGACGCCGATGGTCTTGAGCAGCTCGGTGATCTTGACGGTCTTGACGCCATCACCGTGCATCCACGCGACGTTCTGGCCCTTCTTCAGGGTGCCGTTGTGGATGCGCACCAGGCCGATTCGGCCCAGGAACGGAGAGGCGTCGAGGTTGGTGACGTGCGCCTGCAGGGTGGCCTTCGGATCGCCTTTGGGGGCGGGAACGTACTTCATGAGGACCTCGAACAGCTCGTCGAGGTTCTCCGCGGCGGGCACCTGGCCATTGTCGGGGCGGCTGGTGGACGCCACACCCGCGCGGCCGGAGGCGTAGAGCACCGGCAGGTCGAGGGCCAGCTCGGCGGCCTCGGAGGCCTCGTCGTCGAGGTCGGAGGCCAGGTCCAGCAGCAGGTCGTGGGATTCCTCGACGACCTCCTCGATGCGGGCGTCCGGGCGGTCGGTCTTGTTGACCACCAGGATCACCGGCAGCGAGGCCGCGAGGGCCTTGCGCAGCACGAAGCGGGTCTGCGGCAGCGGACCCTCGGACGCGTCGACGAGCAGCACGACGCCGTCCACCATGGACAGGCCGCGCTCCACCTCACCACCGAAGTCGGCGTGGCCGGGGGTGTCGATGACATTGATGACGGTGACCGATCCGTCGGCGTTATGCCGGTGAACAGCGGTGTTCTTGGCGAGAATGGTGATGCCCTTCTCGCGCTCGAGGTCACCGGAGTCCATCACTCGGTCGACGAGTTCGGCACGTTCGGCGAACGCACCGGATTGCCGGAGCATGGCGTCGACCAGTGTTGTCTTGCCGTGGTCGACGTGCGCCACGATGGCGACGTTGCGGAACTCGACAGACGACACGTTTGATTCCTCCTGGTGAAAAAGTCTGTTGCCGACCCGGATGGGTCTCATGCGTGGGGCTGCCTACGACGAGACATGGCGAACTCCACCGGGCATGCGGCGAGCTACAGACTACCGGGCGCACTAGGTCACATGGTCAATGGGCAGAGGTTAGGTTAAGCTAACCAACCATGGGCAAGGTGAAGGCCAAACACATTTCCGGTCTGAAGCCGAAGAAGAAATGCTGCCGCAAGAAGACGCGATGCCTGAAATGCCCTGTTGTGATTATGCGGATGAAGAAGGCCGAAGCCGCAGGCTGCCGCGGCAAGGAACTCGAGAAGTGCCTGAAACTCGCGCGGGCGGCCTGAATCCGGAGTACACCGGAGTCATGAGTCCTGCGCTGCTCTCCGACGACGACATCGCCAAGGCCCTCACCGAACTGCCCGAATGGACCCGTGAGGGCAACAGCATCACGCGCACCATCCAGGCCCCCTCGTTCATGGCCGGCATCGAACTGGTGCGCCGGGTGGCGGCCGCGGCCGAGGCCGCCGACCACCATCCCGATATCGATATCCGCTGGCGGCGGGTCACTTTCACGCTGTCCACCCACTCCGCGGGCGGTCTCACGAAACGCGATATGGCTCTCGCTCACGAGATCGATCAACTGCACGCTCAGAGCTGAGCCGCCCGGCCCGGATCATCCACGCATAGAGGGCCAGCACCCCGATCGCGTTCGCCGCGCCCAGCCAGGCCAGATAACCCGGACGCGAGATATCCCACATCGACTGCTGCAGGGTTCCCAGCATCCAGGGCACCCCGATCACTGTCGTGAACAGCCAGTATGCGGCCATGAGGCGCGCGCCGGCGGCCTCGCGCAGCGGACCGTGGAGCAGCCACAGAATCAGCGGGATCAGGCAGACCCAGTGATGTGACCAGGAGATCGGCGACGCCATCAAACCGAACAGCTGCACGATGATCAGCGCGCCCAGCCGGTCGTCGGAACGCAGTGCGCGCCAGGCGAAGAACGCGAGCACGGCCGTCACCAGCACGGATGTCTTCCACAGCAGCCCGGACCCGATGTCGTGGCCGGCCAGGCGGCTGAGCGCCCCGCGCAGCGACTGATTGATCACCGAACCGACCGGCCCGATGCGGCCCGGGTCGCCGACCAGTTCCCCGAAGTACCTCCTGGTCTCCCCCGGCGTGAGCAGGAAGGTCAGGCCAATGGTCCCGGCGAAGGCCACCGCCGACCAGATCACCGCGAGCCACTGCCGGCGGGCCACGAAATACAGTCCGGTCACCGCCGGGGTCAGCTTGACCCCGGCACCCAGGCCGATCAACGCACCCGACACCCACCACCGGGCACTGCGCGCCGCAAGCATGGCGAGCAGCACCAGGAACACATTGACCTGGCCGTAGTCGAGGGTGGACCGCACCGGTTCCAGCCACATGCCGCCCGCGGTCCACGCCACCGCGGTGGTGCGCCAGGACCGTTCGTGCATGGCCTCCCGGCCCACCATCATCTCCAGCGAGATCCACACGATGCCGAACAGCGCCGCAGCCGTGGCCAGCAACCAGCCGACGGCCACCACGTCGAAGGGCAGGAAATGCAGCGGGTACAGGACGAGCGCCGCGAACGGTGGATATGTGAACGGCAGCGGAAATTGTGGTGACCGACTGGAATCGGTCCAGTCGTAGAGGTTCCCGCGGAACAGATTCGCGGCCCCTTCGACATAGACGTGCAGGTCCACGAGGATCAGATTGCTGGGCCAGAACAGCGCCCACAGCAGGCGGACCAGCACCGAGATGCCGAGGGCAGCGGCAGCCAGGCGGAAACGTCGATTCACAACACGGACTTTCGATCGGGTGGGTCACCGACCGGAATTCACGGCTGGCGAGCACGCCTTTTCGGCGCTCGATGAGCGTAGCCGGACCAACGACCGTCCCGCGCACCCCAAATATTAAGGGCACCACCGACATTCGAGGCGCCCGAGATATTCGGGGCGCGGATCTCGCGCTGAAAATCTCACCTCACCGGTCGGACAGCTCTTGCTCACGAGATCGATCGACCGGATGCCCGGGGCTGAGCCGGCCCGCCCGGATGATCCAGACATAGAGCGCCAGCACGCCGAGCACGTCCACCGCGCCCAGCCAGGACAGGATGCCCGGACGCGAGATGGTCCAGATCGAATCCTGGAAGAAGCCCAGCACCCAGGGCACGCCGATCAGCGTCACCACCAGCCAATAGCCGGCCAGCACCCGGGCGCCCGCCGCCTGCCGCAGCGGGCCGTAGCACAGCCACAGGATGACCGGCAGGAGCCAGATCCAGTGGTGCGACCAGGAGATCGGCGACACCATCAACCCGAACAGCTGCACGATGATCAGCGTGCCCAGTCGATCGCCGGAATCCAGTGCGCGCCAGGCGAAGAACGCGAGCACGGCCGTCACCAGCGCAGCCGCGATCCACACCGGCCCGGACACCACGTCGTGACCGAGCAGCCGGCTGAGCGCGCCGCGCAGCGACTGATTGGTCGCCGACCCGACCGGCCCGACGCGATGCGCATCGCCGAGTAATTCGCGGAAGTACTTGTTGGTCTCGCCGGGGGCGAACAGATAGGTCAGCAGAATGGTCCCGAAGAAGACCACCGCCGACCAGATCGCCGTGAACCAGCGTTTGCGGGCCGCGAAATACAGCCCGGTGACGGCCGGGGTCAGCTTGATGCCGGCGGCCACGCCGACCAGCGTGCCCGACACCCACCAGCGCGCGCTGCGGACCGCGATCATGGCGAGCAGCACCAGGAACACATTGACCTGGCCATAGTCGAAGGTCGAGCGCACCGGCTCCAGCCACATGCCGACCGCCGTCCACGACACCGCGGCGGTGCGCCAGGACCGTTCACGCATGGCCTCGCGGCCGACCATCATCTCCAGCGCCAACCACACCACGCCGAACAGCGCCGCCACCGTGGCGAGCAGCCATCCGATGGCTACCACGCCGAAGGGCAGGAAATGCAGCGGATAGAACACCAGCGCCGCGAACGGCGGATAGGTGAACGGCAGCGGAAAGTCCGGCGTCTTACTGGAATCGGTGTAGTCGTAGAGATTCCCCCCGAACAGATTCGCGGAGCCGTCCACATAGACGTGCAGGTCCACGAAGTTCATGCCATTGGGCAGGAACAGGACCCACACGAGACGGGCCAGCACCGAAATACCCAGTGCCGCGGCGGCCATGTGGAAGTGTCGATTCACGGCACTGTCTTTCAGCTCGGGCGGGTCACCGGCCGAGTGCACGGCTGGCGAATGCGGCTTGCGGGCCTCGCGAATGCGGCGTTGCGGTGGCCCCGGCAAGCGTAGTCGCCCAGCAGAATGTTCCGTGCAGCGCGGACCCTTCGCTATAACATTTGCATCACCGACCCCATCTGCAACAGGCACTGTGGTCGTCCGTTCGATAGCGTCAGCTGATCGAGTTCGCCAAGATCACACCGCGGCTGTACAACACGGCAGCCCGGTCCCTAGAGTGGCGCGGAGCGATGGCTCCATCGCTGCTAGATGTCCCTGAAGGTAAGGACGGCTACACCAGTGCTTCGCACCCGAGGATCGCGGTTCGCAATGTCCGCATTGGCCCTGGCGGCCTGCGCCACCGTCGCCGTGCCGACGGCCTACGCGAACCCCGCGCCGGCACCCAGGAGCGCGTCGATTCCGATGATCCCCGAAGGGGTTCCGGTCGACGCGCTGGCCTCGCTGGTCCCCGCCATCATCGGCGCGGCCACCGGTCCCGCCGATATCGCGGACGCGGGCCCCAAGAACGCCATTCTCGCCCAGGCCAAGCAGCTGCTGGAGGCCAGCAACCTGCCGCCGCAGGTGAAGACCACGCTGCTCGCCGTCATCACGTTCCTCGACGGCAGTGGCGGCGGCGGCCCGGACATCCCGAAGGACGGCCCGGTCATCTCGCAGTTCCTGTGGCCGACCATCGGCAAGGGCTGCATCTCCCCCACCGCCGACTCGGTGGGCACCGCGCTGGCCGTCGGCGGTCCGGCGCAGCTGCCCCCGCCCGGACCGGCGCAGGGCCAGGCCGGTTTCGTGTTCACCGCGCTGGGCACCAAGCAGCCCACCGATGTGCAGCCCGCCCCGATGACGGTGCAGTGGCTGAACCTCGACACGCGCGCCACGGCCACCCAGAACCTGACCAATGACGCGCACATCAACCCGGACGGCCCGGCCACCCTGTCGGCCATCGCCAACACCGGTTCCGGTCGCGTGGTCGCCATCGTCTCGGGTTCGCTGACGACTCAGGCCGATCCGGAGTCGCAGCCGATCACCTGCTCGTTCCTGCCGACCATCGGATTCTTCACCGTCGCCTAGCGGACACCCCGAGGTAGCCGAGAATTTCGCCCCCGTTCTCCTCCGCAACTATGCGGAAGGGACGGGGGCGAAATCGTTTGCACGGCCGGTTCCCTGTGGTAGACCGACATCTATGGCCGCTGTGACCAACCCCGTACGGGGACTGCATTCGCGCCGGTCGATCCTCTCGATTCGTTCCGAGGGATCGATCCTGTCGATCGGCTCGGCCTATTCGATCCTGTCCATCGGCAGCGTGGGCTCGGTGCTGTCGATCGGGTCGGTGGGCTCCTTCGGCTCTCTCATCTCCTCGGCTTCCTTCGGCAGCCTCGGCTCCGCCTTCTCGGCGCTGTCCCGCTGGTCCCTGTTCTCCTGGAACGGGAACGGTGAGGTCTTCGCCGACGGCAGCGGCGAGGACGAACACACCGACCCCCACCTCATGCTCCGGGTCGTCCCCGAGGAGCCGGACCTGGCGACCGACCCGACCTGCCACTGCCAGACCTAACGGGTTTCCTTCAGCATCGTGTGCCGCTGCCGAAGGCAGCGGCACACGAGAGCCAGGAGAGTCGGGTTACCACCATTGGCCGTACTGCGGGGCGAGTACGGCGTTGACGTCCACGGAGACGCCGTCGACCTCGCGCTTGTCGATCTCGAACTGGTGCAGGGTGGCGGCGGGGTGGACGTAGCCCTTCGGGGTGCCCCAATTGTGTTGCCAGAAGAAGGAACACAGGCCCGCGTCGCGAATGTTGTCGATGGTCGGCGAGTTCGCGTAGACGCCGGTGCGGTCGTGCCCGATGACGGTCTCCCAGCCGCGCAGGTACGGCTCGATGAACTGCTCGAAATCGTCGTCGCCGGGGTTGTCGTCGATGGAGGCGTAGATGGGCGCGGTGTCGGGCCCGCCCGCGGCCCTGTGCAGGATCAATCCCCGTGCGGCGTGCTGCAATCCGGCCGCGTAACCGCCGCGCCAGTCGGCGGTCGGGCCCTTGCCGAACTGGTAGCAGGAGACCACCGACAGGCCCGCGGCGCGCAGGGCGTCGACCTCGCGGGCGAGCAGCGGTTTGCCCGCCATCCATTCGGCGCCGGGCCGCCGGTCGGAAACGTAGCGGATGACGCCGATATGGCCGTCGTCGCTGATGGATTGGGCGGAGGGGACGCCGCCGGCGTAGTCGAGGAGGGTGCCGAGCTGTTGCCTGGCTGCCGCAGTGGCGGGTGGCAGGGTCAGTCCGGCGGTGATTCCGGCGGCGAGAGCCGTGGCGCCGGAGAGGAAGTTCCGTCGATTGACATGGGCAGGACGCATCACGGGCTCCTTCGCACACACTCGCTGGTCGAACATTCCAGTCGTGACGATGGGGAGACGGTGTCTCACCGGTGACCGGTGGAACTACTTGCGGCGTGCCCGGCGCACCTTCCCCGATGAAAACAAGATCATCCGTGCGCCGGGAGCCCTGAACGTGCCCTCATTTCACCATATTCACATTGGAATCGCCAGGCTCATCGAGCACATCGGCACCATATGTCACATCGGGGTGAAACCGGGCAACGACCGGCCGATGGCTAACCAACAGCTATCGAATTGCCGAGGCCGGGGACCTCAGACGCGCGTCGAGTCCAGCCGAGCGCCCACATCGATGGTCCGGCGCGACACGTCGGCCACCTCGGCGCGCACGACCTTCGCCACCTGGGCAGCGATCTGCTTGCGCATGCCGGCCAGCTTGCCCAGCGCGGCCGCCCGCCAGCCCTCGGCGGTCATCTCCAGATCGATGTCGCGGGCGCGCGGCGGCACCGCGTCGATGACGATCAGCAACGGCTCGGCGGCACGCGCGGTCAGGGCCACGGGCACCTGTACCTCGGCCCGATAACGGTTGGTCTTGAGCACGTCCACGGAGATGTCCAGGCTCACCGGAATGGTGAGGTCGAAGCGCACCAGCGCCGGATCGTGGGAGTTCGCGTGCGCCTCCGCCGCCGCGGCCGCGGCGGCCGCCGATTCGGCTGCGGCATGGGGCAATTCGGCGATCCGCGGCTCGGGCACGGGCGTGACGGTGACCGGACCGGCGGCGGCGACCCTCGGTAGTCGCACACTGCCCTGCACCCAGACCTCGGCCTTGTTGCCCGGGCCGGTGCGCAACGGGCCGACCTCGATGGGCTTGCCCGCCATCGATTCCACCACCTGGCGCACCCGTTCCGCGGTCACGATGCGCGCGAAGAACCGGCGGCCGAATTCGTCGTAGCCGATCCACTCGTGGGTGGGCCGCCCGCGGTAGGCCGAGCGGGTGCCGTCCATGATGGCCTGCACGTCGAAGGTGCGGCCGCGCTGCGAATCCGGGTCGGCCAGAATGCCATTGATGCGATTGGCGACCTCGCGCTGTACCAGTTTGGCGATGGGGTCCAGCAGCAGTTCCCAGGCGGTGCCGATGGCCTGCGCGCGCATGACGAAGCTGACGTCGCGCCCGGTGACCGGGGGAATGTCGACGACGATGAGCAGCGGATCGGCGGTGCGGGCGTGCATGGAGAGGTCGATCTCCACCACCGCCTCCAGCCGCAGCCGCTGCCCGCCGAGGGTGACGTCGACCCGCAGTTTCACCGGGAGCATGACGTCGAAGTGCACGTGCGGCCCGCGCCGGATGACGGTGGGTTTGCCGATGCTGCCCTTGGCCACGAAGCGGGCGAGCCCGGCGGGCCCGATTCCGAAGGGGCCGATGGTGATTCCGCGCCCGGCCACGCTGGAGACCGCCGACTCGATCCGGGTTTCCGTCACCGCCGCCGCCACGAAACGCTCGCCGAATTCGGCGTAATCGATCCAGGTCGGTTGGTCGGACGACGTCATCAGCTACTTTCGTCGGGCGGGGACCCCTGTCCTGCCGATGAGGGGGCAGCAGGACAGGGATCAATCGACGACGCTGCCGGGCGCCGCCGAAACCCATCGTAAGCGGAAGGCGCGCTCAGTAGTACACCCCGCCCCGCGTGTTTCCAGAATGTGGAATCAGCGTGTTCCCAATCGTCCGAAGCCGACCAGCCCTGAGGTGCCGGACGGGCGGAATTTGTGGATGGCGACACCGCCGGATTCACCGGCCTCATTGCCGCCCACCGTGGTGATGGTATCCGAATCCGCGGCGATAACGATATTCGTGTGCTGATGGAACACACTGGAATCCGAGTACATCACCACATCGCCGACCCGCGGTAGATATCCGTTGTTCGCCTGCTCGAAACGATGCTGTCCCCGGTAGTACTCCTCCAGGGTGTACACGCCGGGAATCCGCCAGGATCCGGAATTCGGATTGCTCAACGGTTGTCCGGCCGCGCGCATCACCCAGCTGACGAAGTCTGCGCACCAGGGTTCGGCAATGCCCTCGGAGTATTTGTCCCTACCGCTCTGTTCGTCGAATTGCTGTCGCAGAACATCGACCACCTGCGCCTGCCCGGGACTCAACCCGGCGGAGTCGACCTGCGGAAAGTCGTGCAGCAGACGCCCGTCCATCTCCCGCGGGCCGTAGGACTCCTCGTGCCGGTGCTGCTGCCACCACCGCACGCCGAGCACTCCCCCGGCACTCAGCGCCGAAATCACCACCAGCGCAACGGTGCTCACCACCAGCCAGCGCCGCCGTCTGCGCTGCGGGCGCTCGAGCTCGACTGTCATTCGGTCCTCCCCGTTCCGGCCGGCCGTCGGCCTCATCAGTAAGGACGTTCCACCCGGCCGCGGAGTTCCCTCAGGGTCGGCGGACCAGCCGGCTGCGGCCCATCGGTCCGAGGCGGCTGACCTGCATGAGCCCGACGCCCTGGGGCGCGAGTTCGGCCAGCTCGGATTGCAGTCTGTCCTGCAGTTCCTCGGCGGCGGCGCGGTGACCGGCGGCCCGCTCGTGGTCGCCGAGGTAGGTGGCCAGCTCGGCGAGGATGCAATCCATGGGCCCGAGCACCGAGGCGCCGGTCTCCAGACCGCAGACGGTGCCCGAGTACGGCAGCAGCTGCTGGTAGACGCCCAGCGCCATGGCCGGATCCTCGAGGGCGATGGCGAGGCGGGCCTTCACTCCGGTGAAGGTGGACCAGAACTGCGGGGCCGGTGGAGGTGCGGCCGCCAGCACGCGACGGGCCTCCTCCGGGCGGCCCGAATGCACCAGAGCCAGTGCGTAACCGTGGATGAACAGCTCCGGTTGGAGGGCGGTGCGCTCGCGCAGATCGTTCAGGTAGACGGACATGTCGTCGCGCAGCCAGCCGATGGAGACGGCGATGCCGACGTGCAGCGCATTGCCGTCGCGGGTCGGTTCGGCCGCGCCCTCTCCGGAGTGCGCCACCAGGTCGTCCAGTTCGCCGGAGCCCTCGCCGAGCAGGCGCAGCACCTCATCGGTATTGCCGCGCAACAGTTCCAGCACCATGCCGAAGGGCGCGATGGCGTCCAGCAGGTGCCGCAGCTGTCCGTCGGTGGCGTATTCGCCGGCCCGTCCGGCATGTTCGGCGGCGGCCACCAGGTCGGCGTCGGCCAGGGTGACGCGGAACAGCAGATAGTGTGCGAGCGCGCGGAATTCGGTGAGTTCGGCCGCGGTGGACACCTCGAGCAGCCGGGTCGCATACCGTTCGAGGTCGTGGGCGCGCAGGAAGCCGCCCGCCGCGAAGGCCGCGAACGCCTGCGCGTTGAGCACCGTGCACAGCAGGTCCGGGTCGTCGAGCGGTTCGGCCAGGGCCATGGCCGAACCGGCCAGGATGCGGGCCGCCGAGGGTTCCTCGACGGCGCGATCGAAAACGGCGGTGACATGCAACAGAATTCGCGTGCGCACCGGCAGCCCGGTATCGGCGCAGGCCAGGCGCAGCGGTTCGCGGATGCGCGGGTCGGGGGTGTGCCAGTCGTGCACCGACCAGATGAGCGGCGTCGGCCAGCAGGTGACGGCGTGCGCGAGCAACTCCGTCCCGCCCGGCGATGACGCTGTGCCGCCGAGTGATTCGGCCAGATCGAGCGCCTGCTCGCGGGCCGCCCGCGCGGCGATGTGCTGCCCGTCGTAGGCCAGCGCCACCACCAGCTCGCAGCGCGCCTCGAGCACCGCGAGCCGATCCGCGCGCGCGGCTCCCGCGCCGGTGTGCCCGGCCAGATCGTGCAGCGCGAGCACCGATCGCCACCGGCGCACGGCGTCGGCGCGCATCCGCCGCTCCACACACCGCCGCGCCGCCGCGCGCACGTATGGCAGAGCCACCGTGGCGGTTTCGGCATCCGCTCCCAGCGCCGCGTGATGTGCCAGCGCGTCGATGTCCCGCCCGCGCGGCACGTATACCGCATCGTGCGCGGAACTTGTTCCGGCGTCATCGAACTCGGGGAATCTGCCGCGGCCGGGCGGTGCCGCCGTGCCTGGGTCCGCGATGCCCGCGGCGTCCGGTTCCGGCTGTCCGGCCGACGAGTCCGTGGCCACCTCGTCGGCCCCGCGGAGGGCCGCGAGCGTCCGGTCGGTGCGACGCGCGGCCCTGGGCCGTGGCGACCCGAGGAGCGCCGCGACCAGGTGATCCGCTCCCCACAGCGCGCTGAGCACTCGATTCCCCATGCCCGGAAGGTCTTCCGTCCCGGCCGGGGTCTCGGATCGTCCCTCGTCCTGGCCGGGCGCGACCGCCGCGCGGGTCGAGCCCGGCGCTGCCGGGCCCGGTTCCGGGTCGCTGCGCAGGTATTCGAAGGCGGCCCAGTGCATTCGGGTGCGGCGCAGGGTGGGGAGGTCGTAGTAGACGGCTTCGCGGACCAGAGCGTGGTCGAAGGTCACGCGGCCGGCCCGGTCGGTGCGCAGCAGGCGCGCGGATTCGGCGGTGGCGATCAGGTCGATGACGGTGTCGGCGGGGCGGCCCGCGGAGGCTGCGAGGGTGGTGATGTCGCTGTCCTCGCCCCAGACCGAGAGGTGGCGCAGCAGGTCCACGACGTCGGCGGGGAGCTGGCCGATGCGCCGGCCCAGCAGGTCGCGCACGCTGTCGGGCAGGCCGTCGGTGGTGCCCTGGGTGGCAACGAGTTTGGCGAGTTCACGCACGAACAGCGGGTTGCCGCCGGTGCGCCGGCGTAGCAGTTCCACGGTGCGGTCGTCGGGGGCGGCGAGCCCGGCGGCGACCGCGGCGCGACGGGTGCCCGCCATGTCGAGGCCGTCGAGTTCGAGGCGGGCGGCGGTGAACAGGGCCAGGGCGGCGGCGGTGTCGCGGACGCCCGGGCCCGCCTCGGTGCCGCGCAGGGTCGCGACGATGAGGATCGGGCGGTCCCGCAGCCAGTTCACCACCTGCCGCAGCACCTGCAGGGTCGCGGTGTCGGCGCCGTGCACGTCCTCGAGCACGATGGCGATCGGCCTCCCGGCCGAGCGTTCGCGGCAGGAGCGGACCACGCGCCGGGCCAGGGTGAAAGCATCGGCGGCGGTGAAGGTTTCGGGGTCGGCGGCGTCGAGGCCGGTGAGCACCTCGGCCCAGGCCCAGGCGGGCGGCGCGGACTCGACCTCGGGGCAGCGGCCGAACACGGTGGTCCAGCCGCGGTCGCCCAGGTGTGCGGTGAGGGCGGTGGCGAGGGTGGTCTTCCCGGCGCCGGCCTCACCGGAGAGCCAGACCAGCCGCACGTGCCCGGCGGACGCGGCGTCGGCGGCGGCCAGCACGGCGGCGCGCTGCGCGCCATATCCGCTGTCCGGCAGGGGTTCCGGATCGGGCAGCGGTTCGGGTTCGGCGGGCCGCACGGGTGCGGGCGGGGTGACCGTCTCGGTGTCCACCGAGTGGGTGAGGATGGCGGTCTCCAGATCCCGCAGTCCCGGACCGGGATCCACCCCGAATTCCAGGGTGAGGAATTCGCGGCTGCGGCGCACCGTGGCGAGCGCGTCCAGCGACTGTCCCAGTCGGTACTGGGCGACGGCCAGCAGCCGCGCACATTCCTCGCGTCCGGGATGTTCCTCCAGGATGGGCCGCAGCGCCAGCACCACCTCGGCGGGCCGGTTCAGTTCCAGCGCCGCCTGGGCTCGCAGTTCGGCGGCGGTCAGTCGCAGGGCCTGCAGGCGGGCGGCTTCCTGTGCCGCCCAGGGCATTCCGGGGAAGGATTCGAAGGCGCCGCCGTGCCAGCACGCCAGGGCGGCGTCCAGCACACGCACCTGCTCCAGCGGGTCGGGTCGCCCGGCGGGGTCGCGCATGGCGGCCTCGTGCCCGTGCAACAGTTGTTCGAAGTGCCAGGAATCCACTTGGGAAGGCTCGAGATTGAGCGCGTAGCCGTGTGATTCGGACACGATGACGCGCGAGTGCGCTCGGCGCGGCCGGTCCGGCTCGAAGACCCGGCGCAGGTTGTGGATGTACACCTGCAGCGCGGCAACGGCTTTGGCGGGCGGGTCACCGTGCCAGAGGTCGTCGATCAGCCGTTCGGTGGGCACCACCCGGCCACCTGCGGCGACCAGTCGTCCCAGCACCGCGCACTGCATGGGCGCGCCCGGAGGCACGCGCTGACCGTCGATGCTGATGTGCAGTGGGCCCAGCACCCCGATGCGTATGAGCGCCATGTCGCTGTGCGACCCCCGTTACCCACTTCGAATAAAACCAAACAGGATCCTCTCAATATGACAGAAATTCTGCGACAGTACCCAGTCTTGTGACGGGGCTTAACTCGATACGAAGACGGTCCGAAGAGTTGTCCCGCACACTGCCTAGGGTGTTCGACCCCTCCCCGCCGCCGGACGCCGATCTCGCGGTCCTGCACAGCCTTCCGCATCCGGCCTGCCTGCACGACGGCGGCTACGACGTGGTGGCCGCGAACGAACCCTTCCGGAACCTGTTTCCGGGCACCGGTCCGGGCGCGAATCTGATGACGGCGATCCTGCTGGAACCCATGGCCCGCTACCGGCTGGGCGACTGGGAGGCCGAGGCGCAGGTCATGGTGTCGGCCTTCCGGTCCGCCGCCGCCGACCTGCGGCCGGATCGGGTCGAGGAGATCGTCAATCTGGCGCGCCGCTCCCCCGACTGGGATCGCTTGTGGCACAGCCATGTCATCCCCCCGGAGCCGCGCGAGCGCACGGTACTGATGAACGATCCGGTGACTCGCCGGGAACGCCGGATGTACGTGCAGACCTTCGAGTTCCAGTCACCGCAGCGGCCGTGGTGGCTGCTGACGGTGGTGCCGTTCGACTAGCCCGGTCAGGCCTCGGCGGCGGGGACCTCGAACCAGCCGTCCTCGGGTTCGGCGTAGCCGTGGTACATGAGCGGTATGCGCTGGTCCACACCGAAGTGCCGATAGACCGCGAGCATGGTGCTGCGCACGGCCAGGTCGTGGAAGTCGTCGATGCGCCGCGGGCCGAGCCAGTGCTCGGGGAGCAGTGCGAGCCGGGTCATCTCGTCCTGATCGTCCATGTCCAACCCGATGGGGCCGGGGTCGACGATGAAGTGATCGTGCAGCACCGCGTGCACATCGTGCGGATCGTGCTGCCCGGCCGCGAAGGCGAGGAAGCGGGTGCGGATGGCGGGCGAGCCGTGCTCCTGCAGCCACTCGATGAGATGCGGGTTGGGGCGCGGAATCGACCTCGCGGACAACGGGGTCTGCTCCAGCAGGTGCAGGATACTGGCGCCGGGCACGCGGGGTTCGGGGACGAGGAAGAGGCTGAGCACGGGGGATCCGGAGAGACTGTCGCAGAGGCAGACCTTGGTGCGCATGGGGTTGGTCATGCGCCACTCCTTACGCGGGAGGGGTTGCTGGCTTCGTCATCCGAATCGTGCCGGCCCGCCGAGTTACCAGACTCGGACAGATCTCTCCTCGACGCCCGACCGGTGCAACACCCGGAATTATAGTCGCCGAACACCGATCAGACCGACCGGTCTCACGGTCGATCCGATCGGTCATCCGGTTGCCGTACGGCCCGGTTACGCGCCCACCAGACGGCTGCGCTCGCTTTCTCGGGCCGGCAGCGCCGCCAGCTGGCCCTCGATGGTGGCCCGGACAGTCAGCCACTCCTCATCCAGGATGGAGTAGAAGGCGGTGCTGCGCACCTCGCCGTCCAGCCCGCGCGAGTGCGCCCGGCGCACCCCGTCGCTGGTGGCGCCGAGACGCTCGATCGCCAAGCGGGACCGGAGATTTCGGACGTCCGCACGCATGGCGATGCGCCGCACCCGCCACACGTCGAAGGCGTGCTGCAGCAACAGCAGCTTGGACTCCAGATTGATGCCGGCGCCGCGCGCCTGCGGAGACAGCCAGGTGTTCCCGATCTCGGCGGCGTCGGGCACTGCCAGCAGGGGATCTCCTGTCGGCATGCCGTGCACCAACGGCCACACCACCGGGCCCTGCCAGTAGTCGAAACGGGTGAATCGGGTCGAGCCCAATACCCGTCCACTGGCGACGGCGATGATGGCGAAGGCCAATGAGGTTCCCGCGGCATGCCCGGAAAGGGCCTGAGCGATGTATTCCAGCGCCTCATCCACACCGTGTGGGACAGGCGTGAACGCGTAGTCATCGCGATTCCCCGCAGCAGCCTCCGCAAGACCCGAAGCATGCTGCGGCGCAAGGGGTTCCAGCCGTACCAGACGGCCGGTCAGAGTTACGGGTACGGGCACGTTCCCTCGATCTTTCGGAAGGGGTCGGGGGCTCGCGTCAGGCAATGGCCGCCCCGGCCACACACTCCGGAATCGACGAACCAGCCCTGGCGCGCCAGTAGCAGCATCGGATAGTGGGATGAACGATAGCGGAACACCAGCGCACCGCGCTGCAGGCGGCATGTAAATTTCATGCGCTCTACCGCGCGTCGCACGGGCTATTTCACAGGTGTCTTACAGCCTTTCCGGCACGGCCATCCGCTACCTGCCGGCGACCCCCTTTCGGGCTGCCGGAAATGCGAATACCTATGCGGTGGAAGGTATTACTACGCCGGTCTTGCCCGCCAGAAACCGTCGTGTACCGCCCTTGCCTCCGCGAGCTCGATCGGGCCGATGACCGGCAGTGCGCGCTGACCGGCGGCGAATACCGCACGACAGGGCAGCGCCATCGTCGGGTTCTCGGGATCCGCACCGGTCAGGGCCAAGAGCTGGTCCTCACCGAGCGCATAAACCACCCGCCCGATATTTCCCCAGTAGATCGCCCCCGCGCACATTGCGCAGGGTTCGGTACTGGTGTAAAGAGTGCAGCCACGCAGAAACTCGGCGTCATAGGCGGTGCTCGCCAGCCGCACCAGATTCGTTTCCGCATGTCCCGTCGCGTCACGCGCGGTGATCACCGTGTTCTCCGCCTCCAGCAACACCCTTCCCCCGGGCTCGGCCAGCACCGCCCCGAATGGATGATTGCCGTGCTCACGCGACCGCCGCGCAACGCCGACAGCCGTCAGCAGATTTTCCATATCCCGCTCGCTGAGCGATTCGACCACCCGAACACCTTGCCACACAACCACTTCGGCGGCACCGGAGGGGTTCGAAGATCGCCGGGAGGCGGGTCGCGGGCCGCAAACGCGGGTACCTCTTGCTTTTAACAGGCACCTCACCCATTCTTAACACTAGTTGAACTAGCTTTAGGGAGGCGGCATGGCGGGCGCGGAGGAACGGCGGAGCACGGCGGATCCCGTCGAGATCCGGCTGGTCATCGGCAGCGAAAGGGTGTCCCGCGACCGGGTGCTGGCATGGGAATCACGCCGCGCCCGCGTGCGCCATCAACTCCGGGATCGGGACGGCGGGATGGAGGCCCTGCTGACCGTGCAGTTCCCGGGGGTGTTCCCGGCCCGGCTGATTCGCGAACACCAGTGGCACCTGGCCACGGAGTTCAGTAATTGGATGATCGCGGCGGGTCCGGTCGCGGCCGGATCGTCGCCGATGCGGTGATCACGGCCGCGGACCGGAGATCGCGCCGTCGAGCAGCAGATCGACGAGGCGCACGCACAGCTGCGGGTCGATCGGTTCCCGGGTGACCAGCGTGCGGAATTGCAGTGGCGCGATCAAGGTTTCGAGCAGCAGCCGCGGGTCGGTCCCCGCGGGCAGCTCGCCGCGGTCGACGCCGCGCTCGACGATCGGCCTGGTCAGTTCGAGCCGCATGGTCCAGAACGCCTCCCGCACGCGCGCCCACCGCGGTTCGCCACCGCCGAACGACAGCGCCTGATTGAGTGCCCGGCCGTGCGGCGTGCCGAGGTAGGCCGCGACGGCATCGAGCAGTGCGTAGAGGTCGGTCCGGATCGCCCCGGTATCGGGCACCGGTATCCGCTGCTCGCTGTAGCTGAGCAGGGTGTCGATGATCAGCTCGTCCCGGCTGCCCCAACGCCGATAGATCGTCGTCTCGTGCACCCCCGACGCTGCGACCACATCCGATACCGCGAACTCGCCAACCCCCTTGTCCGCCAGCACATTCAACGCCGCCTCGAGCACGGCCTCCCGCACCCGGGCAGATCTGCCGCCCGGCCGCCGCCGAACCTCGCCATCTGTCACCGAACCTCCACAAACACAAGCCGAACTGGCGTTTAGTAGTGTAGGCCGGGGGGTTGTCGCCGGGAGATCATCGGCGGAAGATCGATTGGACAGCTGTTCCGGGTCGGGGTCTGAATCGCCATCGCTCATCCAAGGAACGGAACTCGGAAATGAAGACCACAATTGCCTCGATAATCGCCGCGACCGGCATCGCGATGTCGCTCGCCGGGCTGGCCGCTCCCACCGCATCGGCCGCTCCGCCCACCCCCGTGCCGGTCACCGACACCCTCGGCTCGGTCACGTTCTGCTTCGGCGTCCCGCTGGGCTTCTTCTTCTTCAACATCTGCATCTGACGCGCAGAGCGAGGTCACGGCCCAACCGCGCACCGCGCGGTGGGCCGCTCGCTCGGACGCGGCCATTTCTCGCCCGTCTCCGAAATCACTGTCGCACAACCCCTTCAACTGCGACCGATGCACAGCGGGCACAGTCGGATCCGAGCCGAGTGGGATTCCGAAGCTGGATCGACCGTTCACGACCGTGGAACGCAGCCCGGTGATCTACCCGCGACAGGCTGGAGCGTCTGCTCGCCTCGCGGCTACAAACTCGACCGCACCGTCACCGATGTGCCGCAAGTCACGGTCGGCATCGTGCTCAACGGAGCGGATCACAAGGAGGTCGCACCATGGTCACAGCTACGGGGCGAGTGGCATTGGTGACAGGGGCCAGCAGCGGAATCGGCGCGGCCACCGCGCGTCTGCTGGCGGCGCGAGGAATGCGCGTGGTGGTCAATTACCTGCACAGCGAGGCGGCGGCCGAGGAGGTCGTGGCCGGGATCGGAGAGGCAGGCGGCCACGCGCTGGCTGTACAGGCCGATGTCCGTGAGTCCGCCGCGGTCGAGAACTTGATCGAACAGGTGCAGGCGCAGTGGGGTGGCGTCGACGTGCTCGTGCACAACGCACTCACCCCGTATGCGATCAAGTCGTTCCAGGACATGACATGGAAAGAACTGGGCGGCAAGCTCGATGACGAAATGCGTGCCGCGTTCACCGTTACCAAGGCCGTCCTGCCGACCATGACCGCCCAGGGCTGGGGGCGCATCATCTATATCGGCACCGGGCTCAGCCGCCGGCCCCGAGCGGGCATGATCGCGCTGGGCACCGCCAAAGCCGCACTCGCGCAGTTCGCTCGCTACCTCGCCCAGGAACTCGGGCCGTGGGCCATCACGGTCAATGTGGTGGAGCCCGGCCCGGTGGAGGACACCCGCATCGCGGGTGTGCTCGACGACGGGATCAAACGGCGGCAGGTGGCCGCGACACCGCTGGGCCGCCTGGCCCTGGCCGGGGACGTCGCCCAGGCGGTCGCGTTCTACGCCAGCGAGGACAACTCCTTCATGACCGGCACCACCGCCGCGGTGAACGGCGGCATGGCCATGTACTGACGAGGGAAGAACGCTCATGGACACGATCGATCTCGCCTACGTCGGTCGGGGATTTCACGAGGAACTGGTTGCGTATATCGCCGACCAACAGGACTTTTACGCCGACGAGGGCGTCCACGTCGCCCTGCGTGACGGCTGCACCTGGGATGAGGAACGACTGCGGCGGTGCGCCACCATCGGGCTCGGCCGGGCCCTGCTGTCCCGGTTGACCAATGGAATTCCCTGGGTCGCGCTGACTGTCAACACCCACCGGCCACTGTTCTGGATCCTGGCCCGCTCCGGCATGACCTCGCCGGCCGGCCTGTCCGGCAAACAGGTCGCGGTACACGCGCCCCACACCGCGCCCGGATGCTTTGCGCGGATCGCGTTACGCCGGGTCGGTCTGGACCCGGACCACGACATCCACTCGATCGCCCGCCCACCCGGCGACTACGGGATGGACCTGCGCATGCTGCACGACGGCACGATCGATGCCGCCGTCGTCGGCAGCACCATGGCACCCGAAGCTGTTGCCGCAGTTGAGGGCTGGCAGGTAGTGGCCTGGGTCGGCGAACTCCTCCAGATCCCCACCGTCGGTGTAGCCGTCGATCCGACCTACCTCAGTCCCGACGCTCCCGCGGTCCAGGCCGTCGTACGAGCCCACCGGCGTGCGCTGCAGGTGATCCACGACGACACCGATACCACGGTGCGACATCTGCGAACCTTCCTCGGCAGACACACCGCGGACGAAGTCCGAGCCCACTACAAGGCTTTCATCGCACCGTATTTCACCACCGACGGCCACGCCGACCTCACCATCGGCAATACCGCGATCACTGCGGTAGCCACCGAACTCGGGGTGCCCGTCACCGTCACCGCGGCCGACTTCTACCGCACCATCTAGCAGCCGGATGCGGCGATGCTGAGACGTATTCGACAGAACCACAACAGGTTTCACGGAACCAGACAGGTCGATACACCACCCGGAAGGACATCTCATGAAACTCGCAGTCATCGGCGGCACCGGACTGATCGGGTCGCAGGTCGTCGAGGATCTGAACGCCGCCGGACACCTGGCGATACCGCACTCGCATTCCACCGGTGTCGATGTCATCAGCGGCAACGGATTGAATGAAGCCCTGGCCGGTGCCGACGTCGTCGTCAACCTGACCAATTCCCCGACCTTCGACGAGGCCTCTCCGGCGTTCTTCCAGACCCCCATGGACAATCTCCTGGCCGCTGCCCGCCGCCAGGGCGTGGGCCATTTCGTCATCCTGTCGATCATCGGCGCGGACCAGGTGCAGGACCTGGACTACTACCGGGCAAAAGTGCTGCAGGAGAACATCCTGGCGGCCGGGTCGATCCCCTACTCCATCGTCCGGGCCACACAGTTCATGGAGTTCATCGACGCCGTGCTGTCCTGGACCACCGACGGTGACACCGTCCGACTGCCCACGACACCGATCCAGCCGATCGCCGCGAAGGACGTCGCCGCCGCGGTAGCGGAAGTCGCGACCGGCGCCCCGCTGAACGGCGCCCGCCACATCGCCGGACCCGACATCTTCCCCCTCGACGAACTGGGCCGAATCACCCTGGCCCGCAAAGGCGACAGCCGAACCGTAGTAACCGACCCCACCGCCGGCATGTTCGCCCAAGTCAAGGGCGACGTCCTCACCGATAAAGACGCCCACCTCGCCCCGACCCACTACTCCGACTGGCTCTCCTGACCCGCTTCCGCAATTGGCGAAATCAGAAAAGGCTTCACTCGAATTGATCGAGGCGGCGTCTGGGTGCGTCCCATCGCCGGTTCGAGGATCCGAACAGGTAGCAACTACCCGTGACCGACCCCACCCGCCGCGGCACCAGCATCGAGCCTGGTCTCCTTAACAAGGCACGACGGCAGTACCCCGAGGCCTTCGACCCGGCAGCACGGGGTGAGGAAGTCAACGGCACGTCGAACCACGCCGCTGGGTTCGGATTCCAGCGGTCGGTGCGGAAGCCTGACCGTAGCGAGTAGTCGACCACTCACCCGATCCGAGGATGATCGACCGTGTCACCGTGCCGATCGGGCAGCGAAATACACTGGTACACAACATCTTCAGCCGACTCACCAACGGCCACATTTCGGCCCGGACAAGGCCGGGTCAACAGATCGGGCCTGGGCCGCGGTTGCCTCGAGCAGATCCCGCAGCAGGGCGATTCCATGAGGCTATCCAGGAACGAGGTAGCGCGCCCGTAGTGAGCTGCTGGTATGCGGCATGGGGGTGCAGCGGTGGGCCGCGGGAAGCCCGGCCCGAGGCCCATCCGCCGACCTCAGACCGCGGCGAGCTCATGCTGCAGCACTTCGCTCGCGGCGCGTTCACCCGAGCGCACGGCTCCGTCGACCCAACCGCACATGACGGCCGAGCTCTCGGTTCCGGCCCAGTGGATTCGACCGCACGGTTCGCGCAGCGTACGGCCGAACTCGGTGAGCACACCGGTCGGCGTGTGACTGAGCATCCCGCCACCGGAATAGCGCTCGGCACTCCAGTCCTGCTCGATGTAGTCGACTGGGACACCGGCTTTTTCGCCGAATCGCGTGACCAATTCGTGGAGTATCGCCGTCCTGCGTTCGGCGGGATCGAGTCGACCGATCTGCCGTGCGATGGGCCCTTCGGAAATGACGCACAGGACCCCGGGCCGCCCGGCGTCGGTGCAGCCGTCGATGGTGACGGTGGCCGGCGATCCCGGCGCGGCCGACTGGCCCGACAATCCGTCGCGCCGCCAGAACGGCTCGTCGTATACGACGGAAATCTTGATGATCGAGCCACTGGGCACCCGCTGATGCAGGAACGAGCGATCGACCGGCAACATCGGCTCGTACCGGATCTGACCTGCGATCGCCAGGGGGACGGCCACGATCGCCCGACGTGCGCACACCGTCGACCCATTCGCATGCACCCTCACCCCGGCGGCGTCCTGCTCGATGCTGTGCACCGGCTGCGACAGGTGAATCGAGTCGCCGAGCTGGGCCGCCATCGGCCCGTAGATCGCACCCATGCCCCCGACCGGCCGGGCGTCCTGGGCGCCGCCCTTGACGCCGAAGACGAAGTTGGGCCCACCTCCCGATGCCATCTGATACAGCGCGAAGAGCATCGATACTTCCGAGGCGGCCGAGGTGTAACTGCCCGCGATGGCAGTCTCGAGCAGATCGTGGGCGGGCTTGGACCAGACGGTGCGATCCAGCCACTGCGCCAGGCTCATCCGATCCCACTTGTCGGCCTTCTTCGCCTCCCACGGCGCCTCGAGCGGGATCGACCTGCACATGTGCCCCAGCTCGACAAAGCTCGCGCCGAGATTCATCGACGCCCAGGGGCTCATCGTCCACGGGATCGTGCCGCTGTAGCGGTACTGCTTGCTGTCGACGACCATCATGGCCTCACCGTCGGTGTACTGCTGGTAACTCCGTACCCCGAACTCGTTCATCAAGGCCTGGATGCGGTCCTGTCCCGGCCCTATCCAGGCGCCACCGCGGTCGATCCAGCAACCATCCGCGCGCACCTCGGTGAATGTGCGCCCGCCGAGCCGGTCGCGGGCTTCCAGCACCACCACCGATCGCTCCGCCTGCTTCAGCCGCAACGCAGCCGTCAATCCCGCGAATCCGCCACCGATTACGCAATAGTCGAAGTCCGTCATCGAGAGCCGCCTTCGTCTCGAAGTTCTCCTGGCCACCATCGGGCCACGGCACCGCCCGCACCCACGACTTGACGGATGCGAACCACCTTCGATCAGACCCACACCAAATCAGCAATTCTATAGCAAATAACACGGGCGGATCGGACCAACGAAGGTAATGACAGTTACGTATGACCCCGCCGGGACATCAACATTCGCCGATCGCAGTTGAGTGGGCCGGAGCGCGGTGTCGGGACTCTCCACTGCTACCGCGGCAATCTTCAAAGCGCGAACGCACGCTGATGCCGCATCCCGCGCGGTATCGGCCGGAGTGGGCGCGGCCAACAGCGAGACCGACTGCGGCTCAGGACATCCTCTTCTGACAATTGTGCGATGTTGGACAAGCGTTCCGTGTCCAAAGTCTCGCGCGCGGTCAGGTATCGAGTGATTGCCGATCGGCGAGCCAGGTCTGTGGGTTTTCGCCGGTGGCGAGGAAGATGGTGCGGCGTCCGACTTGCACGGCGTGATCGGCGAACCGCTCGTAGTAGTGGGCGAGCAGAGCGAGATCGACAGCGGCAGTGACTCCGTCGTGCCAGTCCGGACCGCGCACCGTAGTGAACAGTTCGCGGTGCAGTTCGTCCATCACGTCGTCCTGCTGATCGAGTCGTGCGGCGTCTTCCGGATCACGGGACTCCAAAACCGCTGCGGCGCTGGTGACTATGGCAACCGCCGCCGCACCCATGTTCGCAACAAGGGGGCGGACCGAGTCCGGGACTGCATTGCCGGGGTGCCGGCGTCGGGCGGTCCTGGCGATGTGGCTCGCCAGGGTGCCCATGCGGGCGAGGTCGCCGACGAGCTGGAGGGCGGTCACGACCTGGCGCAATTCACTGGCGACCGGGGCTTGCCGGGCCAGAAGATCGACGGCGGCCTGTTCGCAGTGATCACGCATGGTCTCGATCTCCGCGCACACGTCGATGGCGTGCTCGGCCTGTTCGATGTCGGCGTCGAGCAACGCGTTCGTCGCCGACGCGACCGCGTCGCGATCACGCAGACTCATCGCAACGAGCAGCGTGGCGAGACGAGCGAGACTCGCGTGATACTCGGTCCGCATAGCTCCATCCTCGTCGAACCACGACAATTCCGCTGACCAGCGGAAAGAAGCTGACGGCGCGGCTCGGTCAATGTCTCCGCCCATCCCGCGGACTCCGACTCGGCGGTCTCGAAGGTGCGTCAACCGGTCGGCGCGAACCCTCGGAAGATCAATCGTCGGGGCGGGTGACCGACCGCCGGCAGTGCGGCCACCCAGCGACGCACGAAGACGCCTGTGGTCTCAACGGGTCTGCGTGGGTGCCGACCCGTTGAGACCACACTGACTTGTCGGCTTACTTCAGCGCTGGCCCGGGGTCGCCGAGTAGATGTGCCCGGCAAATTCGGCGAGTTGATCATCAGGCAGATGCCTGGCCAGATCTGCCTCGCTGATCATGCCGACCATCCTCTTGTTCTCGATCACGGGCAGTCGCCGGATTCGATGGCTCACCATCTCGTGCAGTACGTCCTGCACGTCGGCATCGGCATCGATCCAACGTGGCGTGCCCTCGCACAACTCGGCGCAAGACATCTTCGCTGGATCACGGCCGTCGGCAGTGCATTTCACGACAATGTCGCGGTCTGTGATGATGCCGATCATGCGCTCGTTCTTGTCGCCGATCGGCAAGGCTCCGACGCCTAGTTGGCGCATCACCTGCGCCGCGCGCTGAACGGTGTCTGTGCTGGTCATCCAATGCGCACCCGGGTGCATGATGTCGCGAGCGGTAGTCATGGTCACCTCCAGATAGGGAGCTACGGACCTCTCCAACGGTAACGACGTCGTGGTCGGCGGCGCAGCAGAATCGATCGTCCTGTCCAGCTTGCTACGTAGGGCAGCCGGGCTTGGGCGCCGTATTCAGCAAGACCGCATCTGGGCGGATGGGCAGGTCTCCTTCGTGGAGTTCCTGCGCTACAAGGAGCTGACCAACAACTCCTAGCCCACATGTGAAGCGTCGGCAGCTGCCGCGACGGTCCGATTGCTGCTCGAGCCGGGTGGATCAGAAGAGTCCGCGGGCCGATCCACCCGGCCGCTGAGCACGACGCACCTCTGGAACGTGGGGGCGGTCAGGGCATCGATCTCGCCGCCGATGGTGCAGACGTGGGCGTTGTCGAGTGTGGTCATGGCCGAGGCGGTCATGACCACACTCGACGCTGGGGCGAGACCCTTGTCCATCCGATGTGGTCAGCGGGGGATGCGCTCGTGCAGGGTGAGCAGGATGTGGTCGAATGCCGACACCGTGGCGGGCTCGGCCGGTGGCACGGCGGGCAACTCACGCAGTAGCTGCTCGGCCAGGGCGCGGAGTTTGGTGTTGGTTTCCTGGGAGCGCCACACCAGCAGCTTGAACGCCTGTTCGTCGCTGATGCGGTACATGCGCATCAACACACCCTTGGCCTGCTCGATCACCGCCCGCGCTTCCACCACCTCCGGCATCCGCGCCTCGAGGGCGTCGTGCTCGGCACGGATGAGGGTGCCGGCCAGGTCGACATAGAAGCCGGCGGTGCCGACCGCGCGGCCCTGATCGAGGATGCGGTCGGCGACCACCATCACCTGATGCTCGACACCGTGGGTGTCGATGAACCGGTGACGGCTCGAGAACGGCTCACCCAACTCCACCGAGCGGGCGATCGTCTCGGCCACCTTGTCGCGGTCGTCGGGATGTTTATGTGCCAGAAGCATTTCGGTGGTCGGCTCGATCTCGCCGGGGGTGTAGCCGTGCATGCGGTACAGCTCCGGCGACCACTCCCAGCGGCGGGTGGCGAACCAGAACCGGAAACTCCCCGTCCGCGGCCCCGGATACGCTCCCGCAGCCCACACCAGCGATTCCGCGGGCAATTCGGCATCAGAACCCATAACCGGATTATCGCGCCGGGATGCTGATGCGCTTCACCTCGCTCGGGGAATGTGCGCAGGGCGCAGGCCTTGGGGTGTCCGTGCCCGCGTGATGAACCCCGGGAATCTGCTCGGACCGTTGCCTGCCGTTGACCTTGAATATCTACTCTGGCGCAGGTCGGCCCCTCTGTGGTGGCGCAGGCCCCTCGGCATTGCCCTGGGCGTTCGTGGCATTCCTCGCGCGCGGTCGACCTCGGCGTACACCGCCGCCGAATCGACCTCACCGGTAAGCCATTCCGCAGAAGGATGGTGGCAACACAGCTGCCCGCACAGGGCCGGACAGCTCGCCAAAGCGATTCACGCACTCCAGAACCGCGAACTCGAAGCCAACCATGGATGAAAAGGCTCACTGGATGGATCACATGCGACCCGTCATATGAAACCTCCCGAATCGGTCACTGAACCGGTAACCCGGATCGGTCACTGAATCGGTAATAGGACATCCCGTGCCAATGTGTGAACTGTCCACGGTGGCCGCATCGATTATCGCTACGGTTGAAGTCACCACCGCAGGACGGGTTTCGAGTGCCTTCGGACACGCCCGCTCCGAGGTAGTGCCGCCCCGGCGGGGCATGGCTGCGGATCACGGCGTACATCGGTGATCGTTCGAAGCTGCTCGCGTGGCATCAAAGAGGTTGCACACCAATGGAACTCGTAATTTTGCCAATTTGATCATGTCGGGCATGATCTCGGCGTACGAGTTTCCGATTGGGGAGTTATCAGATGTCTTTGTCACGCAAGATCGCCTTCGGGGCCTTTGCATTCGCGGCTTTCGCCACCACCACGGCCGCAGTGGGTACCGCGCACGCGGAGGGGGATTCCTTCGGTGCCCTGGCCGCGTTCATCGATGGGCCCACCGGCCAGATGGTGCGCTACAGCTGGGGAATTGCTTCCGACCCCGCCACTGCGGATGCTACCGCGCTGAACGATTGCGGGTCCTCGAACTGCGTGGTCGTGCTGCGCTTCCAGAACGAATGCGCTGCTGTCGCCAGGTACAAGGGACACCCATCGGTCTGGGCCGTCGGCCCCACACGGGCCGACGCCGAACGCAACGCGGTCACCACTCTGGGCCCTGACACGGGACTGCTCGGTGCATTCAGCATTCCCCAGCTCGGCAAGTCGGCCTGTACGGCGAACACGCAATAGCCCTACCAGCAGTCGCGGAGTGCAACCACCAACATCTGGATCAGTCTCCGGAAGTCGAGTGTCAATGGCCGGATGGAAGTCTCCGCTGGTGGGCAGGTGAAAGTCCCCGCTCTCGTGCTGTGTGTTGTGATCGATGACTGCCCGTTATCGATCACAACCATTGGTTAGGGCCGAAGCGGCCGAGCACGAGAGGCCGGAAGATCCACCGCCCGAGTTGATCCCAGGGCCGGCGGAACGTCCGCAACTCCGATGACCGATCGGCTTTTATCGCCCGAAGACCCACTCAGCTCAGGGTCGCGCCACCGCCAAGTCCGTGCGCGAGAATGGCGACCGCCCCCGAGGACGCGCCGACGGCAGCGCCGCGCAGGCGCGCGGTGTGATCCGTCGATGAGCGCACCGCGTCATGCTACGATGTCGTGTCGTCGTCGATGTTTCCAGGTCGTATGACCTGGGTCTCCACAACATCTCCACACACGGCGCGAACCATCTCCACGCCGGTTGCCTAATGTCGGCTGCATGGAAACCAGTGCGCGCCGGATCCTGGTGGTCGAGGACGAGCCGACCATCGCCGAATCGATCGCCGCCCGCCTGCGCGCCGAGGGTTACGTCGTCGACATCGCCCACGACGGGCCCGCCGGGGTGGCGGCCGAGGCGGCCGGCGACCCAGACCTGGTGGTGCTGGATGTGATGCTGCCCGGTTTCGACGGACTCGAGGTGTGCCGCCGCATCCAGGCGCGCCGCCCGGTCCCGGTGCTCATGCTGACCGCCCGCACCGACGAGACCGACATGCTCATCGGGCTCGGTGTCGGCGCGGACGACTATCTGACCAAGCCGTTCTCCATGCGGGTGCTCGCCGCCCGCGTCCACGCCATGCTGCGCCGGGTGGAACGCACCGCCGCGACCGTGGCCACCATCCTCGTCGGTGACCTGCGTATCGACACCGATCAGCGGCGGGTGTGGCGCGCGGACAGCGAAACCCAGCTTACGCCACTGGAATTCGAACTGCTCGTGCATCTCGCGCGGCGGCCGCGCACGGTGCTCGCGCGCGAACGGCTACTCAGCGAGGTGTGGGGGTGGGCCGACGCCTCGGGCACGCGTGCGGTGGACAACCACATCAAGGCGTTGCGCCGCAAGCTGGGCGCGGACCTCATTCGCACCGTGCACGGCGTCGGCTACGCCCTGGAGACCCGATGATCGGCGAGACCGAGGCTCCGGTGACCGGGGTGCGGGCGCTCGCGAACCGGGTGGCGGCACGCTTGCCGCGGCCCCTGGACCGGGTGCCGTCGATCAAGGCGAAGCTGGCGATCCTCATGGTCGGCTCCGGCACGGCCGCGTTCGGCTACTTCGCGATCCGCATCGGCGTGTTGCCGCCGCGCGCCACCGTCGTCGCCATGGTGTTCGCGCTGCTGATCTCCCAGGTACTCGCCCACGGGATGACGATGCCGTTGCGGGAGATGACCGCCGCGGCCAAACGCATGGCGCAGGGCGACTATTCGCGCCGCGTGCGCGCCACCTCCCGCGACGAGGTCGGCCAGCTGGCGGTGGCGTTCAATCAGATGGCCGCCGACCTGGCCGCCGCCGATCAGCAGCGGCGCGAGTTCATCGCCAATGTGTCCCACGAACTGCGCACCCCGATCACCGCCCTGGGCGCGGTGCTGGAGAACCTGGTCGACGGTGTCGCCCAACCGGATCCGGCCACCCTGCGCACCGCCCTCGCCCAAACCCAGCGGCTGAGCCTGCTGGTGTCGGAACTGCTCGCCTTGTCGAGCATCGAGGCGGGCGCGATGCGCCTGGACCGCGAACCTGTGGACCTCGAGCCGCTGCTGAGCGAGGTGGTCGCCGAGGCGGAGGTGATGGCCGCCGCCGTGGACCGTCCCGTCCGCTTCACCGTCACCGTCGCCCCCGGCCTGACCGTGCACGCCGACAGCGCCCGCCTGCACCAGGTGCTGCTCAACCTGCTCGACAACGCGACCCGTCACGGCCCCGCCCACGGTGAGGTCCGCGTCCACGCCCATACCGCCCACGGCCGCACCGTCATCGAGGTCTCCGACGACGGCCCCGGCATCCCTGTCGCCGAACGCGCCCGCGTCTTCGAACGCTTCACTCGCGGCGGCCGCGCCAGCGGTGGCGGCACCGGCCTGGGTCTGGCCATCGCCCGCTGGATCGTCGACCTGCACGGCGGCACCATCGCCGTTGCCGACCCCGGCTCCCGCATCCGCGTTACCCTGCCCCCACCCTGACCGGACAGGCACTTCACACCCATTCCCGACCGGAACCCCGGCGGCGCACCGCGCTCCCCGGGCCGGTCCCGCACACCCGATGGAGGAACACATGCCCGACAAACCCACACCCACACCACCTCCCGATCCCACAGCACCGGCATCGGTGAGCTCGTCCGCCACCGAACCGGGGACTGCGACCGGCGAATTCGCCGCGCCTGTCGCCCCTCCGGCGGCGGCGACCGAGCGCGCCGCCGCGCCTGTTCCCGAACGGGCCGCAGCCACCGAGAACTCGGCTCCGCCTGTGGCGGGAGGGGCGATTGCCGATCCCGCAGTCGCCGATCCGACCCGACCTCTCGTCTCAGCGGCCGCGGTACCGCCGCTGGCGCCTGCGATGTCGGGTGCCGCGCCGGCGGGAGCCGGTGGTCCCGCTCCGTGGCCGGCCGCGTGGCCGCCCCATCCCGCCGCGGTTCCGCAACCCGGTGTGTCGTGGCCTTATCGTGCTGCGCCGCAACGGATTCCGTCGCGGTCGGAACGGGTTCCGGTGCCGAACGGGTTGCTTGCCGCCACGGCCGCTGCGGGGTGTGCGGCCGCGGTTCTGGTACCCCTGGATCGTCCCGGCATCGGATGGCTGCTCGCCGGACTCGCGATCGCGGGCACGGTGTACGCGGTCGATCGTGCGGCGCGCAACGCGGTCCGGGACGACGAGGACGACTCGGACCGGGATGACTCCGACCGCGACGATCGGGAACCGCGGCAAAGCCATCCGGCCGATACCGATCCCGGTGAGGTGGCCGCGGCGCGGGCGGCCGATGAGGCCGGCACCGATCGGACGCCGGCCGAGGCGTATTCGTCGCAGGGGAACGGTCCGGCTGCCGATTCAGCCGGCCTGTTGTCCGGTCGTCTCGCGGAGGTGCCCTGGGGTCGTGTCTGGTGGACGGGTGTGGCCTTGGCCCTGCTGTCGGTGGGTGCTTTCCGGGCCGCGCCATGGCTTTTCGTGCTGTGCCTGGCCGGTGCGGCGGTGGCCGGGTCGCTGGCGGTGGTGCCGCGGTCGGCGTACGGGGCCTGGTTCGACGTGCTCGCGGTGCCGTTCGCGGGCCTGAATTCGTGGCCGTGGCTGTATCGGGCCATGACCGGCACCCGGGAGCGGGTGGGGACGGGCACGCAGCGCGTCTGGTGGTCGATCGGTGTGGCGGCGGCGCTGCTGCTGATCGTGGTGCCGTTGCTGGCGGGGGCCGACGCGGTCTTCGCGGGTCTCGTGGACGGGCTGATCCCGGCCGTCGACGTTCCGGCGGTGATCCGGTGGGGTGTGGTGTTCGTGGTCGCCGGGTCCGGGGTGGCCGGGGCGTTGTACCTGCTGGCCGGTCCGCCTCCCGCGGCGGTGGACGACGACTCGTTCTCCGATCGGGGCCGGGGCGTGCGCCGATTCTCGCCGCTGGAGTGGGGAATCCCGGTGGGCGCGTTGACGATCGTGTTCGCGGCGTTCGTGGCCACCCAGGTGGCGGTGCTGTTCGGTGGCGACGGCTATGTGCAGCGCACCGCGAGCCTCACCTACGCCGAGTACGCGCGCAGCGGCTTCTGGCAGTTGTCGATCGTGAGCCTGCTGACCCTCGCCGTGATCGGGGTCGTGCTGCGGTTCGCCGCGCAGAACGGTGCCGCCGAGCGCCGCTGGCTGCGGATCGCGATCGCCGTGGTGATCGGCCTGGCGTTCGTGATCGTGGCGTCGGCGCTGCACCGCATGTGGACCTATCAGCAGGCGTACGGGTTCACCCTGCTGCGGCTGCTGGTGGAAGTGTTCGAAGGCTGGATCGCCTTGGTGTACCTGCTGCTGCTCGCCAGCCTGGTGCGCCTGCGCCGGTACTGGGTGCCGCGCGTGGCCGTCGGCGCCGCCCTGACGACCCTGCTCGCCTTGTCGGTCCTGAACCCGGAAGGTTTCGTCGCAGACCGCAATATCGCGCGCTGGCAGTCGGGCAAGTCCCTCGACACCGACTACCTGTCGGACCTGTCCCCGGACGTGCTGCCCGCCACCGACCGGCTGCCCGACCCCCAGCGCTCCGCCATCGCGAACGCCGTCCGCGAACGCGTGAAGGACGATTCCTGGCAGGGCTGGAACTACTCGCGCGCGACCGCGTCCCGCTGATCAGCCGAAGCTGACCGGTGTCCAGCTTTGCCCCGCGTCGCGGGTGGCGAGCATCATGGTGGGCACCGGCCCGCTTCCGGGGCGGCCCAGCACCACGAAACCGGTTGTCTCGGTAACGAACTCACCCGACAACGGCTGCCAGCCGCGGTCGGGTGTGGTGTAGGCGGTGGTCCAGGTCTCGCCGCCGTCGGTGGATGTCAGCAGGCATTCATCGACGGCGGCGACCAGATGGGTGGCATCGGCGGGCAGTAGCACGGCCTTGGCGGACCGCGACGGGGACAGCTGCCAGGTCTCGGTGAACTGACGCCACCGTCGACCGAGGTCACCACCCGGGTGGTGCTGCCCTCGGCGGACGGCGGGAGACCGCACAGCGCCACGAGCCGCTTCTCCGATACCGCGTGCCAGTCGGCGGGCCCGCTGCTCCCGCATGGCAGCTGCCACGGCGTCCACGTGGCGTCGACCAGCCGTGCGCCGTTCTTGCCGCGGCCGGTGACCACCATCCAGGCACGGCTTCCGGTAGCCGACACCTCGGGGACTGGGTAGGGGCCGACGGCTCCGGGCACCGACACCTCGATGGGCCCGGTCAACGCATCGCGGGTGATCGGGCTGGTGAACACTGCGGTCTGCTCATCGGCCTGCGTGGCCGCCACCCACACGGTGCCCTCGGACACGGTGAGCGACCACGCCGGTTCCGCCGTCTTGATCTCGATATCGGTCTCGCGCCAGGTGGTTCCGCCGTCGTGGGTGGCGAACAGCTTGTCGCGAGTCCCGATCCAGCCGTTGCGGGCGTCGGCGAACTTCACCCATCCACCGTGGTGACCGGCGTCGCGCAGCGGGGTCGGGAGCGGCGTCTCCCGCCAGGTGCGCCCGCCGTCGGTGGTGTGAGTGCCGGCCCTCCTCGATAGCGGTGGCCGTCGACGCACTGTCAAGCCGCATACCGCGCTGACCGAACCGGCGAGACCGCGGTGCCGGCGGAAACGACTGAGCAGAGTCTCTACCTGCAGCGATACACACGCTGCTCTATTTCTTCGCAGAAGTTCAGACGTTGAAGCGGAATTCGACCCCATTGACATGCCATATCTGCACGTCAAACCCCCTGCTCACACATCGAGTCACGTTCCGAAGCAGAATAACCTCTGCGCCTCTCCTCGACCCAACCGGCGCTGGCGCCTCGTGAGATCCGACGCGCCGGCCGCATCGTCCGGCTGACTCTAGCGAACTCAAGTGCGCGCTCATGCCGAATGCCGTGCGATGGGCCTAACCCTGTAGTCGGCGCGTCCGACCACCAGTTTCCTGACGGAACACAGGTCAGGTTGCAGGTTCAGGCCCACTGACGCGCAGTGCTGACCTCGCCACTCCGCCGCATCGTGCGCTGACCGAACCAGCCAGCGTGGCCCGATCAGCGACGCAACCGACTGTGGCACAGCGATATCCGCTCATATCGATTGCAGAGCTCGTTCCCGTCGCCCACCGTGTCGATCTACTCGGACCGCAACCGATCGGCCGACCTCCTCAGTACCGTTCGGGTTCTCACCGACAGCGTGTCGCTCTCGGCCAGCCGGTCTACCCTGGGCACGATTCGTGGTAGACCGGGCATCGCCTGCCCCACCTGCGATTCGAGCGCGGAGGCGCCTACTTGTGCGGGTTCCTCACCAGGACGAGGCAACGTGACAGGTGGCGGCGGCGGAGCCGCTGGTGCTTCCTGTCCGGAAGGCATGCACAGCCGCGCTCCCCGTCAGGCCGATCACCGGGGCTCCCCCCAAGTCGGGAGGAGTGTAATCGGTCGACATCTGGCTGGTGATCACGCCGTTCGCACTCTTTTGCATGGCGACGACATGCAACGGTATGTCGTAGCAATCGAGGTCGATCTGAACCTCGTAGGTGTCACCGTAAAGCTTCGTCGGGAAGGGGCTCCCCCCGAGGACGATGCCGTCGAGGGTGACCCACACCGGAGCCGAGTCCGTAGCATAAACAGCGATGTACGCGCTGCAACCCGGGCCGTCGATCCCGCCTTTGGCGCAGTACGCCGCGACTTTGGTGATGTCGGCAGAGGCCGGTGCCGCCCCCAGCGCGAGACTGGCTGCCGCCGCGGCAGCCAGGACACCGAACCCCTTGCGGGCCAGTGGCTTCAGCTTCATGGCTGGTAGATCTCCTTGCCTCCCCCGGAGAAAGGCCACCGGGTGTCAGAGAGCTTAACGACCCGGCCAACATTCAGAACCGAATTCGTTTCACAAATTGGGGCGTTGACACCACGAACATCCCAGGGCTGCGGCCTCCGTCCGCCAACCGCGACCGGCCGACCTGTAATGCCGCATACCGCGCTGACCGAACCGGCCAGCGCGACCCTCTCTGAATGCATGTGGGGCTGTGGTGTTGGGGTACACCCCAGCACCGCACTTCGACGTGCGCCGAGAAGTGTGACTCGCAGCGGTAGATGGCGGTGTTGTCGCGCCCTCAGGTGGCACCGGCGCCCGGAACCTGTTGCGGCTAAAACGTCCGCTACTGCCGAATGCAGGATGCTCGTCAGCTGCCTCAAGCCGCCCGTCCAGGGTCTGCAGCCCCTGGACACAGCCCGCCTCTACGGCGGCCGCCGCTACCTTAGGTGAGCCGGGTGTCGGCGAAGACCATCATCGCGTCGCGGTAGTACGTCGCAAGCCCCGCAGCGATACGGTCGAAATTCTCGGCGTAGGCCGGATCATCGTACGTACGGGCCAACGCCTTGAACGCACGAGCATCCGGCTCCCAGCTCGCGCGCATGAGCTGGTACGCCGTCTCGATCTCTGCCTGTACGGATGGGTCGCTTACCGCTGTCTTGGATGCCATGAACTCGGCCATCCGAATCATCGCTGCGGTCGTTTCTCGTTGTATCCGCTCGATGTCCTCGGCGCTGAGCGAGTCGATGAACTGTTGCGACCGCTGCCGGACCTGTTCCTGATCCGGCCAGTCGTTACTTTGCACTGCCTCGTACTGGTTCGGGTCGAAACCTTCGAAAAGGTTCTCCGGCCTGTTGATTTCGGTCACGGCTCCTGTTCCCTTCTGGCTCTCGAGTTCCTCGATGGTGCGGGCAAGTGTGTGTGCCACCCGAGTGAGACGATCACGCTTGTGCGTCACCCTCGCGTGGTGCTCGCGCAACCCCTGCACGTGGTCGGTTTGCCCGTCGAGAATCGCCGCGATGGCATCGAGCGGCATATCCAACTCGCGCAACACGAGAATCTGCTGCAACCGCAGCAGTTGCTCCTGCTCGTAGACGCGGTAACCGTTACTGCGAATACTGGCGGGCGAGAGCAGCCCGATCTCGTCGTAGTACCGCAACGTGCGCGGCGTCACGCCAGACATGCGGGCAATCTCGGCAACAGACCAGGACACCCGTCCTCCTACTTGGAACTCGGCCGGCCGATCCGGCACCTCGACGCTAAACATGCACGCAACGTGAACCTCAAGACCCGCAGGCCCCAGAGCGGCACGGCAGGGCGGAGCCGAACGCACTAATCTGCCGCATACCGCGCTGACCGAACCGGCCAGCGCGGGGGCATCTGAAGATCAACGGGCCCTGCCGATTCGACGCCGACGGAACGTCCGCGCGCGAGCCGAGAATGGGCGCTTCACCTGAAGCTAACTTGTGGCACTGCGTGACACGAAAGTCCAGGCGAGATCGTCAAATCGCGATCTAGACGGCTCGGAAGGTCTGGTTGGCGATCAAGTACGCGTCATCCGCCGAAGACCTGTGCAGCGTGAATGACGTCTCGAACGGACGAGTATCTTCGGCCCCGTCCAGCACGAGATCTCCAGTCACACGAAGAAGCGCAGAGACATCGGTGTCCGACTCGACGTCAAACGCGTTGGCGCTGTATCCAGCCCGCGGGAATCGGACGAGCTGTTCGAAGATGGCCGCGGTGCCCACGTACGGGGTGTCTCCGACCGTGAGTTGCGCATCCTCGGCGTACCAAAGCTCCAGTGCGCGTTGTCGGGCCGTGAGCTGCGCGAAGTAGAGAGTGGCGAAAGCCTTGGCATGCTCTTGAGTGAAGCATTTCTCGACGGTGTCGTTGACCATGACAGTTCTCCTGATCAATTCCAGGAAGTGATTCGCGCAGATGTCGGGCCGGTTCTCCGCCGTTGTCGCCAGCGCCGCCACCAGAGCATGCAGGTCCTGCGTCGCAGCCACCTGAGCAGCCAGATAGTCGCGATGCGCGGCCAGCACCCGCGCCATCGCCACGGTGCCCGCGAGCACGTTCGCGATCTGGTCCAATCCCAGACCCAACTGCCGCAAGGCCAAAACCTGATACAGGCGCGCGACATCGGCTTCGGTGTAGAGCCGATGACCGGCTTTGGTGCGCCCGGCCGGGCGGACCAACCCGATGCGGTCGTAATGATGCAACGTCCGCACCGTCAATCCGGCCTCGGTCGCGAGCTCACCGACCTTCCACACCTGCTCGATTCCCGTCTCGCCCATCCGATTCCATCTCACTTCCACCGACGCACCTCGCGCGGGTACCGCCGACGCTAGGACCTGACGTGACGTCAGGAGCAAGCCGAAACTTCCTCCAGAATCTCGCGACAACAGTGCTGCGGGAACATCCTGTATTGCCGCTGATCGTGCTGATTGAACCGACCAGTGCGGACTGCGCGAAGATCAACGGGGCAAGCTGATTTGAAGTCGGCGAAGCCTATGCATCTGCTCCAGGGCGGGCGATCTTGGTCATTTGACCTTGAGTGGGTTCGAGGTCCGAAGATTGTGGCATGACAACCACGGACCGGTCGCCCTTCACTGACCGACTCGCCGGGGCATGCACTGTCCTGCCGTACATGGCTCGATTCGACCACGCGGCCCGGCCCCATCCAAAGACCAACGCCCCGAGATCATCTCGGGGTTCGTGTATGCGAAAGAGGGTTTTGGCGTCCATCGGCACAGGCGCCGTTCGCGCTGTTCAGCCCCGCGCCGATGCCCAGACGCGAAACAGAGCGAGCGCCTCGGTCAGATTGCGCGGACCACAGGCCAGGTGGAAGGTCTGCTCAGCCGTCCAG